>MGMG01000074.1 GCA_001796355.1 Chloroflexi bacterium GWB2_54_36 | reverse complement strand
AAAACGGACGAACGCACTATGAACTGTTTTTTTATCGTTGACTTTTAATTCAACCTGATACCCTTCGGGAGTCAATTCAGATCGAATCGCCTGCAAGTAGGATCGGAAATCATAGCGTTGACGATTACCTTCCAGCGCAAAGTCGAGATCTTCAGAGAACCGACCATGGGAATAGAGGAACCGCAGCGCCGTTCCACCATGAAATGCTAAAGGAATCATGGCACCAGACCGTTGCAATGAACCTAAGATTCGAGCTTGAAGGTATTCCCTTGCCAGGTTTCGACCTTCCAGCGGGGAGGTTGTTTGCTTTACCAGGCTCGCTAAATAGTCTTTCATAGTTCCTCATACTCACTTGTTTCACCAGGCATCCATTGGGAAATGGCCTTTGCAACTTTGCTCATTTTTGGAGAGTCAAAGACTTTGGAATGTTTCATCAACAGACCTGGATTAAGGCGGACCAAATTCTGTAAACGCAACTCTTGTAAATATTTTGGAGATTCACCCGCTGGCTGCAAATACAATAGATCCAGCAGCGCTTTTTCAGGTGTTGCCACCAATGCGTTTTGCCCACCCAGGTCAATCATTTGGTAACCGAAAAGAAGGTTCGATTTGATATGCCGGAACTCAAAAATACCCAGAGGCGTTTCCAATCGTTCAGGGCGACCAGTAGTAACGCTTACAGTAATATTGACATTTTCCGGGATCAAGCCGTAGAAAGCCAACGCAGATTGCAGACTCACATAGGATGACCGCTGCAAGTGATTGGCAACCAGGAAGGGATGCGGTTGAATTTTCTGGTAAGGTGGCGCAATTGAATACAACCCCCGTCGCAACTGATAAATACGTCGACTGTTAACCCAACGGGTAAGCTGGAGGCGGACAATTTTGGGGTTGATATTCCCGGCAAGGAGTAAGGAGGATTCAAAGACCGGATCATCGCCAATTAGTTTGAGCAGCTCATCAAATTCCATCGCATTATATTAGCATATATGATAACTTATTGCAATAAAAACGTTGTTATTTCAAATAAACATAAAGGATTTTACAATAACAATTGGGGCGGATTACGCAACCTTATTTCTGTAAATTCGAGTCAGAAATATCCATCATTCTTTAACAATCAAATGACTTGCCAGCACAATCGCGCTTCCCGATCTGCCGCTCCTCACTGGTTTCCATCCGTAAAGCAGAAACCAACCTCAGACGCGCGCCTGGCAAAAAATGACACTCCCAATCCGGGTTCACCTTTGCATCACTTTGTTAAACCTTGCTGGTTGTGGTCGTCTTGATTGAGTGCTGGTGTTCATAATGCAAATTAAGACAATAAAGGGCTGTCTCTCCATTCAAGACAGCCCTCAATCCTCAGGTTCTCAACCTTACTGGTTTTTCTTCGCCAGCCTGACCGTCTTCGCCGCCAGCGCCTTGATCGACAAGCGTTCCTTGCCCTTGATGTAGGTCTCCAGCAGGTCGCCGATCGGCCCGGCCCAGGCCTGCGGCACGTCTTTGATCACGCCCAGCACGTTTCCCACCAGCCCGCCGTTGCAGTCCACGTCGTAGCCGGCTTTGGCCAGCAGCGCCATGGTTTCGGTAAAATCGCCGCCGCCGTACCACAACGCGAACAGATCCGCCGCCAGGTTGGGGTAAGCGTGAATCCAGTTGTAGCGCTCGAAGTGTTTTTCCAACTGCGGCCAGGCCGCCTGCGGCTCTTTCTCGGCCTTGAGGACGCCGAAGCAGAACGCCAGCTTGGCAGCGTATTCGCTTTTGGCCGGGATGTAACCAGCGGCGACCGTCAGAATTTCGCGCGGGTCGTCCATCACAAAGGCCAGCGCGGTCAGGACGGCGGCATAGATCTCGCCATAGACACCGTTGCGGGCGTGCGAGATAACCGCGTCGATGTGCGCCAGGCGGGCTGCTTCCATGGGGTCGCCGGGCGCCAGCATGCCGCACACCATGCCGCGCATCTGGGCACCGATCCAGTCGCAGTACGGGTTCAAGAAGGTGCCGGATTCGGGCGGGTAGATGCCAAGGTTCAGGTTGCGCAGCGCCACGCCTTCCGCCGAAACGCCGTAAGGCAGTTGCCGCACCCATTCATCCGCCAGCAAGTCCGAGGTAATGGCTCTGCCCGTCTTTTCAAAGACGTCCAGCAGCAGCAGTTCATAGACCGCATCATCGTTCATGGTTTCCGGTTGGGTGATATACCCGCGCACCTCGCCGTAAACATGGGCGATCTGCGCGCCAACGTAGCCCTCGATGGCGGTGCCAAAGGAGCCGCCTGCCAGTTGTCCGATCCATCCCTGCAGGATGCGCGGCGCATAGGCGTCCTGCCAGCCGGATAGCGGTTTATATCCCTGGCTGGCAGGCATGGCGGCTTTCACATCCTCCCAGGCGGCCGGGTGCTCATACTGATGATAGGGATGCTCCTCAATTTTTGGGGCGTCCTTGAGCGCTTTCATGATGCGCGCGCTCACCACCCGCAGATCGGTCAGGTTGTTGCTGGCTTCCAGTGCCCGGCCCTCGGGGATCAAGGCTTCCGCCGCGCTGACGTCATATCCCTGGTTGGCCCAGTCCTGCACCATGCTCAGAAAGAACACGTCCGGCGCGGACGAACCCGGCACCTTTACATTCCAGTTCCAGCGCAGCAATTCATCGCCGTGCGGGAACTCCATATCCGACTTGATCCAATGCGATCCCACCTTGCGCCGGTCCACCGGCACGGCCGCATCCCGCATTTCTTTCTCAAGTTGCCAGGCTTGTTTGCTCATCTCTTACTCCAATTCTTAAATCGTTTGTTTTTTCTTCAGCCGCACCGAGTACACGAACAGGGCGATCAGGGTGGCCACATACGGCACCATCGAGGTGAATTGTGACGGTAACGAGCGCTGCATAAATAGCCCCAGCCCGTCGGTGAACCCGAACAGCAGGGATATCAGCGCGATGCCGGTGGGGTTGCCCGATACCAGGATCACAGCCGCCAGCGAAATCCAGCCGCGGCCGGCCGACATCCCTTCCGAGAACAGGGTGACATAGCCCAGCGAGAGGAACGACCCCGCCAGCCCGGTAAGGACGCCGCACAGGATCAGCGACCAGACGCGGATGCGGTTGGCGGAAACGCCGCTGGTATCCAAGCTGGTGCGGTTATAGCCGGCTGCCCGCAAGCGCAGCCCAAAACGGGTTTTGAACACCAGGTAGCTGACCGCGATCGTAGCCAACAAGGTCAGGTACACAATCAGGTTCTGTCCGCTGATGATCTCCCCAACCACCGGAATATCCTTGATCCAGGGGATGTCGATTTTGGGGATGGGGACGATCTCCGGGCTGGAAAATGCGCCCTTCACCTTGAAGATCTGGCGCAGCATATAGGTGGTGGCGCCCACCGAGAACAGGTTCAGCCCGATGCCGGTGATGAATTCATCCATCTTCAACACCACCGCGAACAGGATGAAGATCAGCGCCATCAGAATGGCGCCCAGGATGGCGAAGAGGATGCCTATCGGCCAGGAGTGGAAGTAATACGAGCCGAGCATGCCAAAGAAGGCGCCGCCGAGCATCATGCCTTCCATGGCGATGTTGAAGATGCCGGCGTAATAGGTCAGCGAGCCGCCCAGAGCTGCCAGCAGGATTGGCGTGGCGGAGGTGATCATGCCATTAATCAGCCCGATGATGATGTTCATGCGATCCTCTCCCTCATCTTCCGCCTGGCCTCCAGCTTTGCGAAGAAGGTTTCGAAATAGCCGCGCCCGGCCACCACAATCAGGACAATGACCGCCTGCAGAACCTGAATCAGCTCTTTGGGGACGGCGGTGATCAGTTCCATGCCGAGCGAGCCGGTTTGCAGCACGCTGAAGAAGAAGCCAAAAACCAGCGTCAGGATGATGCCGGAATTGGCCACCATGGCGATCATCACCCCGTCCCAGGCATAATTGCCGCCGATATCTTTAATAAAGCGGTGCGGCCCCGCCATAACCACCAGTCCGCCGGCCAGACCGGCCAATGCGCCGGTCAGCAGCATGACCACCAGGTAGTTTTTGCTGATGTTCACCCCGCCCAACCGGCTGAACAGGCTGTTCTGCCCGGATAAGCGCCATTCGTAACCGGCAGTGGAGCGGTTGACGATGAACCAGATGACCGCAAAGGCCAGCACCATGACGATGACGCTGGAGTTGAAGTTACCCCACTCCGGCATCCATCCGCTGCGTGCAATGAAGGGCGTCTGCGGATGGTTGGCGTTGGCTTCGAAAAACGGATAATTGATCGCCCAGTAGGTGAAGAAATCGGCGATCATATTCAACATCAGGGTGGTGATGAATTCGCTCATGTTGAACCAGTATTTGAGCAGCGCTGCCACTCCCGACCACAACGCGCCGCCCAGCATTGCCAGCATGAGCAGGAAGGGGATCATCAGCAGCGGCGGAAGATCGATATACAGGCCGCCGATGGTGGCCAATAATGCGCCCATCAACAACTGGCCGGGCTGCCCCAGGTTGATCGGGCCGGAGGCGAAGGCCACCGACGCGGACATGCCGGTCAGCACCAGCGGCACCGATTTGCTGAGGGTGTAGGCGATCTTGCCCGGCGCCAGCGAATACTCGAACAGGCGGTAATAGGTTTCCAGCGGGTTATACCCCTGCACCAACATCACCACAGCCCCCAGCAGGAAGGCCAGCAGGACGCCCACCACATTGACCAGGATTTTACGCTTCATAGGCGGCCCCTTCGAGCATCAGGTAACCCACTTCGGTCACATTCGTCTTTTCGGTGACCAGGTCAGCCACCACCCGGCCCTTATGCATCACCACGATCCGGTCGGTCAAGCGGAACAGCTCTTCCAGGTCGGCGGAGATCATCAAGATGCCGCGTTTCTGCGCCCGCATATCGATAATCCGCTGATGCACGTACTCGATCGAGCCGACATCCAGACCGCGCGTGGGTTGGTCCAGCAGGATGAACGGCGCTTCCAGTAGCAGCTCGCGCCCGAGGATCACTTTCTGTTGATTGCCGCCCGAAAGCGATTTGAAAACGGCTTCACCCGAAGACATCTGGATATCAAACTTCCGGCGGACTTCATCGGTAAAAGAAGCTGCCTGTTTGAAATCCAGTATTCGGCCAGCCCAGCGGGTAAAGCGCTGATCCAGCCGGTGATGGGTCATGATCACATTTTCGGCAATATTTGCGGCGATGCTGGCGCCCATATTGGCCCGGTCCTGGGGCACAAAGGCGACCCGCTTGCGCTTCTCCAGGATGGGTTTACGGGTGATATCTTCGCCCACGGCTTTGATGCTGCCGCTGGTCGGTTCGATCAACCCCATAATCAGGTTGACGAGCTCCAGTTGACCGTTGCCCTCCACGCCGGCTACCCCGACGATTTCGCCGGCCCGCACCTGAATATTGACGTCGATCAATCGCGGGCGTTTGTCCGGGTCGGTGTAATTCAGGCCGCTGGTCTCGAACAACACCTCGCCGGCCGTCTGATTTTTGCGGATGGAGTCAAAAATCACTTCGCGCCCCACCATCATCTGCGCCAGACCGGCTTTGGTGGCTTCGACCGCCTTGATGGTGCCCACTTTTTTACCCTTGCGCAGAACCGTGATCCGATCGGACAATTCCAGCACTTCCTCGAGATGATGGCTGATAAATAAAATGGTATGGCCGTTATCCCGCAGACGTTTTAACTCGCCGAACAATTGCGGAATCTCCTGCGGGGTGAGCACCGAGGTGGGCTCATCCATGATCAGCACGGAAACATTGCGGAACAATAGTTTCAAGATTTCAACTTTTTGCCGGGCTGCAACGGATATGTCTTCCACTTTCGCGTCCGGGTTCAAATTAAAGCCAAATTCATCGATCTTTTGTTTAACCAGTTCGCGCGCTTTTTTTGCGTCCAGGCGACCGCCAAACTTGACGGGTTCATAGCCCAACACCACGTTTTCCCAGACGGTATATTGCGGAATCAGCATGATCTCCTGGTGCACCATGCCGATTCCGGCCAAAATGGCTTCGCCGGGGTCGGAAAATTTTACTTTTTTTCCGTTGTAGAGCATCTCACCCGAATCGGCCGGCTGCATGCCGTACAGGATCTTCATCAACGTGGATTTGCCGGCGCCGTTTTCACCGACGATGGCATGGATCTCTCCTTTGGAGAATTTTACGCTGACGGCGTCCAGCGCCACCAGGGAGGGCGGAAAGATCTTGACGATTCGATCCATTTCGATAATATCGGCCACCGGGTAAATCCTTTCTTGCGCGATATATTCCGGGGATGCTGTACAGGCCAGCACCCCCGGAAATCCACAGGTTTCGGGGATCGAAACCTATGGCACGTAGATTTCGACCTTCAGGGTACCGTCAATGATCTGCTGGCGCAGTTCGTTTACCTTATCGATAATGGCCTGCGGCAGCACATTTTCATTGCCGTCGAAGACCACATTCACGCCCCCGGTCGCCAGGCCGTAATTCAAGACCTGGCCGGGTTGGTAGGTGCCGTCCTTGATGGTGGCGTAAATATTGGTGATGGCCAGACCGATATCCTTGATGTCGGAGGCCACCACATGCCCGGGAACCAGGGGGTTCTGGTTGGTATCCACGCCGATGGAGTACAGGTCGCGCTCGCCCGAGGCCTGCAAGACGCCCATGCCGGCTGCCGCGGCGATCTGGAAGACGATATCCGCGCCCATATCGTAGAGTTGCAAGGTGGCCTGTTTGCCTTTGGCAGTATCGACCCAGTCGCCCAGGTACTTGCGTTCCATCACGATCTCAGGGTCGACATACTTGGCGCCATTTTCGTACGCGAACATGAAGGCATCGATGACGGGGTCCTGGTCGCCGCCAACGGCGCCGATGATCTTCTCAGCATTGACGTTGGGGATGCTGGTATCGAGCGTCAACATACCGGCCACCACGCCGGTCAGGAAAGCGCTTTCCTCTTCGATGTAATCGACAGAGGTGATCGTGCCCTTTTCATTCTGCACCACCGTATCCAGGTTGACAAAGATCTTCTCCGGATATTTATCGGCATATTCCTTGACCAGGTCCTCGAAGCCGTAGGAGATGACGAAAATGACATCGGAATAGCCCACGGCCGCCTCGAGTGAAGGTTCGTACTGGGCGGGATCGTACCCGTCTTCAATGGTGCGAATCTCGACCCCGTACTGGGTTTTGATCTTTTCCATACCCGCCTGACCCGAATCATAGAAGGCATTGTCGCCCAATGACCCGTTGATCAGGTACACAACTTTTGTGGTTTCTGGCCCAGCCGCTTTTGGCGTACAACCTGCGGCCAAAACGGCGATGATGGTTAAAACAGTCAACAGCATAACGAGCTTTTTCATGGTTCTCTCCTCTGTTAATTTGGACAAAAACAACGGTTGAAACGCAAATTCTACTCTCTAATCACCTCCATTGAATTTGAACATCGGGGACCCATTCATTTTGGTGGTTTGGGCGGCCATAAATGCCTCGACCTCATCCCTGGAGGGGATGGATGTTTGCGCGCCCAGGCGGGTGACTGCCAGCGCGGAAGCTGCCGCGGCGTACATGAGGGCTTCAGGCGGTTGTTTGCCGCTCAAGATCGAGGCGGCATACCCACCCGTGAAAGTGTCTCCAGCAGCCGTGGTATCCACCACCTCGACTTTGAAGGCCGGTTGGAAGAGCTCATGGTGTGAATTGTGGAGGATCGCGCCATTGGATCCAAGCGTGATAAGGACCGTGTTCACCCCCAGGTCGGTTAGCGTGGCAGCCACGATGCGAGCGGTCGCCAGGTCGGTCACTTTAAGGCCGGTCAAAGCGCTGGCTTCGACTTCGTTCAAAATCAGGGTGTCAACTTTTGCCAGAGCGCCGCGCGGAATCGAGTAAATCGGAGCTGGATTGAGCATCACCCGAATCCCTTCGGCGTAAGCCCGCTCGATGATATGGTGCACCGTCGATAGTGGAATTTCATGCTGCAGCAAAATCAGATCAGACTGGCGGATAGCCGGCCACTGGTCATTGATAAAGTTTAAAGACACCTGCCCGTTAGCCCCGGCGACGACAATGATGCGGTTTTCACCGCTGTCTTCCACCACGATGGTGGCGGTCCCGGTAGTGACTTCGCTTAATGCGGCCACCCCGGAAGTACCCACCCCGGCTGCGGTGAGCGAATCCAGCAGGACTGGCCCAAAGGCATCCGTTCCAACCCGCCCAACCATGCGGGTGGGCGCGCCGGCGCGAGCAGCAGCGACCGACTGGTTGGCGCCCTTGCCGCCGGGGATGAGGTGAAATTCTGTGCCCGCCAGAGTTTCACCCGCCTGCGGCATTTTTGGGGTGCGCACCACCAGGTCCATGTTCAAGCTGCCAATGACGGTGATCAGCCCCATGTTATGGCTTCCTCCTGGCTGTGGATGCGCGCTCGATCAAGGTCGTTTTCAAGATAATGCGTTGATTCGCATCCTTGCGGCGGCCGCTCAGGCGCTGGATCAGCAGGTCGGTGGCGTAACGGGCCATTTCATCGATCGGTTGCGCAATGGTGGTCAGAGTTGGCGACACCGCTGAAGCCAGTTCGATATCATCGAATCCAATAATGGATAGGTCGGCGGGGATGGCCAACCCGGCATTGCGCGCGCTGGTCATGGCGCCAACCGCCATCATATCGTTGCAAACAAAAACGGCGTCGGGTCTCTCGGGCGCTTGCAGTAATTGATTCATGGCATCGCAGCCGCCTTGTATCTGGAAATCGCCCGTGACGACCAGCTCGGATCTGAAGGGGATGCCGGCTTCCTGCAAAGCCCGTTTATATCCATCGAGCCGCTGCATACTGGGTGACAAGTCGTTTGGGCCGGTGATGCAGCCGATAAGGGTGTGGCCCAACTCGATCAGACAGCGGGTGGCGTCGTAGCCGCCCTGCTCGTTATCGACCAGCACCACATCGGCCAGTTCGACCGGCACCACCCGATCAGCCACCACCACCGGAATATTACTGTCGGCAAATTGCTT
This sequence comes from Chloroflexi bacterium GWB2_54_36, assembly GCA_001796355.1. Lineage (GTDB taxonomy): Bacteria > Chloroflexota > Anaerolineae > Anaerolineales > Anaerolineaceae > Bellilinea. The sequence continues at coordinate 1,415 of MGMG01000074.1, read as the reverse complement.
GAAATTGCGCAATTCTGCGCCAGCCGAGATGAAAATAACGCCGTCCACCGATTTGGCTAACAGCGTGTGGATGTACTGGATTTCTTTGGCCGGATCGTTATCAGAATTTCCGAGAATGACGCTGTAGCCCTGTTGAAAACCGTAGTTTTCGATTTTGCGGGCAATCTCGGCAAAGAACAGGTTGGATGCATCCGGGACGATCAGGCCAATCGTTTTCGTTACCCCGCTGCGCAAACTTCTGGCAACGTTATTGGGGCGGTAGCCGAGTTTCTTTAGTGCGTCCTGAACGTGCTGCTTGGTTACCGGATCGACAAAACGCGTGTCGTTGATCACATGCGACACAGTCGAAATGGACACATCCGCTTCGCGGGCTACATCTTTTATGGTTATACGGCTCATGGGATTTCCGACAAGAAAACGTTTGCGCAAACGTTTTTATTAGGATAGCAGGTTTAGGGATGGATGTCAACAGGATTAATGGAATAAGCCGGGGGAGTTGTCTGAAAAGAATAATTTTGTCATTGTAGCGGCACGGGGATTTTCACGAAATGGCATCGATTTTTGTCCAGGGTTCCGTAGGGGCGGGTCCGGTAAATATTGGCAAATGTCTTGGAAATCGAAGGGCATATCTTGCACGCGATAATTCCCATCAGACCCGCCCCGATGCTCACCACCCCAAAAGCGCCGCCTGTTACTTTTTGGATACCCCCTACCGGTAGGGTCTGGGTTCCACCTCCACCTGCTTTTGGGACAGCCCCTTCGTATGGAAAAAATTTAAGGTGTTTCGGTTTCGGATTTGCGTAGATATGGCTTACTTATTGTAGAAAAGTTTTCTGGGGTATTTTTGTATCGTGACCCCTGGCAGTTTTCGGATTACCGCCATCAGCTTGTCGGTTCTTGTTCGGTGCTTTTTGGTTATGCCTAAATGAACATCATCCACGGTTAACTCCCCTCTGGTGGTAATTGTATGAATTGCAAGTTCAACCATCTGGCGAGGGATAAAGACCTCGTGCCCTGAGGGGTAAATTACTGTAATGCCGTTCTGATCCACCTCCATTTCTGCCGGATTGTCGCTACTCAAGGTAAAGCAATTTTCACCAGACATTTTTTGCAACAGAGCATAAAGTTCTGACACATTCATCTTTTAACCCTCCATTTGAATTTTACCCAAACCATGCTATACTAAATGTACCAGCGGATGAAAATCGGCTTCATGCCGTGTGAGAATTCCACTGCGGTGAGAAGGCTCCTATATCCCTGGTAAGGAATTATCCAAGGCCGCTAATGTTAGCGGTCTTTTTTGTGTATAGTAACATCCATATCTTGCATTTCGAGTATCGTCAAGATCACGCACCAGACTAAAAGATGGCCAGAGTAGTTCAATGTAGCGGTCTTCATGCATTTCATAAAATCTT
>MGMG01000073.1 GCA_001796355.1 Chloroflexi bacterium GWB2_54_36 | reverse complement strand
TGAGGCCGGAGCCGTGTTCGTACACCAACACCGGGTTGGCGTCTGATTCGGCGATCTCATCCTTCAGGTCGATGATCATGGTCGAGTACTGGCAAATAACCTCGGACAATGCTTTGCGATCACGTGGTTCTTCACCGCGCACACCCGCCAGGATGGGGGCGCCGCGAATTTCATCCAGCATGCGGCGCGCCTGAGTATCGGCGACGGGCGCTACGCGGAAGGTGACGTCCTTGAGCACTTCGACGAAGATACCGCCGAGACCGAACATGATGGTAGGGCCAAAGGTCGGGTCGTTGACCGAACCCAGGATGACCTCCGTACCCCAGGGCGCCATTTCCTGGACTGCGATTCCGTGAATATCAGCAGCAGCCTTGTATTCTTTCGCGTTTTTTAGGATGGTCTTGAAGGCCTCGCGAACACCCGCCTCGTCTTTGATGTTGACTTTCACACCGCCGGCATCCGATTTGTGCAGGATGTCGGGGGAGACGATCTTCATGACCACCGGGAAGCCGATCTTCTTGGCCAGCGCAACAGCCTGGTCTTCATTTTTGGCAAGTTCGGTGCTGGTAACGGGCATACCGTACGCCGAGAAGACCTCTTTGGCTTCGATCTCGGTTAGCGAGTCGCGCCCGTCAGCGCGGGCTTTGCGGATTACTTCGCGGGCAACTTCTGTGTCGAAAGCTGCACAAGGCTCAGTGGTCTGGGCAGAAAGCGCTTTCATGCGGGCGAACTCACGCAGGGAGGAAATGGCGTCTACCGCGATGTCGGGGGCGCCGTAGGCAGGAATACCATTTTCAATCAGGTAGCGCATGGCATTATCGGATTTCTCGCCACCGACAAAGGATATAGTGACCGGTTTATCCTTGATCCCCGCTTCATCGATCGCTTTCTTGAGCGAATGGGCAATCTCCATAGGTTCCGTGATGGCGGTTTCACAATATAGGATTACCAGGCCTTCGGTCCAGGGATGAGTTAGGGCGTAGCGCACTGATTCGCCGTACCAATCGTTGCCCGCCATGCCAGTCAGATCGACCGGATTCTTGGCAGAACCAAATTCAGGCATGTGTTTCTTCAACTCGAGTTGAACGTCCGCCGGGGCGAATTTTAGCGGTAAGCCGGCGCGTTCTGCTGCATCGGTCGCCAGTACGCCAATACCACCGCCGTTGGTAATGATAAGCAGGTTGTCACCCTTCATGGGAGGCTGTTGCGAGAGTGCCAGGGTGCGGTCGAAAAGGTTGTTTAAATCCGTAGCCTGAATGACGCCAGCCTGCTGCAGGGCGGCTCCATAAACTTTGGCAGCACCTGCCAATGAACCGGTGTGGGAAGCAGCCGCGGCTGCGCCGTGGGCAGAAACGCCAGCTTTCAGGGCGATGATGGGTTTGTTGGCTTTGCGGGCGGCATCGATGAAAGCCCGTCCGTCCTTAAAGCCTTCGATATACAGGGTGATGCAGGAGGTGTTCGGGTCGTTATCGAGCCAGGAAACAATATCGGCGAAATCAACATCAGACATATTGCCGATGGAAATGAGTTTGTCAAAGCCAACGCGGCGGGTGTAAGTGGCGGCATCGAGTGCGATCAGCAGGGCGCCAGACTGGGAGACCAGAGAGGCTTTTCCCGGCAGGGGCAGGAACGGAGCGAATGAGCCGTTGAATTTATCCGTATTAGAGAGGACGCCCACAATGTTGGGTCCAAGGACGCGAATGCCGTAGCCGTTGGCCTTTTTGACCAACGCCTGCTCGAGGTCGCGATTACCTACCTCGGAATAGCCTGAGGTGATCACAATCATGCCCTTGACGCCTTTGCGTCCCAATTCATCAGTTACGCCATCCACCAGCTTCGAGGGGACTGTAATAATGGCGGCATCGATCGATCCAGGGACTTTCTCAATGGCGGAATAACACTTAATTCCGTGAATTTCCTCGGCGGTGGGGTTGATCGGATAGATTTTGCCTGTGTAACCGCCTTCGATCAGGTTTTTTATTACAGAATATCCGATTTTGCCGGGGGTCGTGGATGCACCAACCACGGCAACGGACTTTGGCGTAAGCAGGCTGTCTAAGACTTCATTTTTCACGATACTTCCTCCTGAGTTGGGTGTTGTAATTGTTGGTCCGCTTTATTCGGGGAGGGAAGTCCTCCGCCTAAACAAGATATCTCAGAAATGCAGACACCGCTCGCCCGATGGTGTCTATTTCGGGTTGCGGTGGTTATAAGTGGGAAACGCTGAACTTCTCAGACATCTTGAAAGGAATGACACGAACATTGTAAACAATTTTACGTGAAACAAACGTACTTTGTTAACAGTATATTTATCATCTTTTTGACAGTACGCGCCAATGACGATAAATTTTTATTTGTCATATCGAGATCGGTGCGTTTACCCGATTCGAATAAAGTCCAGCGCCATCTCTATCGAAATTGCGCTATGTGCTTGGGAAAACACGCCCTACGGCCGCAGTTCCTTGCCTGCCGGGGTTATGTTCCGCGCGGTTCGTATACTTGTGGGTTGGCGCAATATGGGATGGGTGCGCCTTTTAATCCGGCCAATATATTTTCTACGGACATCATCGCCATCTTTTGACGGGTTTCTTTGCCCGCTGAGGCGATATGCGGGGTAATGACGACATTCTCAAGCTGGAGCAGCGGGTGATTTGCCGGGATGGGTTCAGGATCGAATACGTCGATGCCGGCTGCCGCAATCCGGCGAGTTTGCAGCGCCCAGGTCAGCGCTTCCGGGTCAACTATTGCACCGCGCGCGGTGTTAACCAGCACAGCATTGGGTTTCATTTGCTCAAATGCAGTGCGGTTGAGCAGGTGATGGGCTTCCGCTGAATAATACAGGTGCAGCGAGACAAAATCGGACTGCGCCAGCAGCCGTTCCAGGGTGACGTATTCCACGTCCAACTCTTGCTCGGCATCCAGGTCACGGGTAGGGCTGTTGTACAGCACTTTCATCGAAAAACCGCGCGCCCGGCGGGCTACCGCCTTGCCTATCCGACCCAGGCCGACGATGCCCAGGGTTTTACCGTAAACATCCAACCCGGTAAGGACGTCCGGCCCCCAGGGTTGCCACAATCCGGATCGCACCTCGCGTTCAGCCTCACCCACCCGCCGGGCGGCTGCCATCAACAGCGCCCAGGCGAAGTCGGCCGTCGTTTCTGTAAGCACGCCCGGGGTGTGACCGACCGGTATGCCATGCCGGGTAGCAGCCGCGACATCGATATTGTCATAGCCAACTGCAAGCTGGGCAATGACCTTGAGCGCCGGGGTTCCTCTGGCGATCACCTGCTCATCGATTGGGTCGGTCAACATGGTCAACAGTCCGTTGACGCTGCCCATTTTCGCCAACAGAACTTCTTTGGATGGCGGGTAAGCTTCCGGCCAGACTTCTACCTCGGCTTCGGCTGCTAGTTTTGCCAGGGCCTCCGAATGAATGGCGCGGGTAACGAAAACACGCGGTTTATTGGTCATGGGAATTTTCCAGCGCGGCTGTCATTAAATCTTGAATGCGCGCTATCATTTTTGCCGGGTCCGTGACGCTGCCCTCCAGGAGCAAGGCGTTTTCATATAGCTGCTCGATCACCAATGGCGTGACCGTGTTTTCCGCAGCGGTAAGCGCCAGGCGCTGGATGAGCGGGTGGCGTAAATTGACCTCCAGCACTTTCTTGGGAGCATCCATTTCCTGGTTGAGCAGGCGGTAGACACGTTGGATTTCCGGTTTCATCGCCCCGTCCGCGTCCACCAGGCGCGCCGGCGATTCGACCAACCGGTCGGTAGCGCGAACATCTGCAATCCGGTCGCCCAGGACAGACCGAATCCGTTCCAACATTTGGCTGCGCTGTTCTTCGCCCAGGGAAGTCTCGGGCTCAGGTTCTGGTTGATCGACCGTTTGAACGGGCGCGTCCGCCTGAGCGGCATTGACCAACTGCTTGCCGTCGAATTGCTCCAATTTTAGGAGGACAAAAGAATCCAGCGGATCAGCCATCAACAGAACGTCCGTACCTTGTGCTTTAAATCCCTCCAGGTGCGGGCTGGAAGCGAGCAGGCGTTCGTTGTCGCCAAGCAGGTAGTAGATTTTATCCTGATGCGATGGACTGGCGGACGTATATTCTTCCAACGAAGTCCAACCGGTTGGGTTTTTGGCGGTTTGGAAGCGCAGCAAGGGAGTTAATGGAACCAATGCTTCAGGGTCGGTGGCGATGCCCTCTTTGATATAACGGCTGTAAACCTTCCAAAATTGCGCGTACTTCTCAGGCTGCTCTTTTCCCAGGGTGTTCAGTGCATCGACTAGCTTATTGGTGATGACGCGTTTGAGCTGCGCCATGACCCGGTTGGATTGCACCGATTCGCGCGCCACATTGAGCGGCAAATCCTCCGAATCGACCACCCCATCCACAAAACGCAGGTAGGCCGGCAGCAGATCCTTGGAATATTCTTGAATCAGCACTTTGCGCGCATATAGCTTCACGCCTTCATCTTTGCGGGGCGAAAAAATACTGCGTTCCGGCGATTGCGGCACATACAACAACGCATACATCTGCACCGGCGCGTCCACAGTGAGATGAAGTTTAAGCAGCGGTTCCTGGTGATCGAGCGTGAACTGGCGGTAGAAATTAGTGTAGTCTTCGTTCTTCAATGTCGAGGGCTGTTTGCGCCAGATAGCACTCTGCTGGTTGACCGGTTCGGTGCTGCTTCCGAGGAAAATAGGGTGGGGGATGAAGTCACTGTGTTTGCGGATGATTTCGCGCAGGCGGTCTTCCTGAGCGAATTCCTGCGCATCCTCTTTGAGGTGGATTACGATGATCGTGCCGCGGTCGGCTTTCTCAGCGGGCTGGATGGAAAAGGTTTCTTCATCCTGTGCAACCCAGCGGGCAGCAGTGCCGCCCGGGTGGTAGCTGCGCGATACCACTTCGATTGATTCGGCGGCCATGAAGGCCGAGTAAAACCCGACGCCGAACTGGCCGATTATGTCGCTGATGGCGCCCGGCTGTTCAGCGGCAGCCTCGATGAAAGCGCGCGCTCCCGAATGGGCAATGGTACCCAGATTTTCAGCCATTTCCTGTGCATCCATCCCGATACCGTTGTCGCGGATGGTCAGAGTTTTTGCCTGCGGGTCGCCGCTGACCCAGATGCCCGCTTCGGCATCTGCATCCAGCACGTCCCGGTTGGTCAGCAGCTCGAACTGCATGCGGGTCAGCGCATCGGAGGCGTTGGAGATCAATTCGCGGATAAATACTTCCCGTTCGGAATAAAGTGAGTGAATTAAGATGTTGAGAATTTGCCTGGTTTCGGTTTTAAAGGGAATTTTTTCGCGGGATTCAAATGGAACTTTTGCTGACATGGTATTCCTCAAAAATTTTGGTTTGAGATTCGATGATAACCCATAATTGTTAATTTTCCATCACGAAGATGGATTTCGAATATCTAACAAAATGCGGGCCGGGCTCTATGCCGACCCGCAAATATGAGATTTTGCCTGTCATAAACCCCTTTTTTTGGAAAGCCTCTTAATCGTGCTTAAAGGGCACCCTGCGGGTAAACGCACCTCACATCTGCTGCCAATACCCCGAACGATTAAAAACTTATGGGCACCGTGGCGAATTGCGATTGGCCGTCACAGCATGTCCATCCAGGACCCAGGTCAGCCCAGTACCGTCGAACAGCACACCAAACCAATCGACCACCCGCCCGGGGGCGAAGGATTCAGGTTGGCCGGTACGGAACACCGGGGGTGGTTGGAAGGAGTTGTCACGGTCGGCGCGAACCACCACCACGAAGGGATTGGGATTGTCGTAGCCGAAGCGCGCCGTATAGCTTCCATCCCCGTTGTCCGCCACGCACTCCAGAATGGGGGTCACCTTCTCCGGGCTGGGCGCGTCGAAGCGCAGGATATAAGGCTGGTCCGCGCTAAAGGAGCCATCCAGGCTCCACACCCGCACCAGGTATCTTCCGGCGGGAGCATCTGGCAATACTATTTCCTTTCTGCCTTGCCCTGGAGTGACGTCCTCCCCGACGATTTCTCCCCCATGAAGGACGTCTGCTAAACGCACCAGCCGTAATCCGTAGTTACCTGCCAGCCGGACCAGGGAGACAGTGATGGTACCGGGTTTCACTGTATAGAAGCCAAACCAATCGAAGTCAGTGGGAGAGCTGATTGTGAAATGCAAATCGTTATTGTTGCTCTGATAGTCAAACACCCGATAAGGAATTTCAGCAGCATCATCGATGGGTCCAGACGTAGTAAAAGAGGTTGCGGTTGGGACAGGCGTAGCCGTGGGCACCTGCTCCGCTAAATTGTCGATAAAAGACAGCGCAGCGACGTCGAAATAGAAGGTCCTTCCCTGTGCAGCGTTGAGAATGAGCCGCTCGCCTATCGCGCCGGTGATGCGCAAATCCCCGGCGGCCTCCGGGCTTTGAAAGACAAAACCTTCTTGAAGAGGATTGTAATGAGGCATGATGCCTACTATAACAATCCCTTGTTCTGGATAATCGCGAAGGTGGCCGGACCAGATCGCAATAAACGAGTCATACCGGTGTTCTTCCCAAGCCCCATCGTTAAATTCATATTTGCCAACTTCTGGACCATGCTGGAAAATCGGAGCGGGCGCATCGGTGATGATGCCGTAGCCGGCCAATTTCCCGCTTCGCTTTTTATCCATTACTTCATCAAAGCTGAGAGGCTGATGTAAATTCGGATATAATTTTTGTGGATCTACTGATGGCAAGTACACGCCAGCCTGTTGTGTCTGGATCATCGCCGAAAGTTGGGTGGCTTTGAAAGGCGGGAAATAGGTCGGGTTGGGCAGCCCGGAAGTCGCCGTCGGATTGGGAACCTGGGACGCTGAGGCCATCAGAGCCGCCTGGGTTGAGGATTGAACTTCCGCTTCCCGTGTCTGGGCTATTACGGCGATTTGCGTCTGCGCGCCGGGGGACAAATCCGTGGGTGGGATGCCGGCCGCCGGGGAAGCGCCACGCGCCATTATATTCGTAGCCACCAAAACGACGGCCAGGAGGCAGAGGGTAAACACCGCACCCCAAATATAGAATTTACGTTTCATGATTACGCATCATTCCAATCCACCCGGAGCGGATCGCAACGGCGTTGTCTCAGTCAACCGGAATTTGGCCAGTTTGGCATGCTGCCACGCAATTCGCAGGTAAATATACCGCCACCACCCTGGTAAATCACACCTTTTCCCTAATACACTCCGGCCCTATTTATAATAATTAGGGAATTATTACCTACATTATAACCATCTAGACAACTTTGTCAAATCTTAAATTTATCTCGATCTTATTATTTTTTCCAGTGTTCAACTTCAACACTGCATCCACAACCAAAGGGGACTGCCCTTTACTTTTGGGACAGTTCCTGAACGGGATTGATTAACATGAAACTGGATTGAGCCCGGTGCCTATATCAAGAAATACGGGAAGCCTGTTGGCTTGGGCACGGGGCTATACTTTATGCTTTATCCCGATAATAATCCCCGTGCCCCTACGGCTACGGCTGATAAGAGAGATGCGCTTCAAGTCCGACCCACAAATACTTCGGGCAGCTACAAATTGGGCCATGCCCTGTTATTTTACGGCTGCGTAACGTTCGCGAATGGCGGGGACGAGGTACTCGTCAAAGGAGCGCGCCTGATCATAGTCGGGCTGCCAACCCCAGTCGCGGCGGGCAGCGGAGTCGTCCACATCAGCCGGCCAGGTGTCGACAATTCCCTGGCGGGCAGCGTGCGGCTTGAAGTCGATCCTGGCGCCGGGGAATGCCTGCTGCACGATGTCGTGGAATTCCAGCGCAGTCGGGCTGAAGCTGGTCACATTATAGGTCAACTGCTTTAGGTTTTCCCTTGGGGCAGCTTCCAGCGTCAGCAGCGATTTGATGGCATCCGGCATGACCATGAAGGGCAGGCGGGTGTCCGGTCGGACGAAACAGTCATAGGGCAAATCCTGCGCGGCATGGTGCAGCATTTCCGGCCCGTAGTCGCTTGTGCCGCCGGTTGGAACAGTCATGGCGCTGATCAGGCCGGGGAAGCGGATGCAGCGGAAATCGATGGCCGTGGGGCCCTGGTCGGCAGCCAGTTGACGGTAGTGACGTGTGTAATAGCGGCCAAGATGTTCACAATACAGCTTGTTAATGCCGTACATGGTGGTCGGTTCCAGCCAGTGGTGTTCTTTGATCTTCCCGGCCGAATTCTTTGTGGCCAGGTCGGGCAGACCGTAGGCAGCTATGGAACTTGGGTAGAGGAATTTAACCGGCCGGCCTTGCCACTGCGATTGTTCCACCGACAGACGCAGTAAATTGAGCGTTCCTTCCACGTTTACCCGATGCGCAGTTTCCGGGTTGTACTCTGCCTTGGTCGAGAGTATGGACGCCAGGTGGTACACCGCCCGGATTTCGTATTCAGCCACCAGCCGGCCGAGAAGCATGGTATCCAGGATATCCCCCTGAATAAATTTCTCGACGTACGGCTTGAGGGCTTCATCCAGCGGTTGAACATCCAGCGCTATAACGCCAAAATTACCCTGTTCTCCCAGGTGCGTGATAAGCCCATGACCGATTTCACCGTTTGCGCCGGTGATCAGAACGACTTCTTTGCGCATAGTATTCCTCTTTTGTAGGTTTAGGTTGGAATTTGTGCGAGAAAGGGTAAGCCGCCATTGCGGTGCTTTCGTGAAATTTCACCCAATCCATTTTACCGGATTCCATGGCTCTGGTGACTTAAAAAATCCGAGAGTATATGCCAGGTTTAGGCAAAAAAACAGGGTCCTGGATTCTTCGACCATAGACCCTGTTTACTCAGCGAACCGTTCAGGCAATTCAGGCGTTGGCGCTCTGTTTGCGGAACCAGGTCTTCCATTCCTGATTTTCCCACACCACCAGCAGCGGTGCAGCAATGAAAATGGAAGAGTAGGTACCGCTCAGCAGGCCAACCAGCAAAATAACCGCGAACTCGCGCAAAGTGACGCCGCCAAACAACGCCAGCGACATCAACATAAATTCGACGGTCATCAACTGGGTATTGATCGAGCGCTGTAGGGTCTGGACGATGGAATGGTTTGCCAGCTTTTCGAAGGGAAGTTTACGCAGAAAGCTGCTGTTCTCGCGGATACGGTCGAACACCACAATCTTGTCCTGAGTCGAAAAGCCGATCACCGTCAGCAGAGCCGTTAGGAACATCGAGTCCATTTGCCAGTCCCACAGCAAAGATCCGATGGCCGTGATGCTGAACACGATCAAGATATCGTGCAGCATGGCGATGATCGCGCATACACCGTAGCGGAAGGCATGAGGAATGCCGCGGAACGCATAGGTGATGTAAAGGATGACCGCCAGTGCAGCGATGGCGACCGCCAGGGCAGCCCGGCTGGTTACCTGTTGAGCGATGACCGGACCAACGCTGTCAAAGCGGTTGACGGAAATCTCACTAACACCAAAATCGGTTTTCATCTGGTCAACCAGCGCGATCTTGGTGGTATCGTCCATGAAGGGCGAGCGGATTACCAGGATGTCGCGTTCACCGGAAATACCGAGGGCGGTTTGTACCTGAACCTCTTTGAAACCCATGTCATTGTACAGCGCGATCACAGCGCTGGTTTCAGGCAGCTGCGTGGTGGGGAATTGAAGCTCAAGCAGCGTCCCCCCCTTGAAATCGATAGCCAGCGGCAAGCCTTTGACTGCCAAAATGATCAGTCCGGGAATGATCAACAGCAGGGAAAGAGCAAAGTAGTAGTAGCGTTTACCAAGAATATTAATCATGATGCATTCCTTTAGAGCCCGAACAAACCCGGGCGTTGTTCTGGATCTTTGAACAAATCAACCACCAGGCCGAGCAGGGTGCGGGTTACGGTGAATGCGGTCATAAGGCTGACGCCCACGCCAAGAGCCAGGGTCAGCGCAAAACCTTTGACAAAACTGGCGCCGAAGGTCGAGCCGAACCAGAACAAAATCGCAGCAGTAATCAATGCGGCAATGTTCGAATCGCGGATGGACGGCCAGGCACGCCGCCAGGCAAGGTCAATGGCCTGCCGCATGGTGCGGCCGTTGCGCAATTCTTCTTTCAAGCGTTCGAAAATCAGAATGTTGGCATCCAGTGCGGAACCGGTACTGAGTAGGAAGCCGGCAATGCCAGGCAGCGTTAAAGTAACCGGAACCAGCTTAAAGATGGCAAAGGTGATTAAGGCATAGAAAATGATTGCCAGGTCAGCTACCACACCGGGGACGCGGTAATAAATTCCCATGAACAACATGACAATGCCGAAACCGATGATGCCGGCCAATAGCGATTTATCCAGCGAGTCCTGGCCAAGGGTCGGGCCGATCACGCGGATTTGCTCGATTTCCAGAGGAATGGGCAGCGAGCCGTAGCGGAGCTGAACCGCCAGAGCATTGGCTGATTCATTGGTAAAAGAACCAATAATTTCAGCCTGGCCGTCTGGAATCGGGTTGTTCACCGAAGGCGAGGAAATCACCGCTTTGTCCAGCACGATTCCCAAAATTTTTCCGACATTCGCGGTCGTCCATTCTTTGAGAATATCGGCGCCTTCGGAGTCGAACTCCAGAGCTACGGTGTAGTCATTTAACTGGCCGCGTACCACGCTGACCGACTTGAGATTAGCGCCAGTCAAAACGGTGTGATAGCGGGTAGCAGAGGTGGTTTCGGTCGGCGTAGCTTCCGGCGTTGCTTCAGCAGTTGCGGTCGCCTCGGTTGTGGGGGTAACTTCTACAGTCGGGGTTGCTTCAGCGCCAGCGGAGGCGGATAGACCAAAATCGGTCTCGACCACTGTTCCTTCAGGGACACGTACATCGCCAAAATCAACAAACTCGAGTTGTCCGGTCTCTTTGATTTTGCCGATCACGTCTTCCGCATTCGAAGCGCCGGGGTATTCGCCGACGATGATGCGCTCACCAGCTGTCTGGTAAACTACTTCGTCCACACCTAATGCGTTTGACCGGTTCTCCAAAATTTGAGCGGCATCCTGCAGGTTTTGCTGTGTAACAGCAATTTCTGAGGGGACGCTCAGGATCACCTGCATGCCACCGCGCAGGTCCAGCCCCAGTACTGTCTCAAGGCTGCGTTCGAAGGATCCTATTTTAATTCCGGGGTTCGAGGGAAGGTCAATCCAGATCGAGAGTGCGAGCAGAAGGAGGATGATAATCAGGTTTACATAACGACGATTCATGCAGTCAAGGCCTCCGGGTCAGACAAATGCCAGCTTGGCGCTGGCTTAACGTGGCGATTATACTCTCAATGAATCGAACAGGGGAGGGGTGAAAATAACTGGGTGCATTTATCGGAGACAGGGGAACTTGAAGGGTATTTGAAGGGTTGCAGAAAATAAGTATGTGGCTTATAATTTCGCTCGCAAATCGGGGCGTGGCGCAGTCCGGCTAGCGCGCTTGCATGGGGTGCAAGAGGTCGGAGGTTCAAATCCTCTCGCCCCGACTTCAAAACGGTCGCAAGGCCGTTTTTTTGTTAGTCGGTGGTTCTCCCCATTGAGGGGATGCTAAAATCCTCCGCCTGACTGCAAAACGGTCGCAAGGCCGTTTTTGTTTGTCGGCGGTTCCCCCCATTGAGGGGATGCTAAAATCCTCTCGCCCCGACTTCAAAACGGTCGCAAGGCCGTTTTTTTGTTAGTCGGTGGTTCCCCCCATTGAGGGGATGCTAAAATCCTCTTTCCCCGCAGTACGCATATATTTACAAATCATCCAATCACCACAACTGCGGTTGGCGGTCGGGCCGTTTTCCATTGATCAGGATGAAAGGCAGCGTGCGTTCCAGGGGAATACCAAACGCTTGTAGTGCGCCTGCTTCTTTGATCGGATGTTGGTGGCGGGATTGCAGAATGCGTTTGGCAGAAATAGGTCCGATGCCCGGGATTCGCAATAGCTGAATTCGGTCTGCCGTGTTGATTTCCAACGGATTCTCTGTCAGATGTTCGCGCGCCCAGGCTAGTTTGGGGTCTGCGTCCAATGGAAGTTGTCCGCTGCTTGAATATTGAAAATCTTCCAGACTATAGCCGTAATCGCGCAGCAGAAAAGCAGCCTGGTAAAGGCGTACCTGACGCAGCAGATTTTCGGGTGGGAGATTTTCGAACGGCGTATCCCGCACCGGTTTGAACGGCGAGAAATAGACACGGGAAAGCGACAGCTTGCCGTGCAGGTATTGGGTGAGTTGCAGCAATTCAAGATCAGTCTCGTCCACGCCGCCAACCACGAACTGGGTTGCCAGTGAAGGCCAGCGCAAGTTAAACGCCGACAGGGGGTTGAGCGTGCGCCGAATTTCATCTGCCCACTGTAGCGGTTTCAACAATTCTTCAGCGAAAGTTTTAAGCGGGGCTAGTTTTTGCAGCCGCACAGGGTTGGGCGCTTCCAGGTTGATGGAGACGCGATTGGCCAACTGCATTGCTCGCAGCACCTGGTCCTTTTCAGCGCCCGGCATGAGTTTGAGGTGCAGGTAGCCATTGTAGCCGTGCTTAAAGCGCAATATTTCGGCTGTGTCAAGAATTTTATCCTGGGTGCGAATGCCGCCGCCCACTATCCCAGAACTCAAAAAAAGACCTTCAGCGATACCGGACTGGTTGAGTTGACTGAACAATTTGGCCATGCCATCCGGTTTGAGCGTTTCGCGGTGAAAATCCCGCCCGGCGCGGAAAGCGCAGTAATTACAATTGCGTTCGCAGGCGCTGCTGAGTACAGTCTTGAGCAGGCGGATTTCTCCCCCACCAGATTTCTTGGCGTGGAATATTTCAGGGATCGAACCGGTCGAAGAACGGCTTGGAGGGGTGCCCACAGTCCTTGAACCATCCTCCGGCAGCGGGCAGCCGGGCGCAGCCGGATCTTCTTGTTCGAACCGACTCAGATCAGCCAGGTTTTTCAGTACAGAAAGCGATTCCTCTGCCACAATAACATTATAGAACAAAATTTCGATTTATGCAAACGATTTGTTCAAGAATTCCCATATTGTGATATTCTTTTCAACTGTGAGCTGGTTTTTACGCATCTTCTTTCACTTGCTCTACCATTCTTTTGCCTGGAGTTACGACCTGGTGGCTGCGGCGGTCTCAGGCGGGCGCTGGAAGGATTGGGTGCGGTCGGTGCTGCCGCTGATCGAGGGCAAGGATGTGCTCGAACTGGGGATCGGCACAGGTACATTGCAGGCCGCTCTAATAGCAGCGGGTTATCGTACTTTTGGCGTCGACCAAAGTCGCCATATTCTGCGCATAGCCAAAAACAAAGTGCGTAGAACAGTCCAACAGCCAGCGATGCTAGTGCGCGGGTTGGCGCAGCAGATTCCACTTTCCAGCTCTTCGATGGATACCATTGTTGCTACCTTTCCCAGCGAATACATTGCCCACCCTGGAACATTAGCTGCCTGCCGGCGGGTATTACGGCCCAGAGGATTGCTGGTCGTCCTGCTTGGGGTGCAAGTCGGGGGAGGAAGCATTGTGAGCATTCTTTTGCGGGGGATATATCGGGTCACTGGACAAACCTTGCCAGATCGGAACACGCTGGAAGAATCACGGATAAAGTTGAAAGAATACGGGTTCAACGCCAGAATAGAAACCATCGCTTACCAGCAAGATTTATTGACTGTGATCGTGGCTGCTTCGGATTCGGCTTCTCAACCTGAATTTTTCAAGTAAAATTATCAAATGGAAATTCAGATTGCCGTAGCCAAAGTTACGCAACATGGGTCGCATGAAAGCGGAGATTCGATCGAAGTCATTGAGCGGCCAAACGGCGGCCTGTCAGTGGTCATGAGTGATGCATTAACCACCGGCCATCTTGGGAAACTAGTTTCTGGATTGGTAGTTCGTAAGGTCCTTAGCTTGCTATCTGATGGAATCCGTGATGGCGCAGCCGCTCGCGCGGTTTCTGACTTCCTGTTCACCGAGCGCAACGGCCGCGATCCTGCTTACTTGAATATCTTAAGCGCCGATCTTGAAACCTGCACACTGGTGTTGACACGCAATAATCCCACGCCAATTTTTGTGGCGCAGAGCAGCCGGGTGGAATGTTTGAGCGGCATGCCTCAACCTATTGGTTCAGCGCGTAATGTACGGCCGTCGATCTCCGAGATTAACCTGAAGAAAAGCACAACCGTCGTCATGTACACCGATGGCGTGATGAATTCTGGCACAGCTAACGGTGGTATCGGCATTGATGTGTGCACCTTATTGGAGGGGATGCTGGAAGAACAGGAGCCGTCGGCTCAGGTAATTGCCGATTCACTGTTAACGCAGGCGATCCGCCTGGATCAAGGGCGGCCACGAGACGACATGAGCGTGGTGGTGTTGCGGGTAGTAACTCGGCCGAAGGACTTTATCCGTCGCATGTTCGTCCGATTGCCGGTTATACCAACCGAAGCGCCTTTTGAAGAGCCTGAAAACGAAGAACCCGCGCAAAACCCCGTTTAACCACTGTGGTGGGTAATCCAAAGTGCGGCGCATAGTGCAATCAGCCCGCTACCGTCGAATATTGCAAAGCGGACGACAGTGCTTTCCATGGCTGGATGCCCGGGCGGCAATGTTAGCCAGAGGATGGTTTCGCCAACGACGCCGATTGCCTGCATGATGATCGCCTGGTAGAGGGAGGTCCGGTGCCGAATCGGATCGATCAACGCATAAATATAAGGAACATTCCACATCAAAAAGAGGATGCCCATTCCCTGAACCAGTTTTTCACCAACTATTCCGCCGACTTCAAATCCGGGCGAATAAGCAGCCGGACTAATGATGAACAAAAACGCGGCCTGCAAGTTGAAGAATATCACCAGCCCGATAAGCAAGCGCGCGATATTGATTCGACCAGACCCCGCTGTCTTCATGTTTTAAATTATACCTTTAGCTATGGCGCGTCTGGTAAGTAGCAGCAAGGGTCGATCAATCCTTTTTCTGAATGGCTAATTTGCCGCAGTCAGGTACAATTGCGGCTGATATTATTTCTTGTCGAGGGTAGGTCAATAAAGACTGAATTTCGGATGGGTTATTTTATAACCGCGCACGGATTTGGGCACGCCGCCAGGGCTGCAGCCGTGATGCAGGCATTGCAAGCCAGACTACCAAATGTTCATTTTGACTTGTTTACGCAGGTACCTGAATGGTTTTTTCGTGAATCGCTAAGCGCCGGGTTTACCTATCATAATTTCGCCAGCGACGTTGGCCTGGTTCAGGCATCGCCATTCAGCGAAGATTTGCCTGCTACCGTCGCAATGCTCAAGCACGCCAAAACAAATGCGCATAGCCAGATATCAATAGCTGCAAAAATTCTGGCAGAGCGTCATTG
>MGMG01000072.1 GCA_001796355.1 Chloroflexi bacterium GWB2_54_36 | reverse complement strand
CGGATGTCACCGCGCTGGTCTCAGCCTCGGTGGATTGCCCGATCCTGACCATGCGCGGCAAGGAAAGCGACACCTTCGAGCAAGAATTCTAAATAAGGTGAGTTCGGGATAATAAAAACCGGCAAAATGTCATCCTTGAGCGGCGCGTTTTTCCCGCCGCGAAGGATCTCTGGCACAACAGGTAAGATGCTTCACTTCGTTCACGCGCAGCGTGCCCTGTGGGCAGCATGACATATCCAACATGTGATGCTTATCCCGGGTTAAGGTTAAACATTCCCGGCGAAAGCTTCCCACTTACGCACTGCAGATTGGATCAGCGCCTTGATTTCGGGGTCCGGCACGCTTTCAATGCCAATATACTTTACTGCACCGATCCATACCACCACCCCATTGGAGAATTCTTCACTCAGGCGGATGTTTTTCCCAGCGTAGATCGTACCCGGCAGTATTTCCTGCAATATTTCATCGATTTGGCCGACCATGGTGCGGGCGCGTGGCTTTTCGACCTTTGCGGTTGAAACGGGTGGTACCGGGATTACCGGGGGGATTACGGGTAAATCCGGAGTGGTTTCAACTGGGGGTAATTCTGTTTTGGTTTCAGGAATAATGGTCGATAATTCATCCTCTGGAACCAGGATATTTGTGTCATCTTCCGTAGAGACATCTGGGGATGGTGATTCCATGCCGCTAACCGGTTCAGGCGCGGCAGGCGAAAATTCAGGGGTTGCGACTGGCGCGGCAGGAGCCGGATTAACAACCTGCGCTGGTTGCGCAGGCATCCCGAGCCAGGCTTGCCAGTTGCTGGCTGCTTCCTGCAGACTGCGCAGTTGTTCCGCAGGGATTGAACTGCGGTTGAGATACACTTTGCCCTTGACATCCGTGACCAGTTTGCCACTGCGGGTTTCGCGATACAAGGCTGCAATGCTTTCGAAGCGCGTTTCGGGCAGCACCGGCATTTCCGGAACGATCAATTCCTCCATCACCTTGTTTTCTTGCTCGCTATCATCCTTACGTCGGCGTCGGTCGCCGACCAGGCTCATGATCAAAATCCCTACCAGAATACCGACAGTAACAAAAATAAGGGCTGGGATGAGTAGATTAGGGGATGTTGCCATTTCAACCTCTCTTTATCTCTGGGGCGGTTGGCATACCGGGCAGAAGTGCGTACCGCGCTGCCCGACAATAATTCTTTCGATCAACGTACCGCAAACCGGGCAAGGCTGGCCCTTGCGGCCGTAGGCTCTAAAATGGTTCTGAAAATCTCCGCCGCGGTACACCCAGTCGATACTGGCGCCGTTACTCTGGATACCTTCCTGCAAAACACTGCGGATCGACAGCCAAAGATGTTCGATCTCCAGGACGGTGAGGGCTGCAGCCGGAGTTAACGGGTGAATCTTTGCCAGATGCAAAGCTTCGTCGGTATAAATATTGCCCAGCCCGGCAACGACTGTCTGATCCAATAACAGCGGTTTGATGGCGCGCTGCCGGCCTTTCAACCGGACTGCCAGATCAGCCGCCGTGAAGGCTGAATCGAGCGGCTCCGGCCCCAAAGCCGATAGGATTTCATTCGGGTCGGTTACCAGCCAGACGCGTCCAAATTTACGCGGGTCATTGAGCGCCAGCCGGATGTCGTCGTCAAAAAGCAACAGCAGCCGGTCGTGGGTGGCGAGCGGACGGGGTGTGCCCTCATCCGTTGTTACCGGTTCCACGCGCAAATCGCCACTCATACGCAGGTGGATCAGCAAGGTATCCTGCGTGAGGGAAAGCTGAATAAATTTCCCGCGCCGAGAAGCCTCCGCCAGGGTTTGACCGCGCAACCGCTGCGAGAACTGCGACGCCAGGGGAGTTACGAGGGTCCGCTCCCAGAGCACCTGTCCGCCAGCCAGTACACGCCCGACTGCCGGAGGACCTTCGCGTCCTCCAGCTTTCAATGCGCGGACAATGGTCTCGACTTCAGGTAACTCAGGCATGGGCTTACAAGCTAATCAGGTTTCAAGTTATTCGTTGAACAACTCGCCAACGCTGCGGCCTTCATTTGCGCGGTGTATGACCTCGGCCAGCAGCGGAGCGACCGTCAGTACCTTAAGCCGCTCGCCAAACAGGTTGGCTTTATCAGGCGGGATGGGGATCGTATCCGTGGTGACGTATTGGGTAACCGGCAGCCCGGCCAGGATGGGGGCTGCGTCGGATGAAAGTACCGAATGAACAAAGGACATATATACATTGCGGGCGCCGCTTTGTTTGAGCAGGTTCACCGCGTTGATCATCGACCCGCCGGTATCCACCTCGTCGTCTACCAGGATCACGTCGCGGTCGAAAATATCACCGATCAGCGTCAACGCCTCGGCCTTGGAGTTATTCGCCAGACGGCGTTTTTCAATGAAGGCCAGGGGCAACTGCAGCGTGGCAGCATAATTGCGGGCTTTCTTGGCGAATCCCAGGTCCGCGGTGACCACAACCGGGGAATACAGGTTCGGCAGGAGGGATTTGAAATAATCCGTCAGGATATAGAACGCTGTGAGGACGTCGCCCGGGATGGAGAAGAAACCCTGGATTTGGCCGGCGTGCAGATCCATGGTGACATAGCGATCCGCGCCGGCAACTTCGATCATATCCGCCACCAGGCGCGCGGTGATGGGGACGCGCGGTTGATCCTTTTTATCGGAACGGGCGTAACACAGATACGGTACCACTGCAGTGATCCGCGCAGCCGAGTCCAGCCGCAGGGTTTGGATCATAATCAGCAGTTCCATCAAGTTGCGATGCACCGGCGCCGGCGTGGTCTGGATGACGTAGCAATCCTGGCCGCGCACACTGCCGTGTAGCTTGATAAATAAGTTGTCATTCGGAAACGTGATGACGTCGCGACCGCAGAGCGGCAAACTCAAGTAAGTGGCAATCTTTTGCGCCAGATCCGGGCAGGCTGTCCCCGCATACAGCCGAATTTCACCGTATTTCATTCCATCAGGACGCAGGTGATTGTGAATGGGCATTTTCCTTATCCTTTGAACAACTTCTGCAGGTAGTCACTTTGGATGCCTGGGGTGAGTTATGCCACGAGATCAATTTTACCGGTTTTACGATAATCCCGTGACATCAGCGGGTAGCAGTTTACGGATTCAAACGGTTGGGACCGCGGAAGAGGAACACTGCCTCGCGAATGTTGGGCAGGTTGAGCATCATCATGAGCAGCCGCGATAGCCCCATGCCAAAGCCGCCGTGCGGCGGGCAGCCGTAGCGGAAGAAATCCAGGTAGAACTGGATCGTTTCCAGGCTGAGACCCTTCTCGACCGCCTGTTTGGCTAAAATGTCGTAACGGTGCTCGCGCTGAGCGCCGGTGACGATTTCGGTGCCGTTGGCGATCAGATCGAAGCTCTTGGTCACCTCCGGGCGGTCAGCATAGCGCATGTGGTAGAAAGGACGCACGGCGATCGGCCAATCGGTCAGGTAGAAGAAGTCGTGGTTGTATGTTTTCTTCACCCAGTTATACAGCGTGCGCTCGCCGCCGGGATCGATGTCACCCTTCTTTTCTGCGGGTAGTTGATAGCCCTCTTCTTTGAGGATTTCCAGAGCGCGGGTCATGGGAATACGCGGGAAAGGCGTGGTGGGAACCACCAGATCGACGCCGAACATCTCTTTGATCTTTTCACCGTGCACTTCCTTGACGCGGCTGTAAACATGCGCCAGCATGTTCTCCAGGAAGACCATCACATCTTCATGCGATTCGATGTAAGAAATTTCCATGTCGATGCCGGTAAATTCAGTCATGTGGCGCGAGGTGAAGGAGGGGTCGGCGCGGAAGACCGGGCCGATTTCAAAAATGCGCTCAAAACCGGCAGCCATGGCCATCTGCTTGTAGAACTGCGGGGACTGCGCCAGGTAGGCTTTGGTCTCGAAGTACTGGACCTCGAACAGCTCTGCGCCGCTTTCGCTGGGCGAGCCCATCAGCTTGGGCGAATGGACTTCGATGAAATTGTGTTGTAGCCAGTATTCACGGAAGGCTTGTTCAGCGGTGGTCTGTACCTGGAAGATGGCGGCGACCTGTGGACGGCGCATGTCCAGATAACGCCAGTCGAGGCGGTAGTCGATGGAGGGGATCGTCTCGGCAAACGGATCAAGCGGGAGAGGGGAACCGGCGGTGCTTTCCACCTGCAGGCTTTCCAATTGCACTTCCAGCCCGCCTAATTTGACGACTGGATTATCAACCACGGCACCGGTGATGGTTACCACCGACTCGGCGCCAAGCGTGGAAATCTGCTCGGCTAAAGCAGCGTCATTAGCCTTCCAGAACGCAACCTGCACCAACCCGGTCTGATCCCGGACGATCAGGAATTGCATTTTCTTCTGGTCGCGCAGGGTCTGCAAAAACCCATGAATTTGAACTTTCTCTCCGATGTGGCTGCGTAAGTCTCCAATAAAAGTGCGTTGCATTGTCTTCTTCTCCTGGGCGTGGATTTATGTACGAAAATGGCGCGGTTTTCTGTCGTTTCGCGGCTGGGTCGGGCTGTCAGCCGGGATGGAGTTCAGGTAAGGGTTGGGTCAGTTGTTTGGCTGCCTGGTAAGGCGAAATCTGGCGGGTTTCCACCTGGGCCAGGGTCTCCTGGATAAGCTCCGGCGGGATGCTGGCCCGCCAATTGTTATTCAATTCTACCTGAACCAACTGCTCGAGCTCTACTTGCAATCGGCTGCGGTCGCGCGCCTGCCAGGCGCCAGTGGCATGCAGGTATGCGGCGTGGCGGTCGATGGCTTCTACCAGTTCGTCAATTCCCTCAGACTGGGTGGCAATCGTTTGCAGCACCGGCGGAATCCATAACGGTGTGGTGCTGCCGGTGAAGCTATGCGAATGGGTGGGATGGCCCAGTTCCAGCATGGCGCGGAGGGCGCGGACGGTGCTGTCCACACCGGGATGGTCAGCTTTGTTAATGACCAAAATATCGGCGATCTCCAAAATTCCGGCTTTAATGGCCTGGATGTCATCCCCCATGCCGGGCGCCTCGATCACCAGGGTGGTGTGCGCCAGACGGGCTATATCCACTTCGGCCTGACCGGCGCCGACTGTCTCGACCAGCACAATGTCAAACCCGGCAGCGTCCAAAGCCTGGACTACCCCGGTGGTGGCGCGCGCCAGGCCGCCGAGTGCCCCACGCGATGCCATGGAACGGATGAAAATGCCCGGGTCGCCGGCTAAATCACGCATACGCACCCGGTCCCCAAGCACGGCGCCGCCGGTGAAGGGCGAAGTTGGGTCTACAGCAACAATGGCAACGCTGCGCGCGGGTTTCCCACTTGAGGGGTTGCGCAGCGCGAGGGCGATCTGGTTGACCAGCGAAGATTTGCCTGAACCCGGCGAGCCCGTGACGCCAATCAGGTGGGCGCGCCCGGTATGCGCAAACAACTGGTCAAGCGCCGCCTGACCTTCGGGTGCGTTGTTTTCGACCAGGGTTAGCAAGCGGGCGAGGGGCAAGCGCTTGCCCGCAACCACACTCTCGACCAGGTCGTGTTTAACGTTCATCAAGCGGCTTTCAAACTTGCGCTTGCTGCAAAACAGCGCGCGTAATGTCCTCCACCACCTGGGTGGTAGGGGTGCCCGGGCCGTATACTTGCGTCACACCGGCATTAATGAGGCTGGGAACATCATTTTCGGGAATAATACCGCCGACGAACACACATATCCCTTCCTGCCCATTAGCGCGAAGCAGGTCCAGAACCCGCGGGACCAAAACCATGTGAGCGCCGGATAAAATGGAAATACCGACCGCGTCAACGTCCTCCTGGAGTGCGGCTTCCGCGATCATCTCCGGCGTCTGGCGTAGACCGGTATAGATGACTTCCATCCCGGCGTCGCGCAAGGCACGGGCAATTACTTTTGCACCGCGGTCATGCCCGTCCAAACCTGGCTTGGCAATCAGAACCCGTATCTTTCGCTCAGTCATGCAGTGCTCCAAAAAAATGAGGGTAGCGTATTAGAATTATACCGCGTCTAAGGGTGTGCTGTTGAGCGGGCAAATGTCATGTTTCTGCCTGAAAAATGACCCGACCACACGCCCACTCAAATCTGAATACTATTGGGTTTTAAGGGGGATTGAACCATTTCGTACCGGCATCATACAGGGGTTGCAGGCGCGATCTATAGCGTATAGATATAAATTACTCCTTGTAATTTCAATAGAAGATTGTATAATGACAATCATGAGGGGTACTATACGCATTGTTTTAGCCATTTTCATATTGATATTGCTTGGCGGAGTCACCAATCCGGGGTATACCCAAACCACCACAACGGGTGAAGACTTTGGTACTGGCCATATCGTGCGCGGCGCGTTCCTTGAACAGTACGTCAGCGTTCGCAGTCCGCTTGAACTGTACGGACTGCCGATTACCGGTGAATTCGAGGGCATGTCTGCGTTTGGCATCACCACCGTTCAATATTTCAACAAAGCTCGTTTTGACCTTGTCAAGGATCTGGATGGCAACGACAAGGTGGTTGTTGCCAACCTGGGGGAATTAACTTATCCGGGGCCGGGGCCGCTGGCGCCCGTATCTTCCGACGGTCCGACTTGCCGCAAATTCTCGGCGACCGGGAAAAGCGTATGCTACGCATTTCTGCAGTACTATGACGCCAATGACGGGCCGGTCAACTTTGGCGACCCGATCTCGGATCTTGAGATTCGTGAGGGCCGCTACGTCCAATATTTCCAGAAAGCGCGGATGGAATGGGCGCCTGAACTGGACGCGGACAGTCACGTCATTTTGACCGACCTTGGCAAACGTTACTTCGATTTTGTGGTTGGCGATTCGGATCGATTAAAGCCAGAAGGCAGCTCGATCCCCGGCAAGCCGCGCAAGCCGCAAGCTTATGCATTTGTTGCCAACCCGTTGATCACCGCCGGCAGTCAGCAAACGCTGAATGTGGTGGTGGTGGATATGTACCGCCAACCGGTTGCCAATGCCCAGGTGTGGGTCTTTATGCTCACCCCAGACGGGCGTAAGGATCCATTCCGCGCACCGGACACCAACGCCGACGGTATTTCCACGCTGCTCTTCCCGGTAGGGAGCCTGTCGCCCACGCAGATCGTGGCGCTTGAGGTGAAGGTTACCGCTAACGGCGAAGAGGCTTCCGCCAAATCCTGGTTCAGGGTGTGGTATTAAAATTTTTGTCATTGCGAGGCACGAAGCAATCTGAGCCGGGCAACAGTATGACTGGCTGTGGAGATTGAGCTCCGTTTGTCACACTGAAAATCTTATGTGCTG
>MGMG01000071.1 GCA_001796355.1 Chloroflexi bacterium GWB2_54_36 | reverse complement strand
TTTGATCTGATCGAGTTCGTCGCTGGTTGCAGGACGGGTTTCTCGTCCCAGCAACTGGATGATGTGCCAGCCAAAACTGGTGTTTACCGGCTTGCTGATCTCCCCAATCTCAGTCAAAGCAAACGCAGCATCCGAAAATTCGGTAACCATGGCGGTCTTGTTGAACCAGCCCAGATCGCCGCCATTATTCTTATTGCTTTCGTCGGTGGAGAACTCGGCAGCCAGGGCAGACCAATCCTGTCCGGCAGCTAATTTCCCTTCGATAACGGCAGCTTCTTCTTCGCTGGCAACCAGGATATGGCGCGCCCAAACGTAGTCTGTTGACGCGGCGACATCCTTGGTGACTTCAGCCAGGACTTTATCGTAGATCAAGCGCGCCCGGAAAATCTCGCGGAATTGTTCCTCGTTGAAAAGAGCATCTGCCTCGAGCGCTGTGGCGTAATCGCCATAGCTCTTCTGATACCCTTCGAGGGTGTACGGTGTAGCCGTCGGCTGGGGTGTTGGCTCCTCGGTTGGCGTTGCGTTCGGGTCCTCGGTAGGTGTGGCCGTGGCGGCGTCAGGAGTCGCAGTTGGGCCGATTGTCGCGGTCGGTCCTGTCGTCGGGGTGGCGGTGGGTGGAACCAATGTCAATTGCTTCGGCGAGAGGGTCGCGGTGGCAAAGGGCAGCGAGGTCGGTTCCGGGGTGGGGGTGCCTTTGGCAAAGTATCCAAACGCCTCTTGCAGCGCGATATCGATCTCTTCTTCGCTTACGGTAATTCCCATTTTTTCGGCTTGCTTGGCGATGACGACGTCATTGATCAATTCTTCGACTACCTGATCGCCCATCACTTCTTCAGTGTTTAGCATGCTCAGGTTTTGCTGAATTTGCTGGGTGAAATAATTTGCCGAGTTTTGATCAAAGCTGAACATCTGAGCATATTGCTGCAGGGTCAGCGTGTTTTGAATCAGCTGGTAACGGTCGTAGCGGACGCGCGCTTGAAAATCAGACAGGCTGATCTTTGTGCCGTCCACGGTGGCTACCGGTTTGTTTTTCTGCAGCACAAGTTGGTCGAGCACGCCGTAACCGAGGATCAGCACAATCAGCACTGCAATAGCAATGGTCGCTGCAGTGACCATGGTGCGCTGTCGATGTTCGCGTTCGACCCGGTTTTGCTGTTTACGGGTGACGTGCTTCGCTTGGGGTGTCTTAGCCATAAACTTACCTTTCGTTCCTAAATCAAAAAGGGCATTCAGCCGGAAGGCCTATGCCCTGGTTGTCATCCTAAGGTTGTTTTAGCGGACGTACTCGGTCCACTCTTCGCCTACGAAGGGAAGAAGGGCCAGGTGCCGCGCTCGTTTGATTTCGCGGGCCAGCTCGCGCTGGTGGCGGGCGCAGGTGCCGGTTTGTCGGCGTGGGCGGATTTTGCCGTCGTCCGTAACGTAGCGGCGCAGCATATCGACAGCTTTATAGTCGATTAATACATTTTTATCAGCGCAGAATGCACAGATTTTGGGGCGCGCCACAAATCGGCGCTGATAACCACCTTGCTGCTCATTCTCGCTTTGGTTGTTTTCAGCCATTCGTACTTACTCCTAAAAAGGGTACTCGCTGTCCGCTTCTTCGCCTTCGATTGGCTCAGCGGTAGCGTTGGTGTTAATGTCACGGCGTTCTCCAAGCATCATCATTTCACTGGCAACGACTTCGACGGTGCTGTGCTTATTGCCTTCAGCGTCATCCCATTTCCGGGTTTGCAAGCGGCCTTCGATATAGACCTGTTGGCCTTTGGTCAGGTATTGCTTGCAAATTTCCGCCAGGTTACCCCAGGTGACGATGTTAAACCACTCTGTTTCAGTGTGGCGTTCACCATCAGCGGTGTTCCAGGTGCGGCTGGTGGCAACCGTGAAGGTGGTTACCGGTCTGCCGGAAGGCGTATAGCGCATTTCGGGATCGCGGCCAAGGTGGCCGATGATCATGACTTTATTCAATCCGCGGCTCATGACGACTCCTTGAGAACCGAAATGACAAAACAATCATCTGACTCATTAGTCACGATTGATAATGGAGAACCGCATAACGGGTTCCAGGAAGCGCATATTGCGCTCCAATTCCGTGCTGAAAGCGGGGGGCAGCTGCATTTCGAAGAGAACATACTGGCCTTCGCGGCGCTTATTGATCTGATAAGCGAGGCGCCGTTTGCCCCAGTTGTCGATCTTCGCAATGACGCCGCCGGCTTCGGTAATCCACCCCTGAACCTTTTCGACGAGACCCTTAACTGCAGTTTCGTCCAGATCAGGCTGGATGATGAAGACCAATTCATAGTTGCGCATTGGTTGAAATCCTCCTTTCCTCGGGATTGCCCTCTGACAGCGCCGTTGGCGCAGCAAAGAGCGGAAAGCAGCAACGTGCTTCTGGCTACTTACGCGGATACTAGTTTAACACACAATTTCATGAATCGGAAGGGGACGGTCTGCGTCAATCGTCGCATGCTAAAAGCCTCCCCTGAAATCCGCACTTGATTTCGGGGGAGGTTGGAGGGGGTGGGTGGAGCGATCGACAAAATTCGTTAACGATTCTTCCTCGGATCTTGGTGCATTGCACCTGCCTTTGACCCGTGTGTTTCCCGTGAAAGAGCAGGTGCATCGCTCCTTGATTATTGGCTGTTTGGCTCTATTGTTAACCCAGGAGCAACGCACCGGGTGTACTTTGACGCATCGCACTTACCTTAGGTTATAAATCCCTTTATATCCTTGGCTGACGGCTGATCGGCGCTCTCGATCAATGCGCGCGCCTGGTCGATCCGCCCCCACATATTGACCAGCAGAACGCCCACCACCCGTCCGCCGTCGAAATAATACACAACCCCGGTGCGGTATGGATCCTGCCAGTCGCCAATCCTGGGCAGGCGTGGGTCGATGACGCCAATCATTTCGAATCCCAGCTCGAACAGGTCGGAGTAGGCGAATGGTAAATGGGTGTACTGCACCGACTGGCCGGTCATTGCTGCCCCGGCCAATTTCCCGCTCAGGTTGGCATTTTCCTCATGCTCGGTGCGGATGGCGCGGTTTAGCGCCGGGTTGAAGAACCGGATCACATCGCCAGCCGCATAAATGTCCGCAGCCGAAGTTCGCAGCGACTTATCCACGACAATTCCATTGTCAACTTTCAAGCCGGCGGTTTCAGCCAGGCGGGTATTGGGGCGGATGCCCAGTCCGGCGACTACCACGTCCACGTCAAGCGTTAATCCGCGGTTTGTCTGGATGTTCATTCGGCCATCATGAGCCTCCACGCTGGACACCAACTGCCCGGGATGCACAACCACGCCTTTGCTCTCATACAATTCGTTGATTTGCAAAGACATTTCAGCGGGCACCAGCCGGGCGATTATCCCGTCTTCCGGGAACACCATGGTGACCTTATTTCCCTGCATATTCAACGCAGCAGCAATTTCCGATCCAATATAACCACCGCCAATGACCGCGAAGGTTTTGCCCTCATTCGCCAATGCACGCAGCCGCTCGTAGTCGGCGAAGGTGCGGTAATAAATTACCTTGCCGGTCTCTTCGGCCAGGCGAATGGGCATGCCGCCGGTAGCCAGCAGCAACCGATCATAATGGTATTCTGCGCCTTGATTATCCACGCAGAACTTTTTGACCGGGTCAAGCGAGAGGATTTCTCGTCCCAGGTGAAAATCAACGTTGAACTTGTCGGTTCCGCGCCAGATTTGCTCGACCTTCTTTTTTTTGGTCCATAACGCTTTGGAAAGCGGCGGCCGGTCGTATGGCGGGACATTCTCCTGGCTGACCAGGACGATTTTGCCGTCCACGTCATGCTCACGAATGCCTCGGATGGCTGCATCGGCGGTCATGCCGCCGCCGACAATCAAATAACGCGTGTTTACATTGGCCATTGGGTTTCCTCCTTGGCTGTCTGCATTATGATACGGCTAATAGCCCGGATGGATCTGCGCGCAAATAAAATGACCTGAAGGCAGCAGTCTCCTCCAGCGCTATGCGTATAGTTTTTTCCAATTCACCAGCAGTTGCCATATCCGGAACGCCAGCTTCTGCCAGCACGACCGTTCGGTCGTCCATTTCAATCGAACGGACAAATCCGCGTGCGATCAACCAGCGAATTCCCAGCCGAACCGTATCTTCGCGCTGGTTGAGGAGCCCGGCAAATTGACCGATTGCTATTTCACCGGCGCGGGTGCGCAGCGCATGGCGCACCAACCCGCCCAGTTGGGTGAGGAAAATCTGGGGATCATCGGACGCTGCCTGGACGGCAAATAATGCCACCACCTCTGGCTGAACTTGATCCAACGCCTGTTTCAATTCAAAACGGCCGGGCGGGGGATTCCAGATCACTAGAATTTCGGCTGGCACCAGGTGGGCTCGCGGCAACCCTTTTGGATCGCCGTTGACGCTTCCTTCGCGCCAGATGACGCTTTCAGATTTGGTAGTGACCGCTGCGAGATCTTTCAATGGGTCGATCGAGGCGCGATAATCCAGCACCTGCCTGACAGCGGAAGTCAGGGTTTTCCCGACCTCGGGTTGATCACTAACGCGCTCACGCGAAGCAACCCATTCCAGTTGAACTTCCAGCCCGCCGCGGTAGTTGCTTGTGCGGGCAGTGAAAGCCAGGTCAAACCGGTCTTCCGGTATCAGGTCGCGCACGCCTTGCCACCAGAGCACGCGCCGGACTGTGCCGTTTTCGTCCTCGATCATCACCTGCAAATGTTCACCGGTCTTGCCGATGGAGGTCACCTCCACTGCTTTTACGTTACACACGGCCAGCAAAATCGCCGGGTTTCCTGCGCCAAAAGGTGCCAGCCGCTCCAGGTCAGCGACTGCTTCAAGGGTAAGATCGTCGAAGTGCAAATAGGCGTCGATGGCCAGGCGGCGGGTCAAATCCAACCCTACCGCTTGCTGCCGTACTGAATTCGCCACGCGTTGACGGAACTCGGGCAGGTTGGCTGAGTCGAGCGACATGCCGGCTGCCATGGGGTGACCGCCGTACCCAAGCAGCAGATCGGCGCCGGCGGCTATCGCTTCGGTGATATTAATGCCTTCAACCGAACGGGCCGACCCGCTGGCAGGCTTGCCTGCAGGGGAAGTCAGCAGAATGGCTGGTTTATTGAAAAGTTCCACCAATCGGCTGGCGACAATTCCATTGACTCCGCCAGGCCATTCGGGGTGGCTCAAAATGAGGACAGGTGAGTCAGCCAGCGCCGGATCGCGCTCGATCATCGCCAGCGCGCCCTGCAAAACCTGCTCGGTCAAGAATCGCCGCTCGCTGTTCAAACCTTCCAGCCGGGCAGCGAAATCGGCAGCCTTCGTTGGATCATCCGTAGTCAAGAAATCCACCACCGGGTTGGCGTCAGCCAGCCGGCCGATGGCGTTCAGGCGTGGACCGATGACAAATCCAATGTGCTGTTCGGTCAGCCGGGAAGGGTCCAGATCGGCGCGTTCGAAGATCGCTTGCAGCCCGGCACGCTGCGGGTTGCGAAGTTGCGCTAATCCAAGCTGCACCAGATAACGCACATCGCCGCTCAGCCCGGCAACATCTGCCACGCAGCCTAATGCCACCAGATCCAACTGCTTGCTGGCCAAATCCGGCTTGCCTTCGCATTCGCACAGCGCTTTTGCCAGTTGGTAGGCGACCCCCACACCCGCCAGTGTTCGCAGAGCATGTTCCAGAGGCAAGCGTTGCGGATTGATCACCGCATACGCATCCGGCAGGGTCTCGAGCAAGCTGTGATGGTCGGTGATGATAAAGTCAAAACCCTGTTCGCGGGCATATTGGGCTGCATCATGGGCGCTGATACCCGTATCACAGGTGAGAACCAGATCTACCCCTGCTTCAAGGAATTTAACCAGGCTGGGCAGATTCACCCCGTGCGATTCTTGCGCGCGAACCGGGACGTGGTACTGCACCCTGGCGCCTAATCCGCGCAGCACGCCGACCAGCAGAGAAGTCGCGGTCTGTCCGTCCACGTCGAAATCGCCCCAGACACCGATACATTCACCCTTGCGCAGCGCAGTTTGCAGCCGGTCAACCGCTGCTTGCATGTCCGGCAGGTCGAAGGGATCGGCCGGCTGGTAGAAACCTGGATCTAAAAATCCCCTGGCTTGCTCCCAGGTGGTAATCCCGCGGTTGACCAGTGCTCGCGCCAGCAGTTCATTTCCGCCCAGACTGCCCAGCAATTCTGCAGGAATGTCCAGCGTCGGATCGGGGTCGATCCAGTGGGTGGGCAAATTCAGTTTCACACTATTATCCTACCTCAAAAGAGGTTAAAACGCGATTTCACTGATTTGCTCGAAATCCAGGTCAAACCCGCTGCTCTCACTGTTTTCCTCGTCCGCAGCATCGTCTTCCCTTTCAGCGGCGCTAACCCCGCGATCGCACAGCGAACGATAATTGCAGTAACGGCACATGCTTTCGTCGCCGGTCAGCGGGAAATCGGTCTCGCTGGCATTGACTACATCCGCGATCAAGTTCTGAAGAAAATTTCGATCCTGGTCGAACTGGTCGATGGAGTAAGGAAAACGCTCCGGGTTGCGCGGGTCGGCAGTGAACCAGTAGATCAGCTCAATCTGCTCGGGCTTGATGGCTGCGCCATTATTGAGCAGCTTGCCAGCCTCCGCCAGCAGAAAAGGATACAACCGGGTCTGAATCCGGCGGCTTAGCAGCGCGCGCTTTGGTTTCCGCAGGCTGGTTTTCCAGTCCACGATGACTGCGCGCTCGCCCGGAGCGATGGCCAACAGATCATATTTGGCAATCAGACGGTAATTGCCAAAGGGCGCAGACAGTGTGTGTTCCACCAACCGCCGCTCAGGCAGGGGTTCGGGCGCAGCGGACAGATAAGCTTGCCACCAATCGATCAATTCAGGTTCGCTGGCGGTTACACCGACCAGATCAGCGGGCAGACCGGACTGGTGTTGTTGGATCATGCGGTGAAAGCGTTCCCCCAGTAGCATGTGTCGTTCCACCGCCAGGATAGGTTCGGAGCGGATGGCCGGCCAGACCAATTTTTCCAGATAGCGCAGCTCGAAGCGCCGCGGGCAATCGACATAATCTTGCAGGTTATTCTGGCTGAAGGCAAAATTAGCGGGAATCTGCATTGCGCGTTTCCTTCCAATAAGCACTCAGGTGAACAAACGGTAGCGAAGCCTGGTTTTCACGCGATCCGCCGCCATCCTGCCCATTGTTCCAGGTGACCGTCAGCATGCGGCGCGCCCGGGTGATGCCGACGTAGAAAAGGCGCAGCCGTTCCGCGCAGTAATCCAGCCGCGCCTGGACGGTGGCCAATCCTTCCTCCAGGTATAGCGCCGCCGGATCGCCAGCCATGACCGCCTTCAGCCGGGAAAGAGCTTCTGCCTCCAGGTTGAGTTTACCGCGGATGAAATTTTTTTCCGGCAGGTACTGGTCATATTCCTGCGCCGATGGGAAGTCATAATTGCTGGCAGAAAGCAGATATACCCGGTCCCATTCCAGGCCTTTGGCCTTGTGAATGGTGGCCATGGCGACCTTGCCCTTGTGCTGGTCGGGGTCGAAACCAATTTCCTCCTCGGAAAAGCCATCTAATCTGCGCTGATTGGCAGCAACATCCGCCAGTTCCAGCGCAAAATTCCAAAGATGCCATTCCGGGTGGGTTTGGGCTGAACGTTCGAGTAGCAGTGCGATTTTGTGAGCCAGCGCCAGCCGGGTGGGTTCGGCGAACAGGGCCTGCGCGATGGTCAGAATTAACTGGTCGATCGGCAGCAGCACGGCTTCCTGCCAGCCACGAACCAACTGCCGAAAAATTTCCAGTTCCTGGATGGCAACGCGGTCCACACCCTGCGCATTCAATTCTTCCAGCCAGGTGACGCCGGCCCGTGACCAGAGGTAATCTTCGACCTTTGGGTTGCGCGTGATCAAATGATGCACGGCCCGGCACAGATCGCGAGTTTCAGGGACCTCCCAGCGTTCCCGGTTGATCCCTTTGTATACCTTTCCCAACCGGGGCGCATCCACCGGTTTGGCCAGCATTTCAAGGATTTCCTGCAATAGCACGGCTGTCTGGCGGGTGGATTGCGATGTATTCATTAATTCGACCGTTTCGATGCCGGCCGCGTGCAGATCGTCCGCCATTTTGACCAATCGCTTGTTGCGCGGCGCCAGCACGGCTACAGTTCTATCCGGGTTTTGCGCAAGCCAGGCTTTCACAGACCGGACCACTGTATCAATCTCTGCGGACGGTGTTAACTTTTGGTCATAAAGGACAATCCCGGCCGGATCGTTGGGCGGGTTGGGCTGTGGGTCACCGGGCGGCGTTGGGCGGATGAGCGGAGTGGTCAGGCTGTTTTGCAGATCTTCCACCGGGTGCTCTTCCATGGTCCAGCGGATCAATTCGTTTGCCAGTTTGATAAT
>MGMG01000070.1 GCA_001796355.1 Chloroflexi bacterium GWB2_54_36 | reverse complement strand
CGTCACCTCGGTGTTGTTGATCTCCAGCTTTTTCATGAACCGCGCTGAAGTGCAAATATCGCAAGGCAACCGTAAAGCGTTTGTAACCAGCACTTTGATCACTATGCTGCTCGGGATTGGCTTCCTGGTCGGTGTGGTTGGCTTTGAATGGGGATTGGCGCCTTTCGGTCCGGCGGACGGTGTTGAAGGCGCCATGTTCTTTATGATGACCGGTATGCATGCTTTTCATGTGCTCACCGGAGTGGTTTTCCTTTTCATCATTCTGCGCAACGGCATGAAAGGCCGGTACGGCCCCGAAAAACACTGGGCGGTGGAAGCTGCTGCCAATTACTGGCACTTCGTGGATCTGATTTGGATTTTTTTCTACCCGGCTCTATACCTGATCGGGACGGTTTAACCTGAATTTTTGTCTGGCGGACGAGGGGGTTCGCTGGACCTGTTAGAAAGGGACGAAATGCAGCGCACAATTCTAGTTGGAGTGGCGGGGATCCTGGCGGTGGTGCTGCTGATCTGGGCGGCGGCGTTTGCGCGCCCAGATGAACTGCATGGCTCGGAAATCACCTCTGAAGTGCAGGCGCCGGCAGTCAACCTGATGAGCGCAGATGGCTCCGAGTTCCAGATGAGTGCGCTCAAGGGCAAGGTCGCGCTGCTCTTCTTTGGCTTCACTTCCTGCATGGATGTTTGCCCGACCACGCTGGCGGACTTTAAACGCGTCAAAGCTGACCTGGGCGAGAAAGCTGACCAGATTGCTTTTATTTTCATCACCGTCGATCCACAGCGCGACACTCCCGAAAGCGCACAGGCCTATGCCGCCGGTTTTGATCCCCAATTCATCGGGCTTTCAGGCAGCGAAGCAGAGCTTGAACCGGTCTGGCAAGGTTACGGTGTCTACCGGAAAATAACGGAATCAGGCAGCGCGGCTGGATATCAGGTGGACCATTCGTCCCGTGTATACCTGGTGGATACCGCCAACCGGCTGCGGGTGACTTACCCTTACGGCACGCCGGTTGAAGATTTAACCGCCGACATCCGATTTTTGTTGAAAGAAAAATAATATGAGCCTGGTGGTACGCGCTGCATTAATCCGCCTTGGAATCAGTTTCCTGGTCAGCATGGCTTTTGCTTACCTGGTGGCGGAGCTCTCGTACCAGATGGTCAAAAACCAAACTGACCGCGCCCCGCGGCAGATCGAAATTCTGATTCCACCCGGCACTGCGACGGAAATTGCCCAGGGGAAACCCGGCCCGGCGCTGCCTGATATGCGTTTTGCCGAGGATGACCAAATTATCGTACGCAACATGGATTCGGTCAGTCACCAGCTAGGTCCGCTTTGGATTCCAGCCGAATCATCCAGCGTGCTCACGCTCGACCGGCCGAGTAAATACAGCTTATCCTGCACCTTCCAGGCGTCGCAGAGCATCGATATCGAGGTGTTTGCCCGCGCTAAAGCCTCTGATCGGGTGTTAGGAATCCTTTCGATTGGGATGCCGACCTGGATGCTGGTCTGGCTGTATTCGCTGATCGCCATTCCTATGCCGGCTAACCCACCTCAACCGACCTCGGAGCATTAAAACCGGACCATGTTGAAACGTCTGCTCACTTTTCGCTGGATCATTACGACGCTGCTGGTCATTGCCGGTGTGGGTGTTTTGATTCGCCTTGGAATCTGGCAATTGGATCGGTTGGAATGGCGGCGAGCCTTCAATGCACGCGTAACCGTGCAAATGACCGCCCCTGCGTTGGATTTAAATGCCAGCCAATCGGTGGATGAGCTTTACGACATGGAATACCGCAGCGTGACAGTGACAGGCCGTTACGATTTTAGCCAGGAAGTGCTGCTGCGCAACCAGGTGTGGGGCAACCGGCTGGGGTTTCATGTGTTGACGCCGCTGCAAGTGACCGGTACCGATTGGTACGTGCTGGTTGAGCGCGGCTGGATCCCGTTCGAAGACGCGGCTGATCGGGAAAAATATTATGAGCCCGGCACGGTAGCCGTGCAGGGCATGATTCGGCGCTCGCTGGAAAAACCAGACTTTGGCGGCGTTCCCGACCCGACCCTTGCACCCAGCGAGACGCGCTTAGACGCCTGGAACGTGGTTAACGTACCGCGGATTACGACGCAGTCCGGATTAAAGCTGTTGCCGATATACATTGACCAGGCGCCCGACACTGCCTGGACTAATCTGCCTTACCGCAGCCTGCCGGAAATTGAAATCAGCGAAGGTCCGCACCAGGGCTATGCACTGCAATGGTTCACATTTGCAACCATTCTTGGGTTGGGTTATCCCTTTTTTGTGCGCCGGCAATTGAACAGACAATCCCGCCAGGCTGAAGACCAACCGGAAATCATTTCCGGACAATCTGAAGTTGACCGGGGGAGTTGGAAAGATGAATGGAATGAATAATATGAACAAGCGCAAAGATTGGTTCCGACGCGCATTGATTGCCGCCGCAATTCTGACTTTCCTGGTCGTCATGGCAGGTTATCTGGTGAGATTTGACGGAGCCGAGGGCGCCTGCCCGGATTGGCCGACCTGTTACGGCCAGTGGGGCCTACCGACCGGTTTGGCCGTTCAACTGGAAATGGCTCACCGTATATTGGCAGCCGCCGCTGCGATGGCAGTGCTGGGAATTACAACCTGGGCGTATGCCAGGCGGGCAACGCGCCGCAGTGTGCGAATTTTGTTGGCAGCAGCACTGTTTGGCATCCTCGCTGAAACCGTGTTAGGCGGGAGCCTGGTCAGCAGCCTGACCGCTGCCTGGTTGTCCAATTTGCATCTTGGCCTGGCGCTGGTGATCATGGCTTTAGTCACCGCGGCCGCTGGATTCGGGAATCTTGCCAGTGAAGCCCAGACGCCTATTTCCTTCAGCTCGGGTTTCGCGAAGCTGGCCGCGATAACCATCCTGGCAGTACTTATGTTAATGATCTCCGGGGCGTGGCTGGCGGCTGCAGGTGGTGGACCGGCCTGCGCAGGGTGGCCGCTTTGCTCCGGCGGGTTACCGGACAACGCGACTGGCTGGCTGGCCTTCTCGCACCGCATCCTGGCCCTGGCAGCCGGGGTATTGGCCGTGGCCTTGTTTTTTTCAGCCTGGCGCAAGCATTACCGTCAACCGGTTATTCTCACCAGCACAACGGCGGTTGGGCTGCTGTTTGCCGGGCAGGTTTTGATCAGCGCGCTCAAGGTAAGCCGCACTTACCCGCTAGACCTGGTGGCATTGCATGCCGCTGCTACTGCCGCTTTGTGGGCGGCACTGGTGGTTACTCTTACCGCTGCAGTAGGAGAAAAAGAAGGCGCTGCCCCAGTCGCAGAAGCAATCCGTCCGGCGGGTTTAAAGCGCTTTAAAGCATTTTTGATGCTCAACAAACCAATTATTGTCGTTTTGCTGCTGGTGACCACTTTTGCCGGAATGGTAGTTGGCGGCAAACAAATGCCCGGTTTCTGGCTGGCTTTTTGGACCATGCTGGGCGGGGCGCTGGCGGCTGGCGGGTCATCCGCACTGAATCAGGTAATCGACCGCAAGATCGACGGGAACATGCAGCGTACTGCCAACCGTCCGCTGCCTTCCGGCGCGCTGACCCCTGCGGAGGGATTGGCTTATGGGTTGGGCGCCTGCCTGGCCGCCTTTTTCATTCTGGCAGGCTTCGTCAACCTGTTAGCAGCGGTGCTTTCATTGGCCGGTATGATCTATTACGTGCTGCTGTACAGTGTGTGGCTGAAGCATGCCACCGTGCAAAATATTGTCATTGGCGGCGGCGCGGGCGCCATCCCGCCGCTGGTGGGTTGGGCTGCCGCGGCAGGATCACTAAACGTGCCGTCGTTGTTCCTTTTCGCCATCGTGTTCATGTGGACGCCGCCGCATTTTTGGGCGTTAGCCATTGTTCGCAAGAATGATTATGCCCGCGCGGGCGTGCCCATGCTGCCGGTAGTCAAAGGCGAGCAGCATACCCGCATCCAGATCTTTGTTTACACGCTTGAACTGGTCGCTCTCACTTTGCTGATGCCGCTTTTCAAAATGACGGGCAGCCTGTTCCTGGTTTCAGCCGTGGTGCTTGGCCTGTGGTTGATTTATGCCGCCTGGAACGTGCTGCGCAAACCGGGCAACAAGGTGGCGTGGACGATGTACCGCTATTCGAGCATGTACCTGGCATTCATATTCCTGGCGTTGGTTGTAGATGTGTTGGTTTAAGCGAGCAAATTTTATCGAAAATCAGCCATCCTGATGCCAACGATAACAGATTGCCCCTCCACAACGGTATTTTCGACCATCCAGCCAAGCTTGTTAGGAACACCCTGGCCCGTTGGCCGAGGCTTGCCTACTAGGCTGAGTTTGTCGAAGCCTGGAGACTGCCCTTCGACTAGCTCAGGGCACTGAGTCCCGTAGGCTGAGCTTGTCGAAGCCAAGCGTGACGGAATGGACAAGCCCATTCCCTACAAAACCAACGAACCTCCGTGCTGCTCACAAGGCAGTTTTTAACCTGCCCCATATACATTCCGCGAAGGATCTCTGGTGCAGCAGACGAGATGTTTCGGGCTAAAAACCAGCCCTCACTCACAGAGTGCCCTGCGGGCAACATGACATATCTATACTCACATTGCTTGCGTTTCTCATCTGGAGTATGGCTTGAAAGCTAGATGTTTCCGCGCCCGCCGCCAGTTTATTGCAGTCTGACCAGGACTTTACCCTGCGACCACAATTCTTCCAAGCGATAATAATCGCGCTGTTCCGGCGAAAATAAATGGACAACCACATCCCCCAGGTCAACCACCACCCAGCCTGATCGAGGAGCGCCTTCGATGCGGCCATTGATTTGAAAATTCTTTTTCGCGTCCTGCGACGCCTCTTCCGCCAGCGCATCCAGCATCCGATCACTGGTGCCGGTACAAATGATGAAATAATCTGCGAATGAAGAAATTTCCTGGATATCCAGGAGCAAAATATCTTCCCCCTTCTTGTCCTCCAATGCATTCATGACGCTGCGAGCGACTTCCAAAGTGTTCAGTTGGCACCTCTCCTTAAAGATTTCGATTTAGGGACAATTTTAACATAGTTCGGATGTGAAAAGCAACGCGTCATTTGTCTGATCCGGCGAGGGGAAAATGTGCCAAAGGCGTGTACAACGCTCCCTGTGGCCGCAGGTCGCTGCGGAAAAGCGTGAAGGATGCCGCGACCATGAAACCAAGGTCGCTGGCCTGCATGGAGGTTAAAGCGCTGCTCAGAGTCTGAAGGTCTGCCGGGGTGACATCATTTCGCACCCGGCCAAGCGTAAGATGCGGTGAAAATCCGCGTTCTTCGACGGGTATGCCTATTTGGGAAGCGGCGTTCTCAACTGCCCCCTGCAATTCGTGTAACGCTGCCGGAGCCTGCAGCCCTACCCAGACCACCCGCGGTTTGCGGTTGTTGGGGAAGGCGCCCATCCCGCTCACCTGGAAAGTAAAAGGGGAAAATTCACCAGACCTGGAAAGCAGGATTTTGGATAACTTATCCAGGTCAGTCCGATTCGTATCACCGAGAAATTTCAGGGTCAAGTGAATGTTCTCGACTGCCACCCAGCGTACCGCATCGATACGCAGCGACTTGAATTTTTGAATTAACTGCCCTAGTTGCAGGCGGATTTCCGGGCTTAGTTCGATGGCGATGAAGGCGCGAATGACATCCACAGGCAGAGCAACTCCTTTTTTCGTTTTGACCAGTATAGGTTGCACGTAGGAGCCTGTCAATATGATAAGAGAGGGTGTTGAAAAAGAAGATATGGATTGATCTTTTAGTTGAGCTATGATTCAATAAAGGTAACCTTGTGCACTGTCATGGCGATGGAGGCCAAAGGCCGACTGAAGCAATCTGCGCTAGCAATAACAGCACCAACGGCAATTCACGTTCGTTATTGCCGGTTGGCGCAGATGGCTTCGTTCCTCGCCATGACAAGCTATCTGTCATTGCGATGGAGGCCAAGGGCCGACTGAAGCAATCTGCACCTGACTTTATGTTTTTCTATCTATCCAGACCCGCTCAGATTGCTTCAACTGGCAGAGAACGCCAGTTTCGCAATGACAATTGTATGCATTGTCGTTGCAAAAGAGGTGGCCAAAACCGCTTTCAGAGTTTGAATTAACAAAACCCTCATGCTTTCTGAAGTCCATACCCTCCGCCCCTTGACACGTTCATCCTACCCAGTCGATTATTTTTGTGATATAAATTGGTTAGCCCTGCTGTGTTCGTGATGCAGCACGACCGGTTTTGAGCCAACACCCCCTTAAAGGGACCCACATCAATCCTGTGAAGCGATAGGCTTCGGCCAAGGCTGATCAGGGCTGGAGGGCCCCGCCTGCGAAAGCAGGTTCAAAACTATGCGGCACACGGCACGGCGGGGTCTTTATTTAAGGGTATGCATAGAGGGGACTGAGTTTCAACCATAAATCGCGTTGACACGTAAGCCGTATTTCGCTAAACTAATAAGGGAATTGTGAGCAAGGAGGATTCGATGAACCCCACCTTCAGACTGATATTGAAATCTGGTCCCAATAGTGGGCAGGTTTTCCCGCTCGAAGCCAGCGAAATTGTCATTGGGCGAGACATCAACGCGACATTTGTAATCAACGACCCTGAAGTTTCCCGCCGGCACGCCCGTTTAACCTTGCAGGGCGCCAATTACATCATCGAGGATCTCGGATCCACCAATGGCACCATGGTAAGCGGTCAGCGGTTGGCTGGACCTTATATCTTGCGGCCGGGTGAGATGGTCACTCTGGGCGAGCACACCCATGTGCTGTTTGAGAGCACTGACCCGAATGCAACGGTTGCCTCGCTGCGCCCGATGGAAGCTCCGGCACAGTCAGCCTTCAGCGCGTATGCCGCACCCGCTGCGGCGAGCGATTTTGGGGATGAACCAGCTTACGCTGTTCCTCTAGCCCAGGAATATGCAGGAAAAATCCCCTCCCAACCACACCAGGCTGCTCGTCCGCGAAAAAAGAAAACTTCGTCTCTGGTTGTTATCCTGATCATCCTGGTTGCCGTACTGGCCTTCGGTTGCATTGTCTTTGCTATTTTTGATGCGCTGAACCTGTATTGCGAAATTCCTGGGGTGATGAACTTCTTGATCCCGGGAGCTTGCCCACCATAAAAAACAGCGCTCCTGGAATGTTTTCTGCATTGCCCCTCCTTTTTTACAGTGGAGGGGCGATATTTTCCCTACCAGGAGAGCAAATCGTTTCCAGGTTAGCGTAATATGCCGAAGGGGCTATTGCACTCGTCAAGCCTTTGGGTAAAATAGGTATAGCGAAATCCATACGGATGTGAGCATGTCAGACGAAATCGTCTCGGGTAACCCAAAAGGAACAAATTCCTCGCCGCGCTGGAGCAGCACAACCAAGATGGTTGTCGCCTTATCGCTTATTGCGATCATGGCCGGGTTGATCATTCGTTTTCGGCAAATTGTTGCCCCGCTGTTTATTGCCTTCCTGTTGGCTTATGTGCTTTACCCGGTTGCATCGTTTTTGAACCGCCGGATTAAAATATCCTGGCGATTAGCTTCAGGTATTATTCTCTTGCTTCTGCTGATCATTCTTATTGGACTGCTGACGTTGGGCGGTCTGGCTATTTTCAATCAGATCCAGAGCCTGATCAATTTCCTGCAGGAACAGATCACCAACATCCCCGATTTTGTTAATGACCTGACCAGCAAACCGATTGTATTTGGGCCATTTGTAGTCGATTTGACGACCCTGGATGCTACCAACCTGGCAAACCAACTGCTCGGCCTGATCCAACCATTCCTTAGCAACACCGCAACCATTCTCGGCAATATCGCAACGGGGGCTGCCACAACTGTTGGCTGGATATTTTTCACCATTCTGGTGGCCTACTTTATTCTCTCGGATTCGGGCGGGGCGCGCAGCCGACTAATTAACCTCAAAATTCCCGGATATTCGGAAGACATGGCTCGCCTTGGACATGAACTTGGCAATATCTGGCGAGCTTTTGCCCGCGGTCAGATGATTCTGCTGGTGATCACGGTAATCGTCTATGTAGTCATACTTGGCGGCCTGGGGGTAAATTTCTACTTTGGACTGGCGCTGCTGGCAGGGCTGGCGCGCTTTGTACCGTATGTCGGGCCATGGGTCGCCTGGATCACCTATGGTCTGGTGACTTTCTTTCAGGAGACCAATTATTTTGGGCTTCAGCCCATTGGTTATGTGATTTTGGTCGTCGGCATCGCTATCGTCATTGATGTGGTGATGGATAACGTAGTCGTCCCGCGAATGATGGGAGACACACTCAAGGTGCATCCCGCGGCTGTAATGGTGGCAGCCATCGTGTTCGCCAGTCTTTTCGGCATCCTGGGGGTGTTATTGGCTGCCCCGGTGATGGCAACTGTGACGTTGATCTTGACCTATGTGGTCAGGAAGCTGTTCGATATCGATCCCTGGCTGGGGTTTGAGACACGGAAGGTCAAACCACTACCGCCGGTTTTTCGCTCCATAGGAGCTTTATTCGTACGTTTCGGGCGTTGGTTAAGAGCAAAATACGATGCCCAATGGCCGCTAGGCATTCCAATCTTCCGCAAATCTGGAGCGTTTTTTGCCAGGCTATGGCAGAAAATTACCCGAAAACCGGAAACGCCACCAAACACTATCTCTGGAGGAAAAGATGAGCAGCTCGATGGAACCCAAAACTGACACACTTGCTGAAACTGAAAGCTACATGGCATGGCGCGCCGAAGAACCCGATGGCGAGACCACATACCATCTGGAATTAAACAACATCACCATCCATTTT
>MGMG01000069.1 GCA_001796355.1 Chloroflexi bacterium GWB2_54_36 | reverse complement strand
GAGACATGTTTATGCGCAGCGGTGTGATAAACCACCTGGGGACGAAACTGGGCAAAAACGTTGTTCAAACGCATCGGGTCGCGAATGTCTGCGATCACCGGGTGGATAATGAGCGATGGAAAGGCCTCTTTGAGCTCCAGTAAAGCGTCAAAGATACTGTTTTCGCCGTGCCCAAGCATGATCAATTCATCCGGCCCCCAACGGGCAATCTGGCGACACAGTTCGCGCCCGATCGACCCGCCTGCCCCGGTCACCAGCACGACTTTACCGGAAAGAACCGAACCAACCTTCTCATCGCGGATGCGCGTCGGCTGGCGGCGCAGTAAATCGGAAATATCCACTTCGCGCAGGCGGCTGACGCTCACTTTACCGCCCAGCAACTCATAGATCCCGGGCATGGTACGATATGGAATGGCTTTCAAACGGGCTATGTCGGCCACGGTGCGCACCACCCGTCCAGGCGCGCTGGGGATGGCGATAATTACCTCATTGACCCGCAGCCGGTCGAGCACCCGGTCCAGGTCGGTAATGGTACCTACGATCGGTACGCCATGAATTTGTTGGCGCTGCTTGGTGGGGTTATCATCCAGGAAACCTACCGGAATTAAATTTAGCTGCGGGTTTTTCTGGAGCTCCCGCACCACCATTGCCCCGGCATCACCGGCGCCCACCACCAGCACCCGTTTTGCGCGCGTGCTGGTCTGGCCAGCCGTCTGATTTTGCTGCATTTCGGCAATCAACCGCAGGGTAAATCTCAGCCCGCCAACCACAACCAGCGATAACAACCAGTCGATGACAAAAACAAAACGCAGATACGAATCGACAATGTTCAACGTGTACAACAGGAGCATCGCCAGCGCCAGACCGACTGATGCAGTTGTCACTGCCACAGTGATCAACTTAAGTTCCTGAATGCTGGCATAAGCCCACAAACGCCGGTAAAGCCCGAAGAAGTAATAAACAATCGGCTTAACCACCAGTGCGGCGCCGATCATCCAATAGGAAAAAGGCAGATACTGAAAGTAAAGCGTGCCAAGCTCGAAGCGCAGGACGAATGTGCCCAACACAGCGATCGGGATGAGAACTAAATCGCCGATCAATATATAACGGTTACGGATGTTGATTTTTCCGCGCATGGGCTAGCGACCTCTTAAGCCGATCACGGTCCCCACCGTCCGGATCATAATGTTGATGTCAAGAATTAAATTGCGGTGCTTGATGTAATATAGGTCATACTCGAGCTTGACGCCATTGGTCTCATAGTCGTTGGCATACCCATAATTGACCTGCGCCCAACCAGTCAGGCCGGGTTTGACAAACAGGCGCGCACGGTAAAACGGGATGTGCTCCTGCAGTAACCCAACCAATTCGGGACGTTCTGCGCGCGGCCCAACCAGGCTCATATCGCCTCGAAGGATGTTTAAGACTTGCGGCAACTCGTCAAGGTGGGACTTGCGTAAAAATCGGCCGATTAATGTAGCTCGTTTATCATGGGCTGCTGCCGGACGGGCAATTCCATCCGCCTCGGCATCCTGCATCATACTTCGGTATTTGATCATATTATACAGGCGCCCGTTCTTGCCAAGACGGGATTGCAAATAAAAAATGGGCGCGCCGGTCTCCAATAAAATCGCTATTCCAATGAATGGAAACGATAGTCCCAGGGCGATGGCACCCATCAATCCACCAATAATATCGATCAGCCGTTTCGCGAGTTCGTAAAACCCGCCGACATGTGTCTGATCAACAAACGAACGCAGCACCCAATCTGATTTCAACAAAAAAATCGGCACTCGGCCAAGCAACTCTTCATAGACCATGGGCATGGTAGTCACTTCGATACCGCGTTCTTCAGCTTCCAGCACCTTTTCGAACACCGCCGCATCCATGTCGCCCATAATCGAGAAAATGAGGTCGGTTGCCTGGTGTTCGCGAACAAGGTCGAACAGATCCGCGTTTGTACCGAGAACCTTACGGCCTGAAATTTCAGTGCCAACCTTCTCGGGGTCATCATCCACTAAGCCAATGGTATTAAAAGGTGGCGGCCACATGTCATGGATGATATTAGCAAGCTGCGCGCCAGACTTGCCAGCCCCCACGATGATCACCCTGCGCATAAATTGCGGGGCGGTGAACAAACTCACAAAGACAAACCGCCAAAGCAATGTCAGAACATAGACGAACACGATAAAGAGGATCACACCCCGCCGGGGGAGTGAATCGGGTGTTGAAATGAAGAAGATAATCAGATATAAACCAAGGCTGACGCCAGCGGCCAGGCTGATTTCTTTGAAAGACTCAAGCCGGGCAGACGACCTTCGCATGTCATAGGATTCGATCAACAAGAGCAGCCAGATCACCGGCATCAGGTAGAACCAGGCAGGGACCCGTTCTTCCAAAAACACC
This sequence comes from Chloroflexi bacterium GWB2_54_36, assembly GCA_001796355.1. GTDB lineage: Bacteria > Chloroflexota > Anaerolineae > Anaerolineales > Anaerolineaceae > Bellilinea. Next base: position 43,530 of record MGMG01000069.1, on the reverse strand, counting down.
CAGGAAAAATTCAACCACTCGTTACCCTGAGTCCAAAAATATAAAGCCAGGAACAAGGCTATGATCGAAGCCAGCAGATCGCCAAAGAAAAGCGTGCCGCGTCTTTCAGCCGGACGCAGCCGCCAGGAAGGTTTAATCAGAGGAGCTTCTGATTCCATTTTACTCATGCAATTTAATTATCCATTCGAACGAAATATACTCCAAATAAACCCACTGCCCCAGGAAAAATGCATGGTTGCAATGGCCAGCGGAATCCCGATCGATAAACGTACGTCTTTGTGGCGGCGAGCGTAGGGTAGGGATACGCCAACCAGCAAGGCCAGGTAAAACCCGATCCCGGCGGCCAACAAGATCCTGGCAAATGTAAACCAGACCGAAAGCACCAAAAGCAGCATGATCCCCAATACGAATACCGGAGGTAAAGCCTGGCGCCAGCGCAGTGTGCCGGGAAAACGCCGCAGCATGCGCCACTTCCAATAACCGTAGCGCCAATATTGTTTTGCTAAGGCATTCAAGGATGGTCGCGCGAAATATTGGGAACGAATGGCCGGGTCAAAAAAAATCTTACCACCATTCGCCCGAATGCGCGCGTTGAATTCGTAATCCTCGTTGGTAAGGAGGGTCTCATCGTAATACCCAATACGCTCGAAAAGGTTGCGGTTGAAAGCGCCAAACGGGACAGTGTCAACCTCGCCAGCAATGGTCGAGTAGCGGTAACGAGCGTCACCCGCGCCCAGCGGATGCCCTGCAGCGATTGCAATGGAATGCGCCATCCAACCGGGTTTCCCAGGTTGAATGATCCACAGACCGCCAACATTCTCCCCGTCGCCAGCCTTTAAATGGTCGATGCTGCGTTGGATATAAGTTTCTTCGGGAACGGAATGCGCATCCAGCCTGACGATGTAGTCGCCGCTGGCTGCCTGGATTGCCAGGTTTATCCCAGCCGGGATGATTCGCCTCGGATTTTCAACCAGGCGCACAACCAGCTCGGGGTGATCGGCTTGAAACCGCTTGATTTTCTCACGGGTGCCGTCCGTTGATTGGCCATCCGCCAGAATTACTTCCATTTGCGCCCGCGGATAGGTCTGGCGATAGACAGCCTCCAACAGCAGTTCAATCGTCTGCTCCTCATTGTAGCAAGGCACAACAACCGAGACGGTTTCAGTTCCGGTCATCTCAGCGCAATGACCTGACCAGTCGGCAGGATCGATATGGATAAAAACATTCAGAAAAATGAACCGGAAATTTAATCTTGATGCTTTTCACAGGGGACCAGGGCAACCGCTTCGATTTCAACCTGCGCACCCTTGGGCAATCCTGCCACCTGAACGGCTGACCGAGCCGGTGGGTCGGTTACGAAGAATTCTCCGTATACCGCATTCATGCGGGCAAAATCGTTCATGTCCTGCAAGAATACCGTTGTCTTAACAACCAGATCCAAAGATGATCCGGCTTCCTCGAGAATGGCGCGCACATTGGTCAATGCCTGGCGGGTTTCAGCTTCGATCCCGCCTGCCACAATCACACCTGTTTGCGGTTCCAGCCCAATTTGGCCAGCGGTAAAAACAAAATGACTGGCTTTGACTCCTACAGAATAGGGACCAATCGCTTTTGGCGCATTATTCGTTCGCACGATTTCTTTTTCGCGGCAATGATGCACGTCTGTCCTCCTGAAACAATTTTCCCTCATTTTATACGAACTAACCGGAATGGTAAAGCTCTCGGGCCGGATATGGCTGCCAGCCTGGCGAAATGCCACGAATCTAGTAATGCAAGTCAGACGGGTCAGCCGTGATGCGTTTGCGGAAAACCCAGTAGCTCCAACCCTGGTAGATCAATACAATGGGCACAAATATCAATGCCACGGTGGACATGATACGCAAGGTATGAGGACCGGACGCGCTGTTGTAGATGGTAAGGCTGAAATTGGGGTCGAGGATCGAAACCAGCACACGTGGATAAAGGATCATAAAGGAGGTCGCTGCGGTAAACAAAATGGCCAGGCTGTTAACGGTAAACGCCCACCCATCCCGTTTTTGACGGATGAACCAGCCGCACACCAGCACCGCAGCAACGGCCCCAATCGGAACCAGCCCGGGATTGACCCCAAGCTTTTGCAAAATGTCGGTGAAGAAATAGGTTGCAATGACTGCGGCTATCAAAACCGCCGTCGCAACGACCCAGATGCGGCTGGCGGCATACCGGGCAATCGACTGGATGGGTTCGGCCGCTTTCAACGACAGGAAAAGCGCGCCATGCAACATAAACCCGGTCAAAGTCACCAGCCCGCCCAGCAGCGAATAAATATTGATCAGATCGCCGAAGCTGCCCACAAAATTCTTGGTTGCGTCTATCGGTATTCCACGGACAAAGTTGGCAAAAGCCACGCCCCACAACAAAGCCGGGAAGAAGCTGCCAATGCAAATCGCCCAATCCCAGAAGGATCGCCAGCGCAGGCTGTCATGTTTGCTGCGAAACTCGAGCGCCACCCCGCGGACAATCAAGGCCAGCAGCATGATCAATAGCGGCAGATAAAAACTGCTGAATAAGGTGGCATACCAACCTGGAAAAGCGGCAAACATGGCGCCGCCGGCTGTGATCAACCAGACTTCATTGCCATCCCAATGCGGCCCGATGGTGTTGATGATCATGCGGCGGTGGGTATCATTTTTGCCTAGAAATGGCAGCCAGATGCCGACCCCGAGGTCAAAACCTTCCAGGATGAAGTAGCCGACAAACAAAATCCCGATGAGAATAAACCATAAGGTGTTCAGATCCATTTCAGCTCCTATTCCCAGTAGGTCTCTTCTTCGACTGTGCGTTTCTCCCCGGCGGGTTCAGCGCCGGCGCGAGCATATTTTGCCAGCAGGAATATATCAGCGCCCATCAGCAGTCCATACACCAGCGTGAAGGAAACCAGGCTGGCGATGACCATTCCGGGAGTGAGGGATGGTGAAAACGCATCGGCGGTGCGCATGTAGTTGTAAACCACCCAGGGTTGGCGTCCCATTTCCGTCAAGATCCATCCGCTTGAATTGGCCAGGTACGGCAGAAATAAAGCGAACGGAAAAATTCCCAGCAGCCAGGTTTTCGCGGTGAGTTGATTGCGCATGGTACGGTACAAAGCGTAAGCGGCCAGCAGCAACATCAAAAAGCCAGCGCCAACCATCACCCGGAATGCCCAGTAGGTCATCCAGATCGAAGGGATGTAATTGCCGGGGCCGTGTTGAGCCTCAAAAGATGCCTGCAATTCATTGATGCCCTTTACCTCACCATCCAGCCGGTTGTATGCCAGCAAACTCAAAATGCGCGGAATACGAATGGATACCTTGGGAGTCAATGTTTTTTGATCGATAACGGTCAATAGCGAGAAGGACGCCGGATTTTCGGTTTCGAGCAACCCTTCAGCGGCGGCGATTTTCATCGGCTGCAGTTGAACCATGCGCTGCGCCTGGTTGTGACCCACCAACACTACCAGGAAAACTGCGATCACACCGAACACAGCCGCGATCTGGAAGGAGCGCTTGAAAAGATCGGATTGATGCCGACGAAGGATATGGTAAGCACTGATCCCAATGACAAAAAACGCGCCGGTAGTGTAACCAGAAAAAATCGTGTGCGAAAATTGCCCCCAGACATACGGGTTGGTTAGCAGTGCCCCAAAATCTTGCAGCACCAACCGGCCATTCTCTTCGACGAAACCGACCGGCGATTGCATGAACGAATTAGCCACCAAAATCCAGTATGCAGAGAGGGTGGAGCCAATCGCCACCAGCCAAATCGCCGCCAAATGCATCCCTTTGGATAGTTTATCCCAGCCAAAAATCCACAATCCCAGGAAAGTCGATTCGAGAAAGAACGCTAGCAGCGCTTCGATCGCCAGGGGTGCGCCAAACACATCTCCAACATAGCGCGAATACTCCGACCAGTTCATGCCAAATTGAAACTCCTGCACGATACCGGTGACGACGCCCATAGCAAAATTGATGATGAACAGGTTGCCCCAAAATTTTGTCATGCGCTTGAACATCACCTGCCCGGTGCGTAAATACATGGTTTCCATGATCGCGACCAGAACAGATAAACCAAGCGTCAGGGGGACAAAAAAGAAATGGTAGATGGAGGTAATTGCAAACTGCCATTGAGAGAGAATTCCGGTAGTCGGATCCATGCCTGCTCCTTATCGGATGATGATAAGCAATCTGTCAACCTGAACAGACCAAATAAAGTACCGCAATCCGTTGGCCAGCTTCGGGAGGGCGGCTAAAAATTCACGCAGATAGATATTGGAATAAAATCTTTATTCCTCGCATGTATGTTGCAGGAAATCGCAGTTTCCCCCCTGGCTGTGGCTTTTTCCCCGCCGAGAACTTATTTAATTTGAGTTTAGCATGCCTTTAAGCGGTTGGCAAGCTGAAGAAAAAAGAGCTTCCCTGCCCAAGGTAGCTTTCCGCCCAGATGCGTCCTTTGTGTCCTTCGATGGTATGGCGGGCGATGGAAAGTCCCAGACCGGTGCCCCCACCGGAGCGCGATTGGTCAGCTTTGTAGAAACGCTCGAAGATACGCGCCAAATCTTCTGGCTTAATACCGATTCCGGTGTCACGCACCGAGAACACGACTTTGTCTCCGTCCTGACTGGCACTCACGACAATTTGACCGCCGGGTTTGGTGAATTTGATGGCATTGTGCAGCAAGTTCACCAGCACCGCTTCGATTCGGTCAGCGTCTGCCATGACCTCGGGCAGGGATTCGCTGGCATCTATTTGTATTTTCAACCCCCCGCGTTCCGCCTGCATCCGCATCCGCTCGACCGCATTGTCCATCATAATCAACGGATTCACGGGACGGCGATCGAACGGCACGCGTCCCGACTCAATCCGGGAGAGGTCCAATAGCTCACGCACCATTTGGGTCAGGTTGTCGATCTCATCTTCCATGCGCTGCAGAAAGCGCCTGGCAGCGGGAGGATCTTCCAAAGCCCCTTCCTGCAAGGTTTCAGTCAATGCCTTAAGGGAAGCCAGCGGGGTGCGCAGTTCATGAGAGACATTGCTGACAAAATCGCGCCGGACGGTTTCCAGCCGATGGATGCGGGTAAGGTTCTGGAAGACAAGAAGGGTGCTCCCCGGCAGGCTGGATTCCAAGGGAGTCGCTGTCCCCTGAACAAAATAGCGTTCCGGACTGGTTTCTATCGTCGATATTTGTTGTTTTCCACTATCGCGCGAAACCCGCCACAATTCTACGAACTGGTGTTGGCGAACGACCTCAACCAGAGAACGCCCAAGCGTCTGGTCGATCTGGGTATGGAACAATTTCGCCGCTGCCGGGTTGGCCAGAATTACTTTTCCAGCTTTATCGACAATCAGGACTGCATCGGTCATATGACGCAAAACAGCTTCCAGTTTGCCGCGCTCCTCCTGGAAATCTGCCATTTGCGTGGAAAGCTGTCCGGCTACCTGTTCGAAGGACCGGCTGAGCAGGCCAATTTCATCTTTCCGGCCTGATGGCAAATCAATATTTGGGTCACCCTGCTTCAAGCTCTGGACTTTATTGGCGAGCTTGCGCAGCGGCCGAAGTGTTTCTTCTGCAACCAGATAAGCCAAAAGGACAGCCAGCAGCGTGATCGCCGCTCCAACCCCCAGAATTCCCATCCGCAGATTGCGCAATTCGCCTTCGATGACCGATAAGTCACGCGCCAGGCGGATGACCGCAATCGTATTACCATTGGACAAAACCGGCACCGCCAAATAGTAAAACCTGCGTTTCAAGGTGTCGCTGAAGCGGATCTCCGCTCCCTCAGGTCCTTTCAGGGCCTCTTTCACTTCCGGGCGGTCCAAATGATTGCTCATAGTTTTTGGATCGGCCAGCGAATCGGCTGCCACAACCCCGTCGCTACGGATCAAGGTAATGCGGGTCTGGGTCAATTCGGCGTAGGAACTGATTACCAACGCCAGGTCATCATAAGAAGCGCCGTTTTGAATGCGTTCCGCCACATCCCGTGCTAATATGTTGGCTGAAGTTTTCAGACTTTCATGCAGATTGTCGGTATAACGCTGTTCGGTGTAATGGGTGAAATACAGGCTTACGCCACCCACCGAGAGCAAAATCAAAACGATAAACGGAACCGCAATTCGCCAGACCAGGGATCCGCGCATGATTTAGCCTTCGAATCGATAGCCCGCGCCCCGCACGGTTACAATACGTTTTGGCTGAGCCGGGTTAGGTTCAATCTTCTCGCGCAGCCAGCGTACATGCACGTCCACCGTGCGGCTGTCGCCAATATACTCCCACCCCCAGACGCGTTCCAGGATGAACTCTCGGGTAAGGACTTTCCCGCGATGTTGGGCTAAGAAATGCAGCAGTTCAAATTCTTTCGGTTTGAGCGCCAGCACATGATCTTGGGCGCGCACTTCACGCCGAGTCACGTCGATGATTAAATCATCAAAGGTCAACGGCTGCCCGGCAGTTTGAGAAGTCGCTGCCAGATTGATTTCCTCGCGCACCAGCCGAACACGGCGCAGCATGGCTTTTACCCGTGCCATCAATTCGCGCATGCTGAAGGGTTTGGTCATGTAATCGTCTGCCCCGACCTCCAACCCTACTACTCGGTCAATCTCATCGTCACGGGCGGTCAGCATGAGCACGGGTGTGGTCATTTCCTGCCGGAGAATCCGGCAGACTTCAAAGCCGTCCATGCCGGGTAACATCAGGTCGAGGACGATCAAGTCCGGATGAGCCTGGCGGGCTTTATCCAGCGCAGCCAGCCCATCCCCTACCGTTTCGACCTCATAGCCCTGCTTTTTGAGATTGTAGGCCAGAGTCTCTTGTAAGGACAGCTCATCTTCTACGACCAGGATCTTGTCGGCCATGTTTTACCTAACCATATCTTCCAGCAGAAGGTTGAATTGCTTTGAAGTTATCATTCGATTGTACCGTTTTTCCACGGCGATTCGCCCGGCAGCGCCCAACGCTTTCGTAAGGTCTTTATCATCGGCCAGACGGCGGATCGCAGCAGCGAGCTCGGTTGGGTCTCCGGGTGAGACGGCTAGACCTGCGTTTTCCTGGTTGATGACATCGCAAATAACCCCGCCAATCGCCAGAATTACCGCCCGGCCAGCCGCCATATAATCAAACACTTTGTTGGGGTATGTGGTTCGGTAAAGTTCGATTGGTTTAAGAATGGCAATGCAGACGTCCGCTGCCGCCAGGACATCGGCCATTTGGCTTTTTGGCTGTGAAGGGATGAAAGAAACGTTCTTCAATTGGAGCCGGTTGGCTTGGGCTACCAGGGCGGGTTTTTCCTTGCCGTCGCCGACAAATACCAGTTGAATATCCGGACGGTCGATCAGTTGAGACGCTGCCTGAAGCAATACGCCCAAATCATTGGAAAGCCCGTGCGCCCCGGCATACATGGCTATAAATTTATTGTCTAACTGGTGCTGCGCCAGGAACGCCTGGCCGTCGGCGTTGGGTGTGAACATATCGGGGTCGGCGCCGTTTGGCACCAACTCCACAAACCGCGCCCCACGGCTCGTCACATGCGGGATAAACCCGGGTGAGTTGACCACCACCCGATCAGCGCGGCGGTAAAGGAATCGTTCGAGCCATTCGGAGAGCTGGATTAACATGCGGTTTCTGAGCACACCAACCGCCACTGCAAAGGCTGGCCACAGGTCGCGCACCTCGAACAAAAATGGCACCCGTTTGAGCCGCGCCAGAAGCCAGGCGGTCATTCCCTGAAAAATTGGCGGTGATGTGCCCCACACCAGATCGATGCCGCGCACCCCCAGCCCAACGATGAAGGAGGAAAACATAAAGCTAAAGAAACTGAACACTCGGTGGACAAAACTTTTATGCAGCGCCGGAATGGTGTACGTGCGCAGGATGGTGATGCCAGGCTCGGGTTCTTCACGGTTTTTCCAGGGTATTTTTTCCCCGCGGGCTCCGCCGGTCAGGTAACTGACCGGACTGGCAATAATGGTGACTCTATGGCCCTGCGCGACGAGAAAACGCGCCATTTCGTGATGGCGCGTCCCACCGGCCTCATCCAACGCCGCAAAGGCCTGATGAATTAACAGGATATGCATAAATTCATTTTAATCCATTAACGCCCGGCAGAAACGATGGAAATAGGGCAACTAGGGAAGAATCGCGTGCTCTAGTTGGATATTGGTGATGATCTTTACCGGCGCATTTATATGGATATCAACCTGATATGACAAAGCTTCAACCTTGCTGCCGTAAGTGGGAGAATACCAGCCGTAAGTGTCCGGATGATCCAATTTTCCTACTAAAACTCTCCCGCCCCGCACCAGGCGCTGCTGCGATTTTTCCAGCGCTTCAGCCGGAACGGCCTGAACGATAAGCGACAGCTTGAGCTGGTTGCCCGCCAGAATTAATTGGCTTCCGTCCAACGACCAATCCCAGGCTGGAAGCAGCCACTGGAGTGTGGCACGATGCTGCTTGACCTTGCCAACCGGTGTAAACCAATCGGTCACCTGCCAGCACCCGGGCGCCAGCCATGCCAAAGCTCGTCGGTGCCGGTTGCCAAGGCGTTGATAGCCATCATGCTCGGCAGTCAAGAGCTTGCCAGGCTGGCTCTCGTCTTCGATCCAGTGCGCCTGGTCCCACTTCAGCCACAGGAACCGCCCGCCGCTCAGCATCGGATCCAGATCATCGATCACCGGTGAATTATGCACCCGGTTATTCACCAACCCGTTATTCCAAATCCCTTGGTGAGTGTATGCATACGTCCCGGGGTCAAGCAAGACATTAACGCCCCGGTACCATAAATCCACCTGCAACTGGTCAGCATGCGCCGGCCGCGAACGGAAGTGCACTCCACGCAATGTTGCCCACTCGCCCATGTTGCCCAAGCGTTTGATAGCAGGACTGTCCACCGGTTTAGGCATTTCAGCCAGTTCAAGCGGGGCGATTCCCAGCCAGGCGGACATTTCATCCCATGGACCGGCAGGCAGGCAGCGTTCCGCTAAAAACGTAGCGGCAGCCGCCTGAGCCACTGGGCGGTGATCGCGAAACTGGCTGGTTCCAAACGGCAGGATATTGGCGCCGTCATTATTGCCAAGATTTGGCGCGTCGCCTGAAGTCCAGTCCACCTGGGCCAGCAGCCAACGGGTTGCCGCGGCCAGCCGTTGCCTGGCTTGCGGCGAAAATTCCTGCCGGACTGTTCGCGCTCCAACCTGCGCCAGCAACGCCAGGTGAAGCACCATGCGATGATAGTTCAGGCTGTGCTGCACATAAGTGCCGTCGGGATCGATCTGGCTGCGGAGAGCATATTCCAGCCACCGCCAGCCTGTTTGCTTCCACGCGGCAGCATGCGGATGCTCTGGAAGAGCAACCCCGGCCAGGTACAGCCCGCAGGCTTCACTGATAAGGTGGTTATTGTTCTGCGCCCGGGCATAGATCAATGTCGGTGGGATGCGCTCAGCATGGTCAGCCACAGCCTTCACCAAACCTACGGTACGCTCCGGAGTACTGCGCACGGAAAACTCGAATACCTGGGCGGCGAACAGGCAGGCGATCAGGCGCAGTGCGACTTCCTGCCCGGATTCCCAGTTTGGGCCGCAGTTCACCGGGTTGCCGGCAGTGAACTGCTCCCAATACTGCCAGAAAGCTTCGGGGTAACGTTCATCGCCGGTGAGCAGGTAGGCGCGGCCAAGGGTAAACGCCCAGCCGAAGCGGGCTGGTTCCCAGGTGAATTTGATGTCTTCGCCGGGGGTGAGCCTCGTCCGCGACCAATGCCGGTCGGCGCCCGGCGGGGCGAGGTTCAAAGCTACCGGCGGTCCGCCAAATATGCGTACCTGTCCGCTGACAATTTCCTCCGCTTCGCGAATGATCTCCTCGCGCAAACCACCAACCCAACCAGCCATTTCGTCACGCGTTGGGATGCCAAAAATGGGATGGAGCTTCAATTCCTTTGTCGAGACCTTCTTTGGGCTGGCCGGAGTACGCAGCCGAAAGTAGCCGCTCGCTAACCCCAGGCGGTAAAGCGCATACAAACAGACTTGTTCGACGCCCAGTTCTTTTAAAGCCAGCCAGCCAAGCCGGATTTTCCTCAACATGCCGAGTCCATGCCCCCTGTGATTGCGTCACCGGTCATGCCGGATTTCCGGTGGATGGCGCCAATACTGCGTCCAGATATTTTCCAAGGAACAACATAGCCTCGCTGAAACCCTGGAAGGTCGCCCGATCGTTGCCCGGCACCTCCAGTGAATGGTTGGCGTCTTTCGCCACATAAGCCGAGGCCTGCGGTTTGGCCGACAATATTTGCTGCAACCGCTCCGGCGCAAAGGTTGAATCCGCATTGCCGCACAGGTAAACCTGCGGTCCGCGGGCTGACAGCGCTGCCTTAAAGACCACATCCCACTTTAGCAGCGGCGTAAGCCACACCAGCGCGGTCGGCAAGAGGCTTTGTGCTTGTTCCACAGCTCCGGCAATCGCCAGTGACCCGATGGATTTCCCGGCCAGGATCAGCCCGCGGTATTCACGCTGGGCGAGACCCGCTTTGATCCCCGCCAGCACGTCAGCCGTGAGCCAGGCCAGTTGTTCCGCCTCGGAAACGCCCTGAAAGGCTGCCGAACGCGTCGCCAGGTTGAGATTAAGGACATCCACGCCGCGCCAGAGCAGCATCCGGCGGGTAAAAAACAAAAGCGGCATGTCGCTGGTGTAACCCAGCCCCGGAAGCACCACCGCCAACCAGCCCACCGGCACGTCAGCGGCCCAGAATGGATTGGCCAGTTCCTGCCCAGTGTAGTCGGTTAAGCTTAAAGTTCGTGGGTCGCCCATCTCGATCTCCCTCAGGAGATATCTTCTGCAATTCCGCTGGCCAATGACCGCACAGCCGTAAAAGCAGCCCTGGCTCCAGCAAGCAGTTGGTCGTACGGAATTGGCGGTTGCCCGCCGCGGCGGACGGCCTTTAAAAAGGTCTCCCAACCAGCGCGGTGACCTTTATCCTGGTGCAGGTTCGATTTTATCCGTTCGCGGCGGCCGTTGGTTGTCAATTCCAGTGTGCGGAAATCATCCAGCACCGCCACCTTTCCGCCGCAAAAGACCTCGACCCGTTCCTTGGGGAACGATTTGTCGCCATTCGCCAGATAGGTTACCGTGCCAATCGAACCGTCCGCGAAGGTGAAGGTCATCATCACATTGTCCTGATGGTAACGGCCGCTATCCGGCAGCGCCGCCGCAAAGACTTTGACCGGCAAAGACCCGGTTAAAAAGATCAGGTAATCGATGAAATGGCAGCCTTCGCCGATGATGCGTCCCCCGCCCACCAACGGATCGTGCAGCCAATGCGTTGCGGGTAAAAAGCCAGCGTTGACCCGGTAATGGGCAGCCAGCGGTTCCGTACGGTTCGCCAGGAAGGTTGCCAGCCGTTGCGAGAAGGGCGCGAAGCGGCGGTTGAAGCCAACAGTCAATAACGGCGTACCAGGGATCGCCAAAGCACGCTCGACGACTGCCAGGTCGTCCGGGTTAATGGCCAATGGCTTCTCGCAAAATACTGCTTTACCGCCTTCCAGCGCGGCGGCGACCTGGCGCGCATGCTGGTCATGGCGCGTAAGAATAGCAATCAGGTTGATGTGCTCGTCCTGCAACACTTCCTGTTCGGACGAGCTGGCATACGTAAAACCAAATCGTTGGCCTGCATGGCGCGCACTCAGGCCGGTCGCTGAAGCAATCCCCACGCGAGCCGCGCCGCCAACACTTTGCACCGCTGGCAAAAAGGTGGCGCTGGCGTAATTGCCGGCGCCTAACACCCCAAGCGCCAATTCGCCGGGTTTGGGGGTAGGCAGAACCGCACCCGGCAAGGTCACCCGGCTGGCTGTGATGTCTGTGTCCGCCTGGGGGTAGGTGATTAACACCCCCAGGAAGGGTTCATTCCGCTTACCGGATATCAATTCATAAGCTTGATCCGCATTTTCAATTGGGAAGCGGTGGGTGATCAGCGGCTGAACATCCATGCGCCCGGAGCCGATCAAATCGATGACGGCCTCCAGATTGCGCCCTTCCGTCCAACGCACATAGCCGTAGGGATAGTCCTGGCCTTTTTCTTCATAAGCTGGATCGTAACGCCCAGGGCCATACGATCGCGAAATAAAGACCTGCAGTTCCTTCTCGTAGTAAATTTTGCGCGGTATGTCCAGTCCAACCGCTCCGACAGCCACAACCGTGCCGCGGTCACGTGCCAGTTCACCCGCCAGGGTGACCGGGTCATCCGAGGTAGTATCCGCGCAAATCAACACACTGTCAAAACCGCGCCCCTGGCTGAAACTGCGCCCAGCCTCTTCGGCCCCGCTGCGTGAGACCGCCGTCGCCCCCAATTTCTGCGCCAGCGTCACGCGGGAAGGGTCCAGGTCAATGCCAAAGACGGTACAGCCGGCAGCCCGGGCGATACCCGCGGTGAGTAAGCCCAAAAGACCAAGGCCGATAATGGCAACCCGTTCACCGACCTGCGGCTGCGCCAGGCGGAAACCCTGCAGGGCAATTGCGCCCAGGGTGGCAAAAGCAGCCGATTCAAAATCGACTTCAGCCGGCACCGGGGCTAATAAATTTTTCGGAACCAGGGCATATTCTGCATGGACGGCAAAGCCACCGCCAGCGCAGGCCACCCGGTCGCCAACATGGTAACCGTCCAACCCGTCGCCTACTGCAACGATTGTTCCGGCGGAGGAATAGCCAAGCGCCATAGGTTGATCCAGGCGGTTGAATGCCGCTTCGACCGTCGAAACAATTCCTTCGCGGCGCGCCTTATCCACCACTTGCCGCACCAGGTCCGGGCGTGATGCGGCTTTACCCACCAGGCTCTTTTCGGCAAATTCAACCACCATGCGTTCTGTGCCAACCGACACCAGCGATGCGGCGGTGCGTATCAGCGCCATGCCCGGGCGGACTGCCGGAACGGGAACGTCAGCAACCAAAGTCTGCCCATCGCGCATATTCTTTAATAGTTGTTTCATTCCAAAACCTTCGAATTGAAATTGGGACACGAAGTACTCGCCCCACGTGTTCATTATAAAAGCATTCGAATATTTTAGGACATGGCCGTCAATCAGAGTTTTTCGCCCAGCCTGTCAAGCATGCAGCCTGACTAAATACTGTTACCTGAGTTGATTTCCATCCCAGGCTGCAAAATATAAACCCCCGCTTCGCGAAGATCGTAGGATCCAGCGAGCGGGGGGTATGGATGCAATGAGAAATTTACTAGCGGGCGAACTCGACTGCGCGCGTCTCGCGAATGACGGTAACCTTAATTTGACCGGGGTACTGCATGGTCTCCTCGATCTTCTTGGCGATATCACGGGCCAGGCGGGTGGAAGCCAGGTCGTCCACATCTTCCGGACGTACGATGATGCGTACTTCGCGACCGGCCTGGATGGCGTAACTCTGGTTGACGCCATTGAAGGAGTTGGCAATATCTTCCAAGGCGCGCAGGCGCTTGATGTACTGTTCCAAATCCTCGCGTCGGGCTCCGGGACGGGCGCCTGAGATGGCGTCAGCGGATTCGACAATGACCGCCTCGATGGTCTCCTGCTCCACCTCATGGTGATGCGAAGCGATCATGTTGACCACCCGGGCGGGTACGCCGTAGCGCTTGGCAAACTCAGCGCCGATCATGGCATGCGTGCCATCGGTATTGTGATCCATTGCTTTGCCAAGGTCATGCAGCAGGCCGCCCATGCGCGACGATTCAGGATCAGCGCCTAATTCGGCAGCCAACACCGCGGATAATTTGGCAACCTCCACCGCATGCGCCAGTTGATTCTGGCCGTAAGAGGTGCGGTATTTCAGGCGGCCAAGCACCTTCAGCACCTCGGGGTGCAGCCCGGCCACCCCGGCATCGTAGGCTGCTTCTTCGGCGGCCTCGATGATAGTTTTGTCCACTTCTTTCTGCTCTTCGGCCAGGATCTTCTCGATATGAGCCGGGTGAATCCGTCCATCGATGATCAGGCGCGACAGCGACCGGCGGGCAACTTCACGGCGGATTGGATCGAAGCAGGAGATGGTCACAGCCTCGGGGGTGTCATCAACGATGACGTCCACGCCGGCGGCTTGTTCAAAGGCGCGAATGTTGCGTCCATTGCGGCCAACGATGCGGCCTTTCATTTCCTCGTTTGGCAGGGTCACGACTGAGGTGGTCACGCTGACCACGTGATCGGAAGCCACCCGTTGGATCGACTCCGTGATCAATTCACGGGCGCGTTTTTCACCTTCGGATCGCGCTTCAGCCTCGATCTGGCGGATGATGCGCGCCATATCGTTGCGGGCTTCTTTTTCAGCTTCCTGCAGCAGCAAACTGCGGGCTTCTTCAACTGACATCTGGCCGATGCGCTGCAACTCTTCGACATGCTGCTCATACATCTTCTCGATGTCGTTTAGACGCTTGTCCAAAGCGCTCTGGCGTTTATTCAACGTCTGCTCGCGCAGTTCCAGGCGCTCGACACGGGCGTCCAATTCTGTCCGGCGTTTTTGCAGGCGGTCTTCCTCGCGTGATGTTTCTGCACGGCGGCGGTTGACCTCATTATCCGCCTCCTGCAGCACTTTCATCGCTTTATCTTTGGCTTCCAGCTCGATCTCGCGGGCTTTTTCATTGGCGGTTAGCAGCACGGTATCTGCCCGTGACTGCTGATCCTTGAGGAAGCGGTTGGCATAATAGCGCGATATAAAGAAGAAGGCGACGGCGAGCAAAATAATGTCGCCTACGATGATCGAAATGATTAAAATCGGTGAATTTCCCATAGGTCCAATTCCTCTTTCCAGAGTCAGGTTTATTGCTCAGCGGGATGATTCTCATCCCAGATCTGGCGTAGAACCGGGGCAATCGTTCCGTAAGAAAAACCTCGGCGGGCTAAGAAACCACCCAGGCGTTTGCGAAACACTTCCCGGTCGAGCCCTTCCAGCCGGCGGGCATATCGAATGCCTGCCTGGTACGCCAGCTCTGGTTCGTTTTGTGCCTCCGCCAGAGCCTGTTGAATGAACTCCTCTCCTACCCCTTTTTGATGTAATTCGTAACGCAGCATCCGGTGACTGCGAGGGCGAAAAGTACTGCGGTCGTCGATCCACATCCTGGCAAATCGGTCATCACCCACCAACTGGGCTGTGCGCAGCCGTTCCATTACGCTCTTAATGACCTGGGCATCTGCCCCTTTTTCGCTCAATTTTTTCGTAACTTCTACCTCGGACCGCGGTCGATAAGTAATATAGTGCAATGCTTGCTGGTAAGCCACTTCCTTGGCATCCAGAGACTGAAGCTCAGTTATTTTTTCTTCGCTCAGTTCCTGCCCGATGTGCAGCCAGGCTGCAGTAATTCGGGCCAGGCCAAACGCAAATTCGCCGTCCAGGTAAATATTTACCCGATTGGGATTGCGTTTCTGGGCCTTAAGTGCCGTAATCTTACCCATCGAATCCGCACACCGCCAACGCAGCACCACTGGCCTGGCATCAGATGTTGGATATACAGATGTCTGGGTTCGTAAAGACCTTACAGAAAACACAATCCCAGGTCTATACCTTGGTTCGAGTTAACCTGTTTTCAGATTTGCAGTTTTTCACAGAATGCCTTGATTTTCGTTGCTGCATGGCATCAGACTTTTCAGCGGAACACATCTATTGTGATAGGATTTGAGTTCCCCTGCTCCTGTGAAATGGGCATCTCTGCGCCCGATTAGACTTTTACCGAACCTCCCGGCGGGAGGGAAAACGCCCAGCATTATCCAGACGATCTCATTGCCAAAGGACAAACCTCATTCAGCCAGTATGCCAAAGGGGGTTAGTAGTTCTTTAAGATATTATACTAGATTTCTTAACAGTATGTTTAATTTTGTTAACTTTTCTGGACACTGCCTTGTGCAAACTCAAAATTGGATAAATTCCAATATATCCGTCAGCGCCGCAGCAAACACTTCATCCATGATTTCACCGGATGCCAGGTAGGCGCCGCCAAACATACCGTCGCCATAGAGCGCACGCGTTTCTTCGGCATTGGGGACGCCGATCACTTTCGGTGGGATTTTTGCGTCGGCGGGTAAATTGGCTACACGGGTAAAAGGAAACGCCTCCATCCAATTCGCATGGGCGGTTTTGAGCTCGTGCTTCATGGCGACCGCTTCGATGCTGTGCGACTCCCACCAGGAGTACCAGATAAATTTCAGCCCGTCCATCTCGTTTGCGAGTTCGGTGAGGCGGGTACGCACGCCGCTGTTTCCACCGTGCCCATTCATGATAAATATGCGACGAAACCCAACCCCGTACAAGGAGCGTACAATGTCTTCGACAACTGCTAAAAAGGTGCTGGTGCGCAGGCTGATCGTGCCGGGATAAGTGGCAAAATAAGGTGAAACACCGAAATTCAAGGGCGGGGCAATCAGAACGCCCGTGCTGGCGCTGGCAGCGTCTGCCAATGCCTGCGGAATCTTTACATCCGTCAACAAACTGAGGTAGCCGTGCTGCTCAGTGGCACCCAACACCAAAATGATGCGGTCTTCTTCGGCCAAATAGGATTCGACATCCATCCAGTTCAATTCTTCAAGTCGCATCAGCTACCTCATTTGCTTGATTTTCGGTTTGATGATTAATCGTCCGCCGGCGGCTAGACGACGATATTGATCAGCTTGCCCGCCACATAGATGATCTGGCGCGGCGTTTTGCCTTCCAGATTTTTCTGGACGACAGGCGAAGCCAGCGTACGCGCCCTGGCATCCGCCTCGCTAATGCCGGCCGGGAGTTGAATCCGGTCGCGAACCTTGCCATTGATCTGCACCACCAGCGTGATCTCGTCTTCACGCGCGGCTTCCTCATCTACTTTTGGCCAGTTCTGGGTGTGGATCGAGTAGGGCTTGCCGATTTGCATCCACAGTTCCTCGGCAATATGCGGGGAAACGGGCGCCAACATCAGCAGGTATAGCTCAACCGCTTCCTTCCAGGCGGCCGAATGATACAGCCCTTGCTGTTTGGCTTTGAGCATTTCGTTCGCCAATTCCATCAAGCCGGAGACAATGGTGTTGAACTCGAATTGTTCGAAGTCGCGGGTGACCGCTTTCAGCGTTTGATGCACCTTCCGGCGCAAAGCCCGGACTGCAGCTTCATCTTTTGACCCTTCCGGGCCGGGTTCGACAATCATCGCCCAGACGCGGCGTATCCAGCGGTTGACGCCTTCGATGCCGCCCGAACTCCACGGTCCGCCCTGATCCCAGCGGGAGAAGAAGATCAGATAGGCGCGCACAGCGTCTGCACCGTAGGTCTGAACCAGATCATCCGGTGAGAGCACATTACCGCGGCTCTTTGACATTTTCTCTGAATCTTCACCCAATACCATGCCCTGGTTGCGCAGTTGCAGCATCGGCTCGTCGCCTTTGGTTATGCCCATGTCACGGCAAGCCTTATGGAAGAAACGGGTGTAGATCAGGTGCATGTTGGCATGCTCGATGCCGCCGGTATAGGTATCCACCGGCATCCAGTAATCGTATTCCTTCGGGTCAAACGGACCCTGCTGGTACTGTGGGCTCAAATAGCGCAGGTGATACCAGGAGGAGCACATGAAGGTGTCCATGGTGTCCGTTTCGCGTTCAGCCGGGCCGCCGCAGACCGGGCAGGTGGTGACCTTCCAGGTGGGGTGCAGCTTGAGCGGGGATTGCCCGGTTGGCATCCATTCGACGTCATCGGGCAGCAGCACCGGCAGTTTGTCGTCTGGCACCGGTACCGCGCCGTGGGTTGGGCAGTAGATGATTGGGATAGGCGCGCCCCAGTAACGCTGGCGCGAGATCAACCAGTCGCGCAGGCGGTAATTGACGGAATACTTCCCCTTGCCATTCTCTTCGAGCCAGCGGGTGACCATCTTCTTGGCTTTGCTTCCCGGCGTGCCGCTGAACTCACCGGAATGGATCATCGTACCGTAATCCGCGTGGGTCAGGATATCCCGGTAGAACTCGCAGCCCCACAGCATTTCCATCAGCGTGCGGGCGGAGTTTACGCCGAGATTGATTTCCTTGCAGCGGGCCAGAATTCGTGCACCCGAATCGACCGATTCCCAGTTCCAGATTCCGTTGTCGAAGATGAACTGCCAGCGTGCGCCAACGATCTCGTTCCAACTGCCCGGCTGTAAGTGATCCTGTGCAATTTTGACGTAAGTATCCGTTTTGCCGGCTGGAATGGTAACCTTGATTGCGCCGTTGCTTTCAATGAAGGGAATCCCCGCTGCCTGCAGGGCAGTGGCAAATTCGTCACTCATAGTCCCGCTTGGCGCGTAGGACTTGGAAACGCCATCAGGGCGGTCGATCACCGGCTGAATCGGCAATCCAAACTTAATCGCGAAGGCGAAGTCGCGTTCGTCATGCGCCGGGACAGCCATAATGGCCCCGGTGCCGTAGGTCAGCAGCACATAATCCGCAATCCAGACCGGAATCCGGCGGCCGTTGACCGGGTTTATCGCATACCCGCCGGTAAACACGCCGGTCTTTTCCTTGTCGGTGGCCTCGCGTTGAATATCGGTCATGCGCTGCGTTTCTGCGCTGTAGTTCTCAACCTGTGCTTTTTGTTCTGTGCTGGTGAGTTTGGCTACCAGGGGATGTTCGGGCGCCAGCACCATAAAGGTTGCGCCCCACAGCGTGTCCGGGCGAGTGGTAAAGACTTCCAGCACATCGCCCTGTTCGGTGGTGAAATAGACGGCAGCGCCTTCTGAGCGCCCGATCCAGTTGGTTTGCAGCGTGCGGACGCGTTCAGGCCAATCGATGGCGTCGTATTTCAGCAGCTCATCGGCGTATTGGGTGGTCTTGAAGAACCATTGCTCCAGGTTCTTCTTGATCACCGGGGTGCCGCAGCGTTCGCAATGGCGATCTTCGCCCCACACCTGCTCGCGCGCCAGGGTTGTGTTGTCATGCGGGCACCAATCCACCCATGCAGCTTTGCGGTACGCCAGCCCGTGCTTGAACAGTTGGGTGAAAAACCACTGTGTCCAGCGATAGTAATCCGGATCGGCGCTGACCGCTTCCCGGCGCCAATCGAACATTGCGCCCAGGCTGCGGAACTGCTTGCGCATTTTCTCGATGTTGCGGTAAGTCCACTGCTTGGGGTGAATGTTGTTCTTGATGGCGGCATTTTCGGCCGGCAGGCCAAAAGCGTCAAAACCCATGGGGAACAGCACGTTGTAACCCTGCATGCGTTTAAAACGCGCGCGGGCGTCGGGCGGGGTCATGGCGAACCAGTGACCGATATGCAGATCGCCGGATGGATAAGGGAGCATGGTGAGCGCGTAATGCTTTGGCTTGGAAGGATCGATGTTGGAATCATACAGGCCATCATCATCCCATTTCTTTTGCCATTTCCCTTCGATTTCTGCCGGGTTGTAAATCGGGCTATTTGCGTTCGACATGATCTTGTCCTCCAACGGTAGCCTTGCTTTAACAAAAAATCCCTCGTCCGATCAGGGACGAAGGATGAGCTCCGCGGTACCACCCTGGTTGTCCGGGAAAATCCCGAACCACCTCGATCGCGATAACGGGCGCACCCGATTCTGGCTACTGTTATTTCACCAGAACAGCCTGCCTGATTTTCAGGCAAACAGGCGAGTTCGATCTGCACGCTCCGCGGGCGCATTGTCGGGCTCACATCTCGCTCTCCCGGCTCGCTGACGGATGATCTACTACTCCTGTTAAGGCTTTTCAAAAAACGAGCCTGGAACTAAATTCGATGCTCGTTTTTGAGTGGACCCAGAGGGATTCGAACCCTCGGCCTCCTCAATGCCATTGAGGCGCGCTCCCAGCTGCGCTATGGGCCCAGTTTGTACGCTCGATTGGTAAAGTCCGCTGTTTGCGGGGTGTATTGGGGCTGACTGCCCCCAGTGGACCTGAGGGGATTCGAACCCCTGACCTCTTCAGTGCGATTGAAGCGCGCTCCCAGCTGCGCTACAGGCCCTTTTTCGAGGGTAACGGTATTTTACTTCGAAGCCGATTGCATGTCAAGGACTGCCAAATTCAGCGCTGCCCGGCAGCCAGCCAGCCACTTCACGCCAAGATTAGGCGTATAATTCGCGCAGGAGAATCACCCATGACCGCTGCCCGCCTTGAACGCCTGTATCAGTTGATGTCTTCTTCCGGACTGGATGCGATAGCCATAAACCCGGGGCCCAGCCTGTTTTACCTGACCGGGCTCAATTTTCACCTGATGGAACGACCGACCGTGCTGCTGCTGGCTCCATCGGCTACCCCGGTGCTGGTCATGCCCGAACTGGAATTGCCTAAAGTGGCATCCTCGCGCCTGCCGTTGACCCCCTTTGCGTTCGGCGATAACTCGCAAACCTGGGGCAAGGTGTTTACGCAGGCTATTATGGCGCTTCAGCTGGATGGAAAACGCGTCGGCGTCGAACCTACCCGTTTGCGCTTTCTGGAACTCTCTTACCTGAATAATGCTGCTCCAAATGCGACTTTTGTCTCTGGAGAAGGCGTTTTCAGCCAGTTGCGCATCCAAAAAGATGCGGAAGAAATCGCCGCAATGCGGCAAGCAGCTATCATCGCTCAAAAAGCTCTGACCGCCACGCTGCCAATGGCGAAACCGGGCGTGGCCGAACGCGAACTGGCTGCGGAGCTGGCGATCCAACTATTGCGCGCTGGCTCAGACTCTGAATTGCCCTTCGCCCCGATTGTCGCCAGCGGTCCAAACAGCGCCAACCCCCATGCAGTCCCGAGCGACCGCAAGGTGGAAATGGGGGATTTATTACTCTTCGATTGGGGCGCCTCCTACCGCGGCTATGCATCCGATATTACCCGGACCTTTGGCGTTGGCCACCTTTCTGACGAACTGCGTCAGATCTACCAACTGGTCAAAGAGGCCAATGCCGCCGGGCAAGCGGCCGGGCATTCGGGTCTGCGCGCCGGCGACGTCGATCATGCTGCCCGTGGCGTAATTCAACGCGGCGATTACGGGTCTTTTTTCACCCACCGTACCGGCCATGGTTTGGGCATGGAAGGCCACGAAGCGCCGTACATGTTTGCAGAAAACGATCTCCTCTTGCAGGAAGGGATGGTTTATACCGTGGAACCGGGTATTTACCTGCCCGGCAAAGGCGGCGTGCGCATCGAAGATGATATGGTCATCACCGCTGACGGTGCCGCTAGTCTGACCGATTATCCGCGCGAACTAACCATCCTGTGAGATCATCAGCGAGGAATTACCTTTATGGCCCTTGAAATTCATACCTACGCGCTTGGTCCACTGGCCAACAACACCTATGTGATCGTTGAACCCACCTCCGGGCAGGCCGTGGTGGTTGACCCAACCTTCGACAGCCGGCACGTTATCGAAGCTGTCCAGAAAGCTGGATGGAAGATCACCCAGGTATGGCTTACTCACGCTCATTTCGACCATACCGCTGGTGCTGCCGAGTTCACCAGTCTGGCAAATCCCCCATTGCCCATCGGCCTGCACCCTCTCGACCTGGATCTGTTCCACAGCGGCGGGGGAGCCAGTCAGTTTGGCGTGGTCGTGCCTTATCTCCCGGAACCAACCTTCTTTTTTGAGCATGGTCAACTGCTATCCATTGGCGCGGAGCAGGTGGAAGTGCGGCACACCCCCGGTCATTCTCCGGGTCATGTCGTGTTTTACCTGCCTCAGGCCAGTGCTGTCCTGGTTGGCGACCTCATTTTCAAGAATGGAGTCGGGCGCACTGATTTAAAGGGAGGAAATTCGACCCAATTGCTGCGCAGCATTTACAACCAGATCTTCTCGCTGCCACAGGAGACTCGCCTGCTACCCGGTCATGGGGCGGAGTCGACCGTTGCAGCCGAAAAAGAATATAACCCTTATTTACAGTAATCAGCGGCTCTTGGTGGATGACCATTGCAGGCCCGGAGTTTTGGAACTGTTTTTCACGATACCGGCCTTTTTATACAGTCGCAGGGAATAGCTTTATCACGCAAGATGGACAGACACCGTTCGGGATCGGCAGAGTATTAACCCCGCTCGGACTACCGCTCGCTGAAATGTCAGCCGTTTGAGAAGCTGAATACACCTCGGGGTGCGGAGTGGGGCGGGCGGTGCAAGGCTGAATTGGTTCCCAGGCAAAGACCACCCGACCGTTTACAATAATTAGCCGTGCTTTAGGCAAACAATCCAATCGATTTAAAATGTCTCGACTGTACAAACCTGGTCAGCGAACCCTGCCCGGAGATATATCGCGGACAAGAGGGGCGTAATCAGGTGCCGGGGCGGCATGGGGGTTATAAGTAAATCCAGCGCGGGTCTGGAACTGGGCTCCGAGAAGGGAGACGAAACCCTGGTTGGGGTACCCCATGACGAGAAGATGCCAGTCAGTCCTGCGCTGCCCGCGGTAGGCACGGGCGTGGGTGCAATCGTTGGGGTAGAGGCTGCGGTGGTGGGCGTCGTCCCATTGACGCCCGGTTTGGTTGGTTTGGGGTTTTTGGGGGTTTCGGTCGGCACATTGTTCGTAGGCGTGGGCATTTCCGGCGTTGGTGTTGGCGCCAGGGTGGTTGGCATGGGCGTTTCGGGTGTAGCCGTCGGCGCCGGGTTTGTCGGCTTGGGAGTTTTCGGCTTATCCGTCGGCACCAGGGTCGTTGGCTTGGGGGTTTTTAGCGCAGCGGGTGGCTTATGGGGATTCTGCGTAGCGGTTGGCGCCTGGGTCGTGGGCTGAGGCAATTTTGGCGTAGCGGTTGGCGCCTGGGTGGTTAGATTTGGGGTTATCAGCGTAACTGTCGGCGCAGTTGCTGTTGGCGTTCGGCTTGTGGCTGTTGGAGCAAGCGATGTCGGCGGTTTATTCGTTGCAGTGGGTTGCAGGTTTGTCGGGAGACCGGTAGGCGGCAATGTCGCCCTTTGCGTCGGAGTGGGGTGTGAATTCGTTGGTTCTACCGGAGTCAAACCGGGGATCGGGAAAGCCGTTGCAGCAAAACCCGTTTCGATCACATCCGGAACATCTCGCGGGGTAGGGATGAACAAGCCAACCGCCAGCGGCGTCTTACCAAAAGCCCGATCCGGATTAAGGAAACCATTATCCCGCCATAAATCATCTAAAATTCCAGGTAAAATGGGTGCCAGTAATGGGGATTCATCGAAGGAGTAATCTGCTAAAGATTTAGATAAAACCCGCACACCGAAAAATACATGATCTCTGCCTGGCATGGTCAGAAATGCCAGCATCAGAATCCCGATGACGGCGGTTATAAAAAGGAGAAGGATTACCAACCCCAAATAGCGCCGCGCCCGGTGGGATGCATTATCGGGTGCTTCAATCTCTGGAACAGGGCTCATGGATTCCTTCAAGATTATCCGTGTCTGGAGGACAGATGGGTCTTGCAAGATCGGGATGGGTCTTGCTAATGACATCCCAGAAGATCTCAACGACCTGCGGGTCGAACATGATTCCACGCTGTTGGAAGAGATAATCAATGACTTCCTGAGGATCCATGGCGGGGCGGTATGGTCTGTCTGAGGTCATGGCATCCCACACATCGACCACAGAGAATATGCGCGCCGCCAGCGGAATTTCTTCCTCCTTCAGCCCGCGTGGATAACCGCTGCCATCCCAGCGCTCATGATGCGAGTAGGGGATATCCAGTGCAGGTCGCAGATATTCGATCGGGTACAACACATCATGCGCCACTTTGGGATGCTGCCGCATAATTACCAACTCTTCGGATGTCAGCTTGCCTGGTTTCTTTAATATCTGGTCTGGGACGCTCATTTTGCCAATATCATGCAGCAGCGCCCCGCGCCGCACCTGCACTATTTCTTCCTCTGACAGGTTAAATTGACGAGTCACTTCAAGGGTCAATTCAGTTACTCGTCGGGTGTGGCCTTCCGTGTCATGGTCACGCTGATCAAGCATGGTCGCCCACCCGGTAATGGTTTCATCGTATGCCCGGATCAGATCGAGCCGTGACTGGTTAAGATTGGCCACCATTATGTTGAACGTTTCCGTCAGATACGCTACCTCATCGTTCCCGCCCGTAGGCAGGCGGACGTTCAAATTACCCGATGCCACCTGCGATGAGGCCACCACCAGACTCTTCAACGGATAGGTGATACGGTCGGCAATTTCCACTCCGACCACAAAAACCAGGAGAATCAATAGCGTGACCAGACCTCCTACTTGCACTCTGGTCAGCGTGCTGGTGGTTACCCAGTAGTTATTGATCATCGATGCGCCAAGCAGGCCAATCACATTACTGTTGCGTATCTGCCAGACGCCGACAAGTTCGGTGTATTTCAAATCCAGAATGTTGAACGTTCGCTGTCCACTCTGCTGGCGTTTAAGGCTCGAGGTCTCTTTACCCGCAATGATTTCCTCAGCCAGTTCTGTCGGTAAAGATTGCGGCGCGGACAAGGTGGTCGCCAGGATCTTGCCAGAGGTGTCATACAACGTCACTTGCGCCAGGATTTCCTCACGCAGTTGAGCCACAATACTGTGCAGCGATTTACCCACCAGCGTAACACCTACCATTTGCTGCCGAGAATCCCGCAGCGGTCCGGAAACATAAAAATAGTAGTCGTTGTCGTGATAGGCTACACCACTGAATTTATCGCCAACCTCATCCAGCTCACCAGCCAGCACCCGCTTCACAAAGGGAAGCGCAGCAAAATCAGTCCCGTTCCCCTTCTCGATTAAATAGTTGGCTGAAGATACCCCGCGCTCTTTATGCAGTTCAAGAACCACCTCCCCAGTCTTATCCAGGATAATCACCTGCTCCTCACCCTGAGCAGCGGCGACGCCAATTGCCAGGTCACCTAAACGCTGCAAATCGCGGGCTTTTACCGCGCTTTCCATGCCCTCGGTAAAGGAAAGCATCCGCAAAGTTTTTAGCAAGCGGTTTTCCTCTCGTACCATCCACTCGGAACTTAGTTTTTCGGTCTCGATCAACTGGTTCGAAAGTCGTTCATCGGTGGTATCGAATACGATCCGCATGACCACATAAGCAGCCCCTACCGCCAGGCCGATCGCCAACAGCAGGTAGGGTACTGTAATCTTTACGCGTAGCGGAATGCGTACGCGAGCTCTCGAGGTGAATTGTGCGTTGTGATGAGGGGCGATAGCGTCAGCCATGAAGGTTTCCCACTTTATGCATGAAACTGGTAAACTAGCTTTTATTGTGCAACTTTCAGGCCATTCACCTGGACACTGGCTATTACCGACCAAATTTCGAGAATGCGCGAGGCTAAAATGCCCCCTTACCATGCAATCGAGTGGAAAAATAACCGCTTGATCCTTTTGGATCAGCGCTTTTTACCCCATGAGACGGTTTATGTCACGCTGCAGGATGTGAGCCAGGTCGTCTCAGCGATTAAGGAGATGACCATCCGCGGCGCCCCAGCCATTGGCGCGGCTGCTGCATACGGGCTGGCGCTTGAGGCAGGTAAACCCTTCCGTGGTTTGAATGAAATTCTGGATGCTATGAATCAAGCTGGAAAACAGTTAATGGCTGCCCGCCCGACGGCGGTAAACCTTGCCTGGGCGGTTCAGCGAGTTTTGAAAAGCGCTCATGCCCCCACTTTGCCGGATGTCGACGCAGTGCGTCGCGCGGTCGTGTCCGAAGCGCATGCAATCGCGAATGAAGAGGTCCGAAATAATATCCAGATCGGACAGAATGCTTTGCCGTTATGGCCGAAAGCCGTTACTTTTTTACACCATTGCAACACCGGCGCGCTGGCGACCGTGGATTATGGTACGGCTTTGGGCGTCATCCGCGCCGCGCATGAACACGGCAAGAAAGTAATGGTTTATGTCGATGAAACCCGCCCCCGTTTGCAGGGAGCTCGCCTGACCGCCTGGGAGCTAGAGCAGCTTGGCATCCCATACAAGATCATTGCTGACGGCGCATCCGGCCATGTGCTCAAGCACTGCGGGGTCAACGCTGTGACGGTTGGTTGTGACCGGATTGCAGCCAACGGCGACACGGCGAATAAAATTGGTACTTATAATCTGGCGATTGTCGCCAGGGCTCACCAGGTGCCCTTCTATGTTGTCGGTCCAACCTCGACTGTTGATCTCAATACGCCGGACGGCGCCGCTATTCCCATCGAGGAACGCAGTGCTGAAGAAATCACGAAGATTGGAGAGGAATGGATCGCCCCCAGAGGTGCGCCCGCCTACAATCCAGCCTTTGACGTCACCCCGGCAGAATACATTTCCGCCATCATCACCGAACAGGGAATCGCTTACCCGCCCTTTGCCCGTTCCCTGCCTGAAATGGTCGCAAAAGCCCAGGCCTTACGCAACGCAAACCTGAGACGGGATTTAGTGCGCTAAGCTGCCCGCCCAGCCTTGAGTTTCGCCTGCAGGGCTCGCAAGTCATCAAACTTTCCGGCTGCGGCTAATTTGGCCTGCTCAGGCCAAGTTGCAGGGTTGGCAATGCGATTGCCAGCAGATGTCAGCACACGTTTGAGTTCGTTCGGGGTGGCTTTCGCTAACTGTTCCAGGCGGTGGAAACCGGCAACCTTGAGTACAGCCGCAATCTTCGGACCAATACCCTCGATCACGGTCAGGTCATCCGGGGCGGGTAAGGTGCCAGTCGGCATAGTTTCCGGTAAGAGGATGGCGCGAACCGGAGTTTTGTCCTCATTCACCGTGGACGGCGGGAGATGCACACCGTATGTTGGCCAGCGCCGGCTGCGCAGGATGAGAGCCAGAATACCAGCCAGGAAGACGATCAGCACCGTAAAAGCGCCGTAGGGGACATTCGAGCGGGAATCTTCAGCCATAATGGACGCTCCTTTTGTAATACTTTCATTATAGTGAAGAATGCGCCTTACGGGTTAAGGAGTTCATACCCCCTCCAACCTCCCCCATTTTCTGCGAAAATATGGGAGGCGCAAATCCCCGTGGCACCTGGCACATGACACACCGCTTTTATTCCACTTCGAACGCCGTCACCCGATTGCGGCCGCCTTGCTTGGAGGTATACAACGCTTTATCCGCGCGCTGCAATAGCACCTCCAACGAGATGTTCGTCATGCCAAAGCTGCTCGAAACCCCCACGCTCAAGCTGACCGGCATATCCATTTCACCCATTTTTTCAACCGTTTGCGCCACCGCTGCCCGCAGGCGTTCCGTCATGCGCCGCGCCCCCTCCTGCCCGGTCTCTGGGAGCAGTACGACAAACTCGTCTCCGCCGTAGCGGCCAAGAATATCGGAACGGCGCAGTACACCCTGCATGCGGCGCGCGATGTTGGTGAGCACCTGGTCACCGGCGGCATGGCCGAAGGTATCATTGATGTGTTTGAAATTGTCAACGTCGATCATCACCACCGACAGCGGACGGTTGTAGCGCCGCGCCTGGTAAACGGCGCGCTCGGCCAGCTCAAGGAAATAGCGGCGATTGGCCAGTCCGGTCAGCGTGTCGATGGTCGCAAGACGTTCCAGTGCGGTTTGAGCCTGCTTGCGTTCATCCACCTCGCGTTGCAATTCGACGTTGCGCAACTGGTAAATTTCAGCGTCCTTGCGGGCGTTCTCCACCTGGTGAACGATTTCGATGGTCTTCAGGCGGCGATCCGATTCTTCGTCAAAAAGCAGTCGTTCATTGCGATAAAACTGTTCAAAGTGCTCCAGAGCGGCTTGCGAATCCCCCATTTGTTTATAAACTTCGCTCAACTCGGCATGGCACCGGACAACTTCACGCTTGGCGCCGCTCTCCTCCGCGGCCTCAAAGCCGCGCTGCAGGTATGTGAGCGCCATTTCCATGCGACCTTCACGGGCATGCAGCGTGCCAATGCGCCGCAGGGCGCGTGCCACTTCCTGCCGCCTGCCAATCTTTTGCGAGACTTCAGCGGTAAGCTGCAGGAAATTGAGCGCCTGGGTATAGTCGCCCATCTCCAGGTACAGGTCCCCGACCGAACTGAGCGCTTCAGCCTCACCGGCGTGATACTCGATCTCCTGGTACATTTCAACGCTACGCAGTCCATGCGCGCCGGCGGGTTTGTCCTGACCGGTCATGCGCAGTGCATTGCACAGGTTGTCGTGGATTTCCGCCTCAAGGCGGCGATTGGTAGTCACCCGCGCCAGGTCGAGCGCCTGCTCCAGGTGGGTGAGCGCTTTGGGAGCATCGTCCAGAAGCAGATACAAGCGGCCAACGTTCGAGCGAGTGGCTGCTTCACCTGTCTGATCGCCCAGGTTGTTATAGATCGTCAACGCGTGCAGCAGGTGCTGCAATGCCTCTGGGTAGGCGCCCATAACCAGGTAGCCTCCGCCCAGCCCGTTGAGCGCGGTGGCGATCAGCGCGTCATCGTCGCCGGGGACAAAGCATTCCAACGCCTTGAGAAACGCCGGAATAGCCTGATCGTAGGCTTCCAACTGGATACTCGCGCGACCTTCCAGCAGTAAGGCGCGCCCAAGCGTTCGCCGACCTTCTACGCTTCCCGAATATTCAGCAGGATTCAGGTCTGCGAGCTTGCCCTTGACTGCGTTTTCGCCCAGCATGGTCAATGCCTGGCGCGCCAACGAAAGCGCGTGCTGCGGGTCTGAGCCTGAAAACAGTTCGGCGGTACGCAGATAAGCGTCCACCTTTTGCGCCAGAGCTTCCTGGCTTAATGGTCCGGTACGAGTTATGGGCGAAGGTTGATACACGAGGATCCCCTTGATACCCCATTTCTGTTGCAACTTTGATACCGGAACAGGGGCACGTGCCAAGTGCCACGGTGCCACGTGTCACGGCTGGGCTTCGGCAAGCTCAGCCAGCGGCGAGCATCGACGGGCAGCTAACAGCGTATGACGAGCAGCCAGCGGAGCACTGGCGGTCACTGAGCTTGTCGAAGTGTCGACAGGCTCAGCCGGCGGATTAGTTTATCCCGAGGCCGAAATCATGATCGTTTTATGGAATTGTTTTTCATTTATCGCACTGAGGAAAGTTGATAGTGACGCGGTAACCCATTGAGAATGATGCATGAATTCCGTTAAATAGCGACGCCAAACAGACAACCGCTGTTGATTTCGGATGGCTTACTGATAAAGCGTTCTTACACCTGATGACTGGCCCTCAGGAATCGTTTATTCTGCCAGATATTTTTCCTGTGAAGAAAATACCGAATCAAAGTCCATAAAATACCAAAGCCATATTTAAAGCTGCGAGAAAGATTAATCGAGGATGCTTCAGGAAAATAACGGGTGACGATGGGTATTTCTTCAAAATATAAATTACAGGCCATACCCTGGGCAATGATTTGAGTGTCGAAAACGAAATCATTGCTATTTTGAGTGAATTGAACCGTTTCAAGGTATTTTCGTGAATAGGCTCTAAAGCCAGAATGGATTTCAGTCAGATACCTTCTAAAAATAATATTCGCAAGCGCCGTCAGCAAGATGTTGGCATCATATTTCCACCATGGCATGCCCCCCTCAAGTGATTTTCCCCCCAGCATGCGTGACCCAAAAACCGCATCGGCTTTTCCGGCAATTATGGGTTGTACCATCTGTGAAATTAAAGAAGCATCATATTGGTGATCAGGATGTACCATAACCACGATATTGGCGTCCATCGCAAGCGCCTGAGTGTAGCAGGTTTTTTGATTGGCGCCATAGCCGCGGTTAACTTCATGCCGAAACACTTTGAGACCAGCTGCGGTTGCAGTTTCAACCGTCCGATCCGTGGAGTGATCATCGACCAGAATGATATTCTGCCGATACTCAACCGGGATTTCCGCGAGCGTGCGAAGCAGCGTTTTTTCAGCATTATATGCCGGCAGCACAATGAAGATTTTAGGTTCATCAATTGTCATGTGTGAAAACCTTCTGTTCGAGTTTCGTCCGGGCTACAAATTGATATGCCAGCAGGTTGGGCAGCAGCCGGGTCAGCCGGGCTAAAAGCATGTGAATAAATCTTCCGACCCGGTTTTTCGAAAAGAATGGACTTACTCGATTAAGCGGAATGGGCGAGAACTTCAACTCCACAATTTTCAATCCCGAATTAAATAAAAGTTGGATGAAAGTGTGTTTTGTAAAGAAACGAAGATGAGACCGGTCGAGAATTCCATTTTCGGAATAATTGAATTTCCCGAATAACAGATTAATCCGCACCCAAAGATTCGCCACATTGGGTGCAGAGATGATTAATTGCGTTTCAGGTTTTTGGAGTCGGGTCAAGCGATTTAGGATGCGCGTCGGGTCGGGGTTATGTTCAAGCACATCCCCCAAAACAATTACATCCTGAAAGGCTATAAATTCATCTGGTACATCATCGAAGGCGACACACAAATGCTCATTATAGAATGGACGTGCCAGTTCTGCGAACTCTGGAATAACCTCGATCCCTTTAAGATAGTAACCAGATTGATTAAACCTTCGTCCAACAATACCATGTGATGTGCCGACATCTAACACACGGGTCCCAGAAGGTAAACCTGCCAGCCAGTTATTTATGATCGTATGACTCGACCAGGGATCATCTTTTTCCATGTAACGTTGGGCTAAAGGTATATCCATCCTGAGAGTCCTATTTTTACAAACAGTGGGTTGTTCGTCCAAAAGATCGACACCCAACCGTTGGCGACGGTAATCGACCAATTGGTCAAGCGGATGTTCGTCTTCGTAAAAAACTTAGTTCGAATAAAGCCAATCGGCCATGTTGTAATCACTATTAAATCAAAGTCCAATAAGGAAGTCCAATAATAAAATGCGCGCTGGAAATTAACGCCAAAATAAAGATGACAGCGGGCTTCCATCTTTCAATTCCAAGAGCCGTTAAAAGTAACAACGGAACGGTAAAGTCCAGGGTATATCTGGGTCCAAATTGAGCCCATCCGGTACCCATGAGCAGCGGGATTGGAATCATTGCGATAAGGATGGAAAGGGTCAGTATCCAGACCGGCCATTTTTGTCGCGGTTTCCAGAAAGCACCAAACGCGCCAAAAAACAAAGGGCTCATCAGAAAAAGGCTACCGCCCATAAAGGTTTCATTGCTGATCGGGAAAGGATAAAAAATGTACTGGTAGTACAGGTTTATCGGCACGTAATGAAGATTAAAAGCGCCGTACTGTTCAAAATTCTTGCGGAAGAAATCTGCCATGAGATGGTAAGCAATTCCGTTATCCAGCGGATTACCAAAACGAGCGTGGTTATAGTACAGTAAGAATCCAAGGCCAATCATCAAGGGCAGCGCTGCCAGCGCCAGGTTGCGGAATGTGCGGCCCCAACTCCATGAGTTTTCCCTGGTGAATAGATAAACTGCTGGAAAAATGCCGGTGAAGACAAGGTGATTGCGGGTAAGCATGGCACCTGTTAGGGCCAATCCTGTAAAAAACCAGGCCTTAGGACCGGACAAGGAGAAAGCCGCTAAATAGGCAAGAATTACGCAGGTAAAGCCGAGGATCAATGCTGTATTCCAAACCCTGCCATTGGGTGCCAGGGTAAAGTGGACGGTTCCAAGTGTAAAGAAAAAGACTAAAACACTTCGCTGAATTTTTGGAAGGCGTAGAAATTGGTTTTTCGTGGTTACCCTGAGAAGTTGCGCAACCAGGCCAACATTAAGGATAGCAAATAGAGCTGTATAGACCACATCATTTAACCCGATACCAAAGATACGAATAAATGGCAGGATGACAAAAGCAGGGAAAGGCGATTGGTAGAGAGAATAATGGCCGGCAAAATACACCAAATCATGCGTCTCTGGCGGGATTTGGCGAAACCAAAGTTGACCATTGAGAAAAGCATCTGCAAGATAGTTGAAATAAGGAAAACGCGAGATAGTAAAAATCCTGCCTGAATAAAGAGAAATCCCCAGGTAAATAAATGCGGCAAAGATCATTGCCCCATAAGGGGCTTCCCAGATGTTAATGGCCGCCTGTATCAGCCGGTTAAGGAATGATGGGGGGTTCTTGTCCAGGACTGTAGTATTGGTGTCCATAAGTGAAAATTTTAGCATTAATTCATGGAAAAAATTTTCAATCGAATAGGCTAATCGCAATAAAGGTATAATGGGCCGAAATAAACCGTATCTACCCATTGCGCTACGGCACGGCGTCAGGAGCATGGATGGAAGCTAAAAATATCTGGATCATCGTTATCGCGGTAACTGTCATTTTTTGCATTTGCCTGACAACCGTGCTGGTGCTCACTGGAGTGCTTGCCTGGCGCGTTATCGACTCGCAGGGCGGATTGAATGCCCCCATCCCCTACCAGGAACAATCTAACCCTGATGAGCCGGTTCCGAATCCATTAAATCCGAATGAAGTACCTGAGCCCGCCAGCGAGGGTGCTTTTGAGACGTTGAGGAATTTGCAGACGGCACAGGTACCGGTGAACAACCCGCTTGATCTGGCAGAACGGCTGCTTGGCATAGCGGATATCCCCGAGACGGTCACGCCGACCGGTCCTTATCAAGTCGGAGACAAGCAACGCTTTTGGGTCTCCAATACGGAGACCAATGAGACTTTCCAGGTCGATGCCGTGCTGCGGCAGGTGGTGGACAGCGCCTATTTTTGGATCGAAGAAGGCATCACCTACCAGGAATCAGACCTGAACCGCCTGGCAACCACCTTCAACGATGAAATTTACCCGGTCAATCGGGCATTCTTTGGCAGTGAATGGTCACCCGGTATCGACGGCGACCCGCGCTTGTTCATTTTGTATGCCCACAACCTTGGCGAGGGTACAGCCGCTTATTACTCCAGCATTGACTCGGTCAACCCGCTGGCACACCCTTACTCCAATGCTCACGAAATGTTCATGGTGAATGCGGATTCTGTCGGCTTAGACGAGGAGTACACCTTTGGGGTTCTGGCGCACGAATTCCAACACATGATCCACTGGAATAACGATCGCAATGAAGATTCGTGGCTGAATGAAGGTTTCTCTGAGCTGGCAGCTTTCCTCAACGGGTATGATCCCGGGGGATTCGATTACCTGTTTTCGTTGAACCCAGACATGCAGTTGACCGATTGGCCGCTCGACCCCGATGCGCGCTCCGCGAATTACGGTTCCTCGTTCCTCTTCGTCTCCTATTTCCTGGATCGCTATGGGGAGCAGGCAACGCAAGCGTTGGTTGCCAATAGCAAGAACAGTATGGACAGCGTGGATGCCGTCATCCAGGACTTACGCTCGCAGGAGTTGATCGACCCGCAGGCTGGCAGCGCCGACGACCTGTTTGCGGATTGGACAGTTGCCAACTACCTCAACGACCCGGAATTCGAAGCCGAGCGCTACGCCTATCACCGTTACACCGGTCTGCCCAAATTCCCCGAGACGGAAACCATCTCAATCTGCGATGGGACCTGGGAAACGCGCACGGTCAGCCAGTACGGCGCAGACTACATTGCCGTCGACTGTCCGGGTCAGGTCAAATTGACCTTCCAGGGTGCCAGCGAGGTGGGCGTGCTTTCAATGGGCGCCCATTCCGGCGACTTTGCCTTCTGGTCGAATAGCAGCGATGAATCCGATATGAGCCTGATGCAAACCTTTGATTTTCGCGGTGTAAAAGCTCCGCTGACTTTCGAATACTCGGTTTGGTACAGCCTTGAAGTCGATTATGACTACGTCTATCTGTCCGCCTCCACCGATGGTGAGACCTGGGAAATTTTGCAAACCCCCTCCTGTACTCTGGACAACCCATCAGGCAACAGTTACGGCTGCGGCTTCAATGGAACATCCGGCGGCTACCGCAACGAGTCGGTTGACCTTTCGCGGTATGCCGGAAAGCAGGTAACGCTGCGCTTCGATTACGTCACCGATGCCGCCATCACCGCCGAAGGGCTGCTGCTCGACGATGTCGCCATTCCGGAAATCGGTTATGCCAGCGATTTCGAGCAGGATGCCGGCGGTTGGACTGCTGAGGGTTTTGTGCGTATCGAAAACCGGCTGCCGCAGACTTTCCGGGTGACGGTTGTGCAAAATGGCCGGGAACGGTCCGTGCAATACGTGGAAATTAATTCTTCCGGCACAGCAGAATTAAATCTGGACAACCCTCGCAGCAATCATATAACGGTGATCGTCAGCGGAACAACCCGGTTCACACGTGAAAGGGCCACTTACGCTTTCAGTGTAACTCAATCGCAGTAAGACTTAAGCATGAATCAAAAAAGCGGAGAAATCTCCGCTTTTTTCCATTTCCACTACTCCAATTTAACCTGCGGCTGTCGTAACTTTTCCAGCTCATTTTCCAGATCCATGCGGCGTTCCTCAGCTGCCCGGCGCACTTCGCCAGCCAGGCGGTCAACCGTATCGGCAATCTGCTGCTGCAAGGCCTTGCCAGAATTAGGGGCAAACATAAGCGCCAAAACGCCGCCAACCAGAGCCCCAGTCAACAAACCCGCAAATAATGCAACAAACCGGCGCATCATTCCTCCTCTATCCACTGATTTCTATGTTTGAAGACCATTCTCACATTTTATTATACCGCGCTGCGCGGCTTTGCCAGACCCAACCTGATAAACACCAGCGGCGCCAACCAGATCGCCCACAACCCGATTAGAGCGTAACGCAGAAAACGCAGCGCATAGCCTGACAGGTCGGGGGTGCGCGGGAAGATAGCTCCCAGACCAAGGTAAAGTATCAGTAGGCCGGTAATTCCCAACAGGTAGCGCAACACGCGTTGCACCAACGGTCCATGCGGGTCATGGGCGCCATTGCCGCCAACCAGCAGCGCTGCGCCTGCCAGCATGCCAAACCAGGTCCCGCTTGCGGTGAAAATGCCTTCGAATGCAAACGGATCGATCGGGTTATCCGGGGCGGCCTGTAATGCGGTCTGATACCAGGACTCGGGCAGCATCCAGTCTGATTGCCCGGCATGGACCGCCAACCCTGCCGCGACCATCACCAGCGCGGTCGTAAGGGAGAACCCGAGGCGGTAAGCAAAATTCTGCGATTTAAACCAGTTGACCAGCGGTTTCTCGAACATGATCATTAGAATCAGCAGCAGCGCGCCTATCACCCAGCCAAGAAGCACATCCCGGAGAAAATGCACGCCAAGGTACATGCGAGACAGGCCCATCAGTAAAATGATGAGCGCTGCCAGCCAACCCGTCTTGCGTTTGATACCGGCAGCCATGACGCCCCAAACACTCATGGCGTTTTGAGAATGCCCTGAAGGCAAACCAAAGCTGGGTTCGGCGGAATAGGCCTGCACCCGCAAATCAATCCAATAAGGACGCGGGCTGTGGAATAAAATCTTGAAGACAGCGTTGGTGCTGTTGGAAAGCATCAGGATGATGGCCATTCGCAGCCCAAGGCCCGTGTCAACGCACCAATAGAGCATGGTTAGCAGCAGAATATAGAAATTTTCACTGCCTAGCCAGGTGACTGCTGACATTACCGGCAGCAGCCAGGTTCCAAGTCCCTGCAGAAAAAGGTTAACCGTAATTTCCCACTGTGTCAGCGCATCCATTCAATCAACTCCGGGTAACATTAAAGGGGTTTTAGGGTTTTACAGAGCGGTTGACGACTCGGATTGTTTTATTGTACACTCAAAGATATGAAAATTGCACCAAACCGTTGGTGGGACTGGACAGCCGTCCTGTGTTTTCTGGCAGCCCTGGTCATCGTTTCTTACCGGTTGAGCGATACAAAATGGACTGAAAATCTCAACCTGGTTACCTCGTTGACGATATTGGGCGCGGTGACCGGACTCCTGCTCGGAATCAGCCGGTTCCAGCGCTGGGTGGCTACCTTGATCGGGTTGGGTTACTCGATTGTGATCCTCCCCTGGCAGTTGATTAAAATTATCCCCGGCGAAGTGGCTTATGCCGAGAAGCTTGCCAGCCTGGGCGGCCGGTTATGGACCAGCTTCGATCTGTTCCTGCGCAACCAGCCGCTGACTGACCCAGCGTTGTTCCTGGCTAACATGGCGCTGCTCTTCTGGCTGGCAGCTATTGTTGGGGGTTACTCGCTGACGCGGCATGGCAGACCCTGGCTGTCGATGATTATTGGCGGAATCGCAATCATCATCATCGACATTTACCATCCGGCGGTTGGTAACCGGGGTATTGCTATGGCGCTCTACATCATCCTGATGCTGGTGTTGGTCACCCGAATGCACTTCCTGCACCGTAAACGCGATTGGGACGGCGAAGATGTATCAGTGGATACCGACACTGGCTTTTCCTGGTCCCGCGGCGCCTTGATCACCGCTTTCGTGTTGGTGTTACTTGCCTGGAATGTCAATGCGGTAGTGAAGGCGGTCAACCCCAACGCACCGGAACGCCACCGCGGGGTCACCCTGTGGAATGATATCCGCTTGCGCTTCGAGAACGCGGTCAAACCGCTTCGCGGCACTACTGTGGTTCCGCGCGAATACTTTGGCGATCAATTTTCCCTAGGGCAAGGTTCGCAACTGTCCGACGCTCAGGTTTTTACAGTTGATCCTTCCATAACAGGTAGGATCGGCGTGCCATACTACTGGCGCGTACGCAGCTATGACCGCTATGAAAACGGCCGCTGGGCAACCTCTGTCAACAATGAGGCGCCTCTATCCACGAACACTGCAGTCGTTTCAGCTGAGCGCTATACCAGCCGCATAAATATTGGCTTTAAATTCCGTCCGGAGCGCAACCTTAGCATGCTGTATGCTCCCTCCATCCCGCTGACAGTCAGCCGACCGGTAACATTGATGTACGACGAAAATCTTGGCAGACTGGTTGATGTAACGGTGGTTTCGGTTGACCCGATGGTTCGAGCCGGCGAGACGTATGAAGTCGTTTCGATGATCGCCGCCCCGACCGTGGCGCAATTACGCGGTGCTGGCGTCGAATACCCTGAATGGGTGGCGAATAAATATCTACAGTTACCTGTTGCTATGCCCGCATCGATTTCCAATCTGGCGCTCGAAATCACCAGCGGTATCGAAAATCCTTACGACAAAGTGGTTGCGGTGACGAACTGGCTGCGGGAAAACATCGAATACAGCCAGATCCTGCCCCAGGTACCGCAGGGCGCAGACCCCATTGAATGGATGCTTTTCGAACAGAAACAGGCATTCTGTAATTACTATGCCACCGCAGAAATTCTGATGCTGCGCAGCCTGGGCATCCCGGCCCGCTGGGTGGTTGGTTACGCTCAAGGTGAATATGACCCTAACGCGCGGGTTTACCTCATACGCGAACGCGACTCGCATGCCTGGCCGGAAGTCTTTTTTCCGGAGTACGGCTGGGTCGAATTTGAACCGACTGCCTCGCAGGCGTCCATCAACCGACCATCTGGGAGCGGCAGCAACGCAACCGGCGGTCAGCAGCCTGGGGCGAGCGCCCAGATCGACGAAGGGGACACCGCTCTTGACCGGACAACAGAGGAAGATCCTAATGCCGGGCGTTTTGATAGCCGGAATGACCTTGCAGCCATGGGCTGGGCGACGTTGCGGGTTATTGCCGCTATCGGTGCGGTATTGTTTATCCCCTTGTTCGCCTTACTGATGTACCTGTTAGGACGGCGAAACCCCAATCATGCTTTGCCAGTCGTGATCGAAAAGACACTGCGCAAGCGCGGTATGAAAGTGCCAGCCTGGCTGGGATTATGGTCGCGTTTCACCCACCTCTCACCCATTGAACACATATTCATCCAGGTCAGTTGGCAGCTTAAACTGTTACGCAATCCGGCCCAGGCTGGTTCCACGCCCCTGGAGCAGATCACTCGATTGGTTGATTCTTTGCCGGCCGGCGCTTCGCCGGCTCGGACGGTGCTGGAAGAGTATCAAAAAGCGACCTACAGCCCCTACCCTTCCGATACCATGGCAGCGCGCGACGCAGCCAAAGCGCTGTGGAAATTAACCATAATGAACCGGCTGAGTGCTGCGGGGGATTGGATCACTGGCGCCCAAAAACCGATCGAAAACGCACGTTTCACCCGGTCGCGCTGAGCAGCGATCATCCCTCTGGCTGCCAGGTGCGGGTTATGAAACTCCGCAGCTGCTCCAGCCCCAACTTCAATGGCTCGATTTCGATAGTCTCGCGGAGCGTATGCGGGAAACCGCCGCGGGTCAGGCCAATACAGATTGCGGGATACCCACGGCTAAGAGGAAAATTTGCATCCGTTGAGCCGATTTCCAGCGTAACGGGTAAATCGAGTGACCGAAGGATATCTGCAGCCAACTTGACCAGCGGATGTCCAGCAGGAATCTCGCCGGCGGGGCGGTTGCCAATCGATTCAAGGGTGAAGTGCACGCCAGGCTTTTCCTGGGTTTGAACCGCCCGGCGAACGCGATCATTCAGCCGCGAAAGCGCGTTCTGGTCTTCTGCCCGCAGATCGAGGTCAAAATGCGCCTGCGGTGCAATGGTGTTCACTGAGGTCCCGCCCTGGATGATGCCGATATTCAAGCTCGACCGCGGCTTGTGAGAGGGGGTCAATTCGGTCAAATCGGCCATGACCTTGACCAATTCGTGAATGGCGGAAGGTGTGCCATAATCCACCCATGAATGCCCGCCAGCGGTTTCGGCAGTGATCCGATAGCGCATGACGCCCAGCCCGCGGTGGCAAACCTGACCCAGCCCGAGACCTTCAAGGATAAGATAAGATTGAACCTCTCCTTGAAACCGGCCCACCAGTGCCTGCATCCCGGCTAAATTGCCAAGACCTTCCTCGCAGACATTGGCTGCCAGCCAAATCTCACCTGGGTAATGAATATTCTCGGTTGCAAACTTATCCGCCAATACGAGCAGCGCCGCCAGACTGGTCGAATTGTCGGCTACTCCGGGGCCGGATAGGCGAACATCGGTACGTTCCAGTGGAAGAGGCGCAGTATCGCTGTGAACGGTATCCAGGTGGGCGCTGATGACCAGCGGCTTTGCATTGCCACCGGGCCACCGGGCTAACACGTTGCCAGAATCATCCTGCATAACTTCCAACATCCCCAGATGGACGAATTCTGATTGTATATAGGCGGCCCGCTGACCTTCATGGAATGTCGGTGCAGGGATTTGCTGGATCGTACAGATCCAATCCACAAACTGTTTGAGTTCGACCGGAGAAAACGAATTCATGTCCGGCGCACCAGCGGGCGCATCGATTCCAACCGCATTTGCACCAACGAAGGCAGAGTATCCTGCGCATAGAATGGCGTCACGCCTTCGATCACGATGGACGCTGAGATATTTCCGCGTAAGGCAGCTTCCAAAGGATCGTAGGTTTCTCGGAACCCCGCCAGAAAACCCCCGCAAAATGCATCTCCAGCCCCGGTCGGGTCGACCACGCGCGCCGGATAAGCCGGAATCATCCAACGAGTGCCGCGGGCATGGTCGAGCACATATTGCCCCTGGACGCCGCGTTTGATCACCACCAACTCGCAACCGTAACCGGCAATGGTATCCGCCATTTCCCACAGGTCTGTACTGCGCCCCTGAAAAAGCGAGCGCATTTTATCCTCGGAAGCGTGAAAAACGGTGATTCCACGCAGTATCCCCGGGATTTCATCCCAGAAAATGGGAGTCATGTAGCTGGCCGATGGGTCGAGGGTTATCGTGGTGATGTGCCCCTGCCGGAAAGCCGGCGGCAGCAGCGTGTGGCTCAGAAAATCGAGCGGAGCGATATGCGCGGCGGTTGCGTCCAGATAATCTTCCGGAAAATCAGTAATGCGCGCAGTAATATCACTCGGCTGCAAACGGCTGTCAACGGCTTGCCCAGGTCCCATATACCCCAACAGGGACTTGGGATACTTCAACCCTCGGTGGGCAAAATGAGCTACCGGATTGGTGAGTGAACGGGTTTCCGCGTCTGGATATGCGGCAAAATAGCGCAGGTCAACCGCCTTAGTCAAAATGCGAATACCGCGGCGATCGAATCCCAACTGTGACAGCTTTTCCAACCAATCCTGCGGGTAATCTTCCCCCACCCGGCCGATCAACCCGATTTCATTTTGCCATAACTTCAGCCCAAAACCGGCATACAACAGGCTGCCGCCAGGGATATCCAGCGCTTCATGTCCGGTGACCGGGAGGATATAATCGCGTTGGAGCTTCCCGGCAACTATGAATCGCAGCAATGAAGGGCTATTCATGGATTAATTTCCAGCCAACTTCGAAAGGTCGAACAATAGGCAATCATAATTCATCGAGTCTCGGTGAACCAGTTTCGGTTGCCTGTAGGCCGATAGATTCACTCCCCTATTGGGCTCTCAGTGCGGAACGGTTACAGTGCGGGCGGTAAAGGTACGGAAAGGACGCTCAGTAGATTACTTTTTGCTGCCAATTTCCGAAATCAATCTAAGCAGACCCAGCACGCCTAAACCGACCTTCACTCCGTCACCCGCGGTTAATTTGGGTGATTGCTGCGCCTCTTCTGCGCGCTGAACCAGGATCACCGCTGCCATTGCGCCTGCTACTGCGCCGAGCAGCGCTCCGATGATGATCAAATCTCTTCTTTGCTTAACCATGGATGTGTGATCCTCCTGTGACCGTATTCAGGTTCAAAAGCGCGACCGTTACAGGCCAATTTTTTTCCAAAAAGATCGCCATGCCGCCCAGCGGCTGAGCATATTGATCTGTGGCTGAACAACTTGATGTAGTATCGTATCCACTTTAACGCTGAAGATTTGCAAATAAAGTTGAGCTAAACGGGTATAAGTCGGTATGTTTCGTAAAAGGCGAGCGAACAAGAACATCATGCCCGCAATAAAAATTGCAAAGAACAATCCGGTGAAAATCAGGGGGATGATCAACCAGACGGTGGCGATATTTGCCCACGTCCCGGTGACGGTTGATCCGCGGGTAGATGCGATCGCGGCCAGCACGACCAGGGCGATCACGCCTGCACCTGCCAGGATGACCGGCAACAGGATCTGCCAAAATACCTGCCGGCGATGGTGCAGGGAAGGCCGGGTACGGGTCACATTGGACGTGGAATTCATTGGATAATTGTAGCATGGATTATAGGTGGTAAATCTGTAGCGCGAACTTTAGTTCGCTTGAGTGAAACTGAGTAGAGGCGGCTCGCGAGCCGCCTCTACCATCTGTCTTATATCCTTAATTCGCCAAAACCGCCCGGATCGCTTCAACCGAAATGGCTCCCTCCCGTAATACGCGCACATCCGAAATAGTGCAATCCACCACAGTGGAGGGCACTCCGCCCGGGCATGTTCCGCCGTCCAACACTAATTCAATGCGCCCGCCCAGCTGGTCGAGCACATCAGCGGCGGTTAGCGGGTTATCAGCGCCGGACCGGTTGGCCGAGGTGGTCGCCAGCGGACCGCTGGCCTGTAGCAAATTCAAGGCAAAAGAATGGTCGGGCATGCGCACGCCGATGGTTGGCAACGCGGATAATTGAGCCGGCAGTTCCGCCCGGCGTGAGACGACCAAGGTCAAGGCTCCAGGCCAGAAGCGGGCTGCCAGTGCTTCGGCTTGCGTGGACAGCCCAGGCGTGATTTGCGCCAATTGCTCCACTGCTCCTACCAGCACGGCAATGGCTTTGCTCATGTCGCGTTCTTTGGCAGCATACAAGCGTTCAATGGCCGCCGGATTGAATGGATCTGCTGCCAGGCCGTAGACAGTATCGGTGGGGAAAGCCACCAAACCACCGTTTTGCAATACCTGCAACGCAACCGGAATTGACTGGGGATCGGTGGTCGGAAGGATTGCGGTTTCCATTCGGTTTCCTCAATTTCAATTCAAGACTAGTTGACTATACGCAATAAACGCGGTAATCCCGCCAGATCGGTCTTCAGATCCACCTCAGCATAAGGAAAAATTTTACGTGCCAGGGCTGGCGCGCTTTCCCCCTGCCCGGCCTCGATTTCGAGCAGCATCTGACCGTCCGGCGCCAACCAGCGCGGTGCAGCGGCCAACAGCCGTTCGATCAGCCTCAGGCCGTCATTTCCCCCATCCAGTGCGTCCGCCGGCTCGAAGCGCGCGACTTGCAGGTCAACCAGTCTTTTCGAAGGAATATACGGCAAGTTGGCAGCCACCAGGTCAAAGGGTCCACGGCAGGCAGACAATAAATCCATCTCCAGCAACGAGACCCGGTCTGTCAATCCTAAACGGCGCATATTTTCCTGTGCAACCCGCAGCGCCGGGCGCGAGTGGTCGGTAGCGCAAATCCGAAGGTCGGGTATATGGGTTGCCAGCGCTGCGCTGATGGCACCTGAACCAACCCCGACGTCGGCTGCCTGACGGCGGCTGGGGTGCTGTTTCAACCAGGCAAGCGCCTCCTCGACCAGCAATTCCGTCTCTGGGCGGGGGATCAGCACCGCCGGTGTGACCACCAGGTCCAGGCCAAAGAACTCCCAGTGCTCAAGAAGGTAAGGCAAAGGTTCACCGTTTGCCCTGCGGTTTACAAGCTGAGCGAGCTGTTCCAATTGCCCCGGAGTGAGCCTGCGCTCCAGGTGCGCTAAAACCGCAGCGCGGGGGAGCTGCAATACCGATCCAAGGATGAGCTGCGCCTCCAGCCCGGGTTGTTCGACACCGGTTAGCCGCTGGCGGGCAATTTTAAGCCACTCACCGGCGTCAGTCGTCAAACTCTCCACGCGTGGACAGGCGGTCCGCTTCAGAACGAATGGAAAGTTCATCGATGAAGATTTCCAGGTCGCCGTCCATCACATTCGGGAGGTTGAACGAGGAAACATTGATGCGATGATCGGTCACCCGGTTTTGCGGGTAATTGTAGGTACGGATTTTTTCCGAACGCTCGCCGGATCCAACCTGCGAACGGCGGGTTTCATCCAGGTCCGCCTGGCGTTTGGCTTCTTCCAATTCAAACAATCGGGCGCGAAGGATACCCATGGCGCGCAGCCGGTTTTGTAACTGAGA
Source organism: Chloroflexi bacterium GWB2_54_36 (assembly GCA_001796355.1). Lineage (GTDB taxonomy): Bacteria > Chloroflexota > Anaerolineae > Anaerolineales > Anaerolineaceae > Bellilinea. The sequence continues at coordinate 870 of MGMG01000069.1, read as the reverse complement.
ACGTTCGTCCTGGCAGGCTACTACAATCCCGGTCGGCAGATGAGTGATGCGTACAGCGGTAGCGTTTTTTTGAACATTTTGCCCACCGGCGCCTGCCGAGCGGTAAATATCAATTTTGATGTCCGAATCGGGGATCTGAATATCAATTTCATCGACCTCAGCCAGGACAGCCACCGTCACGGTCGAGGTGTGGATGCGGCCGGAAGCTTCAGTCTGAGGAACGCGCTGAACGCGGTGAACGCCGGATTCGTACTTCAAGCGGGAATAGGCGTTCTTGCCTTTGACGTTGAAGATCACTTCCTTGTATCCGCCGATGCCTATTTCATTTTCGGACAGGATTTCGACCTGCCAGTTACGGCGTTCTGCGTAGCGCGAGTACATGCGGAACAGGTCAGCGGCAAACAGGGCGGCTTCATCGCCGCCCGTACCGGCGCGCACCTCGACGATGACATTGCGGTCATCGCGCTTGTCTTTGGGCAACAACAGCGCCCGGAGTTGTGCTTCCAATTCATCCAGTCGCGGCGAAAGGTCAGCCAGATCGAGCTGCGCCAGTTCGCGCAATTCAGCGTCCTCGGAATATTCGAGTTGGTGCGCCTGCGCGATGCGCTCAGAGATCGAGCGGTAGGCTTCGGCCTTGGAAACAATTTCTTCCAGGTCGGAGCGTTCCTTCGCCAATTCGGCTGTGCGCTGATAATCGTTGACAGATTCTTCTAGCATTCGGTTCAGGTCACTGAACCGGGTTTCGATTTGGGCAAGTTTTTCAAGCATACAAAATAATTTCTAATCGCTTTCTATTAACGTTTCGCGGGTGAATTATACCAGAACAGGCAGGAAGTCGGGTGTGTTGCTCCTGGGTTAACGAGCTGGCTA
>MGMG01000068.1 GCA_001796355.1 Chloroflexi bacterium GWB2_54_36 | reverse complement strand
TTCAGCGGCACTGGCAGCGCTGGCGATCCCCGCCGGGTCATCCGCCGGCCCCAGGATTACAAAGTCGTTGTACATGACATCTTCTCGGCGGACGCCGTGGCCATTGTCCATGAAATCTTTTTCTTTTGCCGCCGAATGCACCAGCAGTACATCGGCGTTGCCATCCATTCCCAACTGAAGGGCTTGCCCGCTACCGACCGCAACTACATTCACATCGCAGCCGCAGATCGCTTCAAAATCCGGCAGGATATAGTCAAGCAAACCAGAATCATCCGTGCTGGTGGTTGTTGCCAATATCAACTGATCCACAATTCCTGCTGGAATATCAGTAGGCACTGCAGCAGCAGTTTCAGAGGTCGTCGGCAATGGGACAGGAGTATCTGCCACCGCTGTAGCGGGCACAGGCTTTTCGGTTGGAGCAGCAGTACCGCAGGCAGAAAGCAGCAAAACTCCGATAACCGTTAAAGTTGGCAAGGTAAATGTATACCGGTTCGTCATAATCATTCTCCTTTAGCGCTTTGTACTGCGGGCAATCTTACCAGACCATCTCGCCACGGACAAACCGCCGGGTACGGCTGTCGCGTGGATTCTCAAAGAATGTCTGGGTATCAGCGGTCTCGATAATTTCACCATTCAACATCAGCGCAACCCGGTCAGCCAACCGGCGGGCCTGGAAGATATTATGCGTCACCAGGACAATGGTCGTTTGGTGGGCTTGATTGATGCCGCGGATGACCGATTCGATCATTTCCGCATTATAGGGATCAAGATTGGCGGTCGGCTCATCCAGCAAAAGTACCGATGGTTTAAGGATTAACGCCCGCGCCAGCGCCACCCGTTGCGCCTCGCCGCCTGAGAGAGCATGCGCGGGAGAGCGCCGCAGAGCAGCCAACCCGAAGCGCTCGAGCATTTCGTCCACCTCTTTTTGTCCGTCATTCTGTCCGCGCAACCTGAGCCCGAAGAGCAGGTTGGCGGTGACGCTGCCCGAAAGCAGCGCCGGGTTTTGAAATACCGTTGTGACCGTCCGCCGGATTTCGAGCGGCACGTTCTGATGATTGATCGGCTGTTGATTAAAGTAAATACTGCCGCTGTCAGGCGCTTCAAGGAAATTCAACAAACGCAGCAAGGTAGATTTTCCAGCGCCACTGGGCCCAACTACCGCTAATATTTCGCCGGGATAAATGTCCAGCTGATTAATATGCAGGATTTGCCGGCCAGAATAGGCTTTTGTCACGTTTGCGAGTTGGTACACCGGCGCCATTAGTGCCCCTTCCCTTGCAATTGGGCTGCCGACAGATTGATGAGGAATGCCATACCAAGCAGAACGATTCCCAGACCGATCGCAAGTTCGAAATTACCGCGCCGGGTTTCGAGCAAAATAGCGGTGGTCATGACGCGGGTGGAACCGTCGATATTGCCACCCACCATCATCACCGCGCCGACTTCAGACAAAATGCTGCCCAGTCCCCCAATGAGCGCCACCAGAACACCGCGGCGCGCCTCCCACAGGGTAGCGCCAAGCGCTTGCAGCCGGGTGGCACCCAGCGACCGGACTTGCAGCCGTAAGTTAGGACTGACTTCGCCAACCGCGGACATGGTGTAGCCGATTACCAGCGGCGCGGCGATGATGACCTGGGCATCGATCATGGCTTCCACAGTGAAAAGTTTGGGTATCCAGGCTTGCTGCAGCGGACCAAGCAGGCCGTTATTGGAGAGCAGCAGGTAGACAGCCAGCCCAACCACCACTGGCGGCAGCCCCATGCCTGTGTAAACTAAAGCTTGAATCATGCGCCGGCCCGGAAAACGGGTCAAGCCAAGCACAGCCCCCAGCGGTATGCCCAGGAGGGCGCTCAGAAGCAGCGCAGCGCCGCTCACCTGCGCGGACACGCCGATTATCTGCCATAGCGCTGGATCGCCACTAAAAAACAGCTTCAATCCTTGAATAATGCCTGAAGAGATTGTTTCCAAACCGAGTGCCTGCCTGGAACTGGTTGTTGCCAACTCCGAAAATAACCTGGATAGATTGATATGTACAAATATGCAGGTTTTCGTCCATTATAATCGTCCTGAAGGTGTCATTCGTGAAAAGGACGATTCACCACCAATCCTTTCAAGGCCATGTCGTTGCCATCGTGTTAATTCTGGCGATGCTGCTGGGCGGGTGCGCCCAAACCACTCCCGCAGTGATCCGAACGCTGGGCAAAGCCACCATCACGCTCATGCCGACGCAAACGCCGGTGCCCGCAACCCCAACGGTTACGTTCACTCCAACCCTCTCGCCACCGACAGAAACCGCAACGATCACCCCCACCAGCGAACCGACGGAATGCCGCAAACCGCCCGATGATTATGAATTGGTGAATATCGACGGCTACTGGCTCAATGCCCGCACTGTCGCCATGTTGGAATACGCCCAATTGCTGTATGGCGGCGAGATCGACCTGACCGGCAGCGCTATTACCCAGGGTTCGTTTCATGATAATGGCGCTGCCAGTTTTGGCACACACCTTGGCGGAGGCGCGGTTGACCTTTCGGTCATGCGCACAGGCACCTGGATCGTGCTTTACGATGACATCCCGGTTCTACTCCAGGCTCTGCGGCTGGCGGGCTTTGCAGCCTGGCTGCGGGAAGTTGACGAGGTCTTTCCGGGCTCAGGCATTCACATTCATGCCATCGCCATTGGCGACCGCGACCTGTCAGAAGCTGCCCGCGCTCAACTGGACGGCGAGGCCGGCTACTTCCGCGGGTTCTCCGGGCTGCCGCCGGTCAATAACAAGCCAACCCTTGACCGGTACGGCGGTCCGGTGCTATGTCAGTGGATGCGCGACGCCGGATACGAAGATTTACGGCCTGTTCTGTCTACGCCAGCGCCATAAATTATGAGATACCTGTTTTTATGGTAGCATTCGCCATATGACCAATGACCTGGGCAGACATCCAGATTTCTTTATTCGAGATATCCCCATTTTCGGGCGCAGCATCCTGGCGCCGATGGACGGCGTATCCGATTTGCCGTTTCGCAGCCTGGCGCGGCGGCTGGGGTCAGCTGCCAGCTATACTGAATTCATCAACGCCATCGACATTGTCAACGGTCACCCCGACCTGGCCCGCCGCCTGCAATATGCGGAATTCGAACGCCCGATCGTTTTCCAGGTTTTCGACGACGACCCGCAGCGCATCGTTGAAGCTGCTCGCATGCTGCTCGCCTACCGACCGGACGTCATCGACGTAAATCTGGGTTGCTCGGCAAAATGTGTTACCAACCGCGGCGCAGGCGCTGCATTACTGCGCGAACCCGAAAAAATTGGCGCAATATTTAGAGCCTTATCCCGCGCGCTGCCTGTGCCCGTTACCGGGAAAATTCGCCTGGGTTGGGATGAGACTTCCCTTAATTACCTCGAGGTAGCCAGGATTATTCAAGATAACGGCGGCAGCCTGGTCGCAGTCCATGGGCGAACGCGGGTGCAGGGCTACACTGGCAGCGCCCGCTGGGAGCCCATCGCTGAAATTAAAAAAGCGCTCCAAATTCCGGTCATCGCCAACGGCGATATCACCACTGCAGCCGAAATGGAGTATGTCCTGCAATCAACCGGTGCCGATGCAGTGATGATCGGTCGGGCGGCTTTGGAAAATCCCTGGATCTTCTCAGGATTGGAACGCAGTCAGATCCCGCCTGCGGTGGTGCAACAAACTCTGATGCGGCATTATGAGGCAATGTTGGATTACTACGGTCCTGAACGCGGTAATGTACTGTATCGTAAGTATGCCAAACGCCTGTTGCAGCCGTATAACCCCGAGCGAAATGAGCTTCTGAACCTGCTCACCGCTGCTTCGCCGCAAGCCTTTCAAACATTATTGAGTGAATTCTTTAACCGCTTCCTGGCTGAACCCGTCTTGGAATGAAGCAATATAATCAAGTCATCCTGAAAATCCAGAATGGACTGACGACAGCATGTCGGCACTGACCCATGACTTGATGGTGCGCGGTATCGCAGCAACTAAAGCCGACGAAAAGTCGGAGGCTATCCGCTATTTTACCAGGCTGCTGGATTTAGACCCGACCCCCGAAGAACAAACCGAAACCTGGCAATGGCTGGCAACCCTCGTTGAAGATCCCGTCGAGAAGAAAACTTATCTGGATGAAATTCTCTCGCGCAACCCCGGTGATGCCCGGGCACGCCGGAAGCTGGCAGAGTTGAGCGGCGCATTAAATCCGGCAGATGTGATTGACCCCGACCGCAAACCTGCTACAGCGCCTATCGAACCGGTGCGCGCCAAAGTCCAGCGTTTTGTGTGTACAGTTTGCGGTGGACGCATGGTCTTCACTGCTGACGGCAATGAATTGGTTTGCGAGAACTGCGGTTCCCGCAAGGCTATTGGCGGTCTGAAATCCCGCTTGTCTGCAGGTAAATCCGCAAATTTCGCGGCAGCCATGGCGACGACTCGCGGACATGAGATTCCTGTCCGCGCCCGAATTACCACCTGTCAGGGTTGCAGCGCTGAATTTCAGGTCCCGGCGCATATTTTGAGCGAGAATTGCCCGTACTGTGGGTCGAGTTATGCAACCTCTGATTCGAGCGAAAAGGAAACGATCCAACCTGCCAGCCTGATCCCTTTTAAATTCGGAGCAAGAGGGGTACGCGAAAGATTACAAAGCTGGTTTACGGCGGAAAGTTTCGAAAAGACCCCCTGGTATGCTGCGCCGCGTGGATTTTACATTCCGGTTTGGAATTTTACCGTCGGCGGCCAGCTCTCCTGGACTGCCAGCATTCAGAATAATGACCGCTGGGAGACGATTCGGGATACAAAAATTATCCACCATCCTGAAATCCTGGTGCCCGCTACCAACCACCTCCCTGAAGCCAGCAATGAAATTGTCAATACCTTCCAACTGGCCGGAATGGTAAACTTCGACTCGCACTACCTGGCAGATTGGATGGCAGAGACCTACCAGATTCCAGTCAGCGACGCCTCGCTGAACGCCAGAAAAACTGTGTTGGAGGCAGAGAAGGAGCAAATTCCGAATCAATATAACCAACAAATCTCCAACCTGAGGATCAACCCGGCTTCCATGGCGGTTGATTCGTACCAGCTAATTCTCTTACCAATCTGGTTGACCACCTACCAGCACGATCAGGAACGATTTGAGGTCACGGTCAACGGGCAGAACGGCCAGGTGATCGGTCAACTGCCCACCCGTGGCTTATCCGAATGGATCAGTGGGATTTTTGGCGGATAGCCTGTTTCAATATTTCGGTTAAACTTTCCAAATAAGACATGTTGCAGTACTTAATCAATTTTCACGGAGAAAAGACATGCCTGCACAAACAAAAAGATTGATTACAGCCGAAGATTTATACAAATTTCAAGTGCTTTCATCGCCAAGAATCAATCCTACTGGAACCCAGGTCGTCTTTTCTGTCCAGCGGGTCGATCGAAAATCTGAAAAGAAATATACCAACCTGTGGATGGTCTCCACCGCAGCGGGCAGCCAACCCCGGCAGTACACTTTCGGCGACCAATCCGACAACCAACCGGCATGGTCGCCGGATGGCAGGCTCATATCCTTTATTTCCAATCGCGGTGACCAGGAAAAACCGGCGCAAATATACCTGATTGAAACTTCCGGCGGCGAAGCCTGGCCGCTTACGAAAATAGAAGGGGAAATCGAGGATTATATCTGGTCGCCGGATGGCAAAACCCTGCTTTGCACCGTCCGCAAAACTGACGCCGATGTCCTGACCCGTGAGAAGAACCCGGATTTGAAAAAGTTAGGGACTCCTGCCCGTCATTACGATCGGGTATTCTATAAACTCGACGGTTACGGCTACCTGCCGCTGGAACGCACCCATCTGTGGTCGGTAGACGTCAAAAGCGGCAAGGCCAAACAACTGACCGATCACCCGGTTCACGACCAGCAGGAGCCGGATATTTCGCCGGATGGCAAATGGATCCTCTATGCCTCGAATAGCTGCGAAGACCCGGATGCATACCCCGACCGGATCGATCTGTTTATCATGCCTTTCAACGGCGGAGAGGCGCGCAAAATCAATACTCCGCTCGGTTCGAAAGGGTCTCCGCGTTTTTCACCCGACGGTAAGTGGCTTGCCTATTACGGACAGGAAGGAGAAGGCGAAGGTTGGCGAAACGCCGGCGTTTGGGTTGTGCCTGTGGATGGGTCAAGCGAGGCCATCAACCTGACCAAAACCGAGGATATTCATGTCAGTGCCTGGACGATCAACGATATCGGCCAGGCCGAAACACGTCCGGCTTTCTGGTCGAAGGATGGCAAAACGATTTTCTTCCCCGTTTTAACCAAAGGCTCATCGCATCTTTATCAGGTCGAGGTCAAGAGCCGCAAAGTCAACCCACTGCTGGATCCAGTTGGCGTGGTGTCCGCGCAATCCTTCGACGCCAATGTTTCCAAAATGGCTTATCTGTTCGGTACCCTGGATGACCCGGGGCAGATTTGCGTCGTAGATTTAAAAGGTGGTAAAACCAGTGCCCCGCGCCAGTTGACGCGTTTCAACCGAGACTGGCTGGACAGGGTTGACCTTGGCATTACAGAAGAGGTCTGGTTCAAAGGCAAGGACGGCAATCCATTACAGGGATGGATTCTCAAACCGCCGAACTTCGATTCGACCCAAAAGTACCCGTCGATTATGGAAATTCACGGCGGACCGCTCACCCAGTACGGTTTTCTGCTCATGCACGAGTTCTATTACCTGGCTGCCCAGGGCTTTGTGGTGTATTTTTGCAACCCGCGCGGCGGCCGCGGTTACGGCGAAGGACATGCCGGTGCCATTGCACACAACTGGGGCGAAGCCGACTATTCCGACTTGATGCGTTGGGCGGACTATGTTGCCAAACTTCCATACATCGACACCGCCCGAATGGGCGTCACCGGCGGCAGTTACGGCGGTTACATGACTGTCTGGGTTATCGGGCATACCCAGCGCTTTAAATCCGCGGTCTCCCAGCGCTGCGTATCCAACTTCGTCTCCATGTGGGGCTCAAGCGATTTCAACTGGGTCTTCCAGCAAGAGCTCAACCATAAAGCGCCGTTCGAAGATTTGCAATATTACTGGGAGCACTCGCCAATCGCATTCATTGGTAATGCAAAGACACCCACGCTGGTGATTCATAATGAAATGGACCACCGCTGCCCAATCGAACAAAGCGAACAGGTATTTGTCGCACTCAAACGCCTGGGGGTTGACACCGAATTTGTCCGCTTCCCGGACGAGTTCCACGGATTGTCGCGCACCGGGCGCACGGATCGCCGTATCTTACGCTTGAATCATATTTTGCGCTGGTTCAAGAAATATTTGCAGGCGGCTTGATCATGGCAGCACCCGCCACGCATCCCAACCTGCCCCTCATTGACCTTCACCGCCACCTGGAAGGTTCCATGCGGTTGGAAACCGTACTGGATCTGGGGCGCAAGCACAACTTGCCGCTGCCAGCCTGGGATGTGGAGGGGTTGCGTCCGCATGTTCAGGTCACGGAACCGCAGCCCGGTGTCATGGCTTTTCTGGAGAAAATTAAGTGGTTGGTAACAATTTTAGTGGACTACGATGCTTGCCGGCGAATCGCATATGAGAACGTCGAGGATTTGCTGCGTGAGGGCATCGATTATGCCGAATTAAGGTTCAGCCCGTGGTTTATGGCCGAAAGGCACGGGCTGGATCCGTCTGCTGTGGTCGAGGCGGTGGTGGACGGCGTGGAGGCGGGTGTGAGGGACTTTGGCGTGCCCGTTCAGATCATTGGCATCCTTTCCCGCACTTATGGTGCTGAGGTTGGGTACAAGGAGCTGGCAGCCTTGTTGGCTCTCAAAGATCACCTGGTGGGCGTCGATCTGGCTGGCGATGAAGCCAATTTTCCGGCCCGCCTTTTCACAAGTCACTTCAAGCAGGCGCGGGATGCCGGGATGCATGTCACCGTGCATGCCGGCGAATCCGATGGCCCCGGCAGCATCCGCCAGGCAGTGGAACTATTAGGCGCTGAGCGCATAGGCCACGCGGTTCACCTGTTTGAAGATCCATCCGTCGTTGATCTGCTACTGGAACGCCGCATCGGCATCGAAGCTAACCTGACCAGCAACGTTCAGACTTCATCCGTTGTCAGCTTTGCGGCACACCCGCTGCGGGCCATGCTGGATGCCAGCCTTTTGGCGACCATCAACACCGACGACCCGGGCATCAGTGCGATCACCCTGAAGCATGAATATGAAATTGCAGCTCCGGCAGCCGGTTTGACGCCCCGTCAAATCGTGCAAGCGCAAGCGAATGCGCTGGAAACCGCTTTTCTACACCCGCTCGACAAACAAACCCTACTGGCAGCCAAACAGGATTAATAATTCTCGGCAATCGGCGTGGAATAATCGACCTTGCGGTCACGTTCGGCTAATTTCTGCATAACCGCTCGACTGCGCAGCCAGAGCCAGGCCATTTGCATTGTACTTGCCAGTGCCAGCCCGCCAATGGTGAAAAATAGGCCAGCCGAGGTCTGCAGCCGGGTGCCAATACTTAATACAATCAGCAGGGTGATGAGCATCAATAGCACTGACTCAGAGACAGCGCGCGTCTTGTGGCTGACTAAGATTGCCCCCTGAAACCAGCTTTGCAGCACCGTTACCGCGGATAGCGGCAGCGCCAGCCAGAACGCTTGCCGGCCCATCTGTGCCAGGGCAGGCTCCAATGCCGAGATTTCGAAGAACCAGATGCTTGCTAATGGTGTGAGAATCAGCAGCAGGTGGAGAAAAGCTGTGGCGAAAAACAGAAATTTTGTTGTCCGCTTCAGATTGGGCAGCGATCCGGAGCGATCCAGATGCGCAACGGTGACTTCGTTATAGGCATAGCCTGCCGAGCGCAGGATGGCAATCAATCCGGCCAGGGCCGGCCAGGTCGCCAATGATTCGATCGCCCGCGGCATGCGGCTCATAGCAGCCGAACCCAAAGGCTGCCACATTAAGGTAATGATCGAGGTCATCGCCAGGGGAGTGTAAAAACTAAAAAAGGCCTTCCAGGTTAGCGGTTCAACAGGTTCGGCTGGCTTCACCTGGTAAAGGATCACCGGTTTGACTTTGAAACCCGTATAGACTGCTTCTGCCATGACGGCTACAGCCTGTGCGGTCGCCCCGACGACCACCCCCGCAAAGCCCTTATACCAGTATCCCAGCAGAAGAATCATCCCGGCGACGGTCAGACGCAGCAGCGTACCGGTTCCGACGACATTCGAATGGCCGAAGCGAATCAAGACACCCTGGTTGAAACGACGGTAAGCGATAGCCCAGGTCCAGGGCAGCATGATCGCCAATCCGAGACGTCCGGGTTCGATGATCTCCTGCGGAACGCCCATGATATTTGTGACTACCCAGTAATACAACGGCGTGAAGGCAATCAAGCCATGCAGAGCTGTCAGCAAACCCCCGGAAATCAACATAAATTTGTTAATCTTCTGGTAAGACGCCCAATCCTTGCTGAGAGCGGTCGATGCCGCCAACAGCATAATAATCGGGGCTTCTACAATCAATGCCACCGGCCAGATTACACCGCTGTAAGCGGCCAGGTTGATTTCCGGTTCAGCCAGCCGGGCCATAACGGCGCTCAACAGCGGCAATTCCGCGCTCATCAAGACCCAGCTAAAAGCCAGCGGCCACCAGGTCTTGAAAATTGCTTTGAACGAATTTTGATAAACTGTATTGTTCACAATAGCTGCAATCTAATTTTTACAAAAACGCAACGGGCGCTAGTATAGCATGGTCAGGTGTGATCTCGAAAAACCTGTTAGGTTTATGTGCGTCCTAACGTAAATGTGTCATAATTTGTTTCAATAGGTGTGAATATGGTCAAAAGAGCACTGGATTTGCCTGGCCGGGAGAAGCCGTATCTCATGGCGCACCGCGGCAACCGGGTTCGCTGCCCGGAAAATACGCTGGCGGCATTTCGCTGGGCGCTGAAGGAAGGCGCGGATATACTGGAAACCGATCTTCACCTGTCGGCTGACGGAGAACTGGTTTGCATCCATGATGCCACCCTCGACCGCACCACCGATGGAGAAGGCCCAGTCGCAGCCAAAACGCTCAGAGAATTGAAGGCGTTATCAGCCTCATGCGACCGGTCGGAATTTGCTGACGAGCGCATTCCGACCCTGGATGAGGTCGCAGCAATCCTGCCAGCAGGCATCGCGCTGGCTTTGGAACTTAAAACCAGCCGCTTCCTGGAACCCGCCGTCGGCCGCCAACTGGTTCATCAATTGCGTACAACCGGCGTATTCGACCGCACCGTGCTGCTTTCATTCCACCTGGATTACCTGCAGTCGGTTCAGCGCGAAGCACCCGATCTACCAATCGGGCAGATCTCCATGACCAACCCTTTCCCGCGAAAAGGCGTACAGCTCAATGGATTGTTTTGGCCAGCCCTGCTGCTTAACCCGTTCTACGCCCGCGCTGCGCATCGCTACGGACAGGCAACCTGCCCGCTCGATCCCACCCCTGACTCCCGGCTAAAATGGTACCGCTGGATGGGCTTTGACGCCATTCTGAGCGATGACCCAGGCTCAACCCTGGCCAAAATGCGTGAAATCGGCTGGCGGGTTTAGAGCCAACCCTTCAGGCCGTACACCCATAGGCCAAAATATTCTTTGAGGGCATTGGTTGTCTGAGACAAAGCGCCTACATTGGGCAAGAGATTGATCAACTGGGCAGCAAAATTGCCATTCCACAGGTCTTGCCAGGCATAATCCGGCACAGCGTAATCGGCTGGCGCCGGGATTACTTCAATCCCTTGTTTTTCGAACAAGGCTGCCGAACGCGGCATATGCATCGCAGAGGTGACCAAAACGATGCGGTCGATGCCTTCTTCCTTGAGCATCCGCGCGGAGAAAAGCGCATCTTCATAGGTGTTCTGGGAATCAGGTTGCAGCCAGAGCGCATCTTGCGGGATGCCAATGAAAACCAGTACCTCTTTCATCTCCTCTGCCGGGGTGCTTGGGCGACCACCAAGCCAGGTGATGTTGCCGCCACTTAAAAGCAAGCGCGGGGCTACCCCCTCCCGATAAAGCCGCGCAGCGTAAAGTACGCGGTCACCGGCGCCGTTCAACTCTACCGCAGCCCGCGGCGGCCCATAGGATTCGGTTCCCCCACCCAGGACGACAATCACATCGGCTGATGGGATGATCTCAGGTGGTGTGATTCGGGTTTCCAGCGAGCGGACCAGGCTGGACGAAACCCATCGGTTACCGCCGACCCACAGAAGTATCAGCGCCAATCCCAGAAAAGCGTTCTGCGCCCGGCGTTTTTTTGAAAATATGAGCGCGAAGAAGATCAAAATGCAGGCAAGGCCGATTGGATAAACCAGCAGCGGCAGGAATTTCGAGAGAAAGACAAACATGCAGACCTCACGGATGGTGAAAAGAAAACGGTTTAGAAATTATACCTTCCAAATTTGGGCATTAATTTCCCGTCAATACCCGGCTGGCTCATTTCACTTGCATTGATTTCAGGTAGAATCGAAATAAATCATTCAGGAGGGAAAAATGAATAAATGGCGGCTGACCAATGCACTGACCCTGACCATTATGTTGATCGTCAACACGCTGGCGAACACCCTGCCTCTCAACGGCAAAACGACGGCTGAGATTTCCGATTCCTACCCGGTGCTGTTTACCCCGGCTGGATATGTATTCTCGATCTGGGGGTTGATTTACCTGGCTTTGATCGGATTTACCATTTTTCAGGCGCTGCCAGGCCAACAGGCCAATCCGCGCATCGAACGCATCGGCGGCTGGTTTGCGCTGGCCAACCTCCTCAATGCCGGTTGGATTTTCGCCTGGCACTGGGAGATCCTCGGGTTAACCGTTATCCTCATGTTGGGTTTGCTGGCCTGCCTGGTGGTCAGCTACACCCGGTTGGAAATTGGCCTGCACCCCCCAGTCCACCCAGTGGAACAGGCGCTGGTTGATTTTCCATTTTCGCTCTACCTGGGTTGGATCTCAGTGGCAACCATTGCCAATATTAGCGCAGCCCTTTATGCCGCTGGCTGGAACGGCTTTGGTGTCTCGCCGGAAACCTGGGCAGTGATCATGATCGGTGTAGCGACACTGGTTGGATTGCTGATGATCCACCGGCGTAACGCTATCGCGTACCCCGCGGTGCTTATCTGGGCGTTCATTGGTATTCGCCTCCGCCCGGAGCAGGTCGAGGTCGTGGGCACTGCCGCTGGCGTGGCAGCTTTTATCTTATTGATATACACCACACTGCGCATGCTGCGCGCCCGCCAGCAAATGTTTCTGGATGCCCGCGGTGAGCGTCCCACCGATTAATGGATGAACAGTTTGTGCTGAGGTTCACAAAGTCGTTTGTCGGTTATAATCAGCGCCGTTATTTATAAGCCATTATTAAATCCACCTTTTGGAGGAAAACGTGATGACTGAAAATTTAGTGTTGCTGCGTCATGGACAGTCGACCTGGAACCTGGAAAACCGCTTCACCGGTTGGACGGATGTTGACCTGACTGACACAGGCATGCTGGAAGCCAAACAGGCCGGTCAGCTCATGCTGCAGGAAAAATACGAATTCGATTATGTATTCACTTCAGTGCTCAAACGCGCCATCCGCACCCTGTGGATCGCCCTGGATGCCATGGATGCTATGTGGCTGCCAGTCGAGCGCGCCTGGGAGCTTAACGAGCGCCATTACGGCGACCTGCAGGGTTTGAATAAAGCTGAGACCGCCAAGAAGTTCGGCAACGAGCAGGTGCAGATCTGGCGGCGCAGCTTTGCCACCCCACCTCCCCCGCTGTCACTGGATGACCCTCGCCACCCGCGCTTCGACCGGCGTTATGCCAGCGTTGATCCGCAATTGCTTCCGGCTACCGAATCCTTGAAGATCACCCTGGCGCGGGTGATGCCATACTGGGAAAAATCCATCGCGCCGCGGCTGCTGGCCGGCGAAAAAATATTGGTGGTGGCTCATGGCAACAGCCTGCGCGCTATGGTCAAATTCCTGGATAAAATTTCCGATGATGACATCGTTGAATTGAATATCCCCACCGGCGTGCCGCTGGCATATTCACTTGACGATAAATTCAAAGTGCTTTCCCGCCGCTACCTGGGCGATGCTGAGGCAGTCAAAGCAGCCGCAGAAGCTGTAGCGCGCCAGGGCATGGCCAAACCTTAATATTGCAGAAGACTGCAATGAAAAAAGGCTGCTTCTTTTGTCGAAGCAGCCTTTTTTGATTTTAGCAGGTGGTTTGCACCCCCGAATGATGCCAGGAAGAGCGGCTCGCGATCGCTATTTTGGCATCCCCGCCCGCTGGGCGCACTGCGAGCGAGCGTAGCGAGGGGAGCCGCCGCTACCACCTATTCTCCCTGTGTCTTGAACACAAAATCCCAAAAGGGCGACGAAACGCCGAAACGCATATTCGGTGTTTTAAAGTGGTGGCGCATGTGGTGACGTTTCAAGGCTTTCCAGATTCCCGAGCGCATGGGGAAATGATGAGTAGCGTAGTGGGTCAGGTCATAGCACAGGTAACCGATAATGAAACCGGAGAAAAGCGGTCCAACCCAATTACTGCCGCCCAGAATGGCGCCAAAGAACAGGTGGAAAAAGCCGTAGAACAGCAGCGCCAATGGAATACTCACCACCGGCGGCATGACCAGGCGGGTCTTGCACTGCGGCTGTGCATGATGCACTCCGTGGAACAAAAAGAATATTTTCTTTTGCGCCTCGGTTTTGGGACGATAGTGAAACACAAAGCGGTGCAGTAAATATTCTGCAAGCGTCCATAGGAACAGGCCGAACAAGAATGCAAAGAATATCCAGCCCAGTCCTTGGCCTTGCGGCCAATCGACAAATCCGCGTACCAGAGCATAAAGGCTGATCGGCAGCCAGATAATTACCACTACCGCAGGGTGGATGTGAGAGAAAAACTCCAGAAAATCCGATTCAAAAAGCCGGATCGGCTCCTCATTGTTGTTAATTTTGATTTCTTCCATTATTTCCTCGGTT
>MGMG01000067.1 GCA_001796355.1 Chloroflexi bacterium GWB2_54_36 | reverse complement strand
GATGACAATGCCTTATGGTGTCTTGGCCAATATTTTAGAATTCCTTATGCACAGGTGGTGCCGACCGGACGGTGGGTTCGCGATGTCGGGCGGGTGCGTCTGGATATGCACCGCACCAACAATAAGCAGTGCGCCCAGAGTTGGGGCGGGGCTACCACGGTGAGGCTTGGCGCTTGAGGGTAGGGGGCGGTGCAGCACCATCACGCATGGGGGCAGAAGTTTCGACCATTCCATAGGACGCTGTGATTAGCCCACCGCTTTGAAAAGATGAAGCGCTCCCCAGTGATGCAGGGCGCTTTTAATTATTTGCATAATTACGGCGTCTCAAGAACAGTATAATTATGTGCTGCATGATCGAAATAGGCTATCAATACAATTATTGAACCATAGAATCAACACCAGGAAAAAAATGAACAATCAAGAGAGCCTTGAATTTATTCAAAAGTATTTTAATGAGTTGTTTGGCAAGCGAAATTTGGCAGCCCTGGACATCTATTTGGATAAAGGCTATTTTGACGACGATATATCTGACCCCGAAGTTGATCACATAAACAACTCAAAAGCGTATCTGAAAGAATTGTTCAGGGAAAACCCAACAATCGGCGTTGACGTAAACGGGGCAATCGCCCATGATAATGTAATATCCGCATTTATTGAGTGGTATGTTCATGAAAATAATAGGAAACGGACAATAAGGAAAGGCGTGGCAATTTTTGTTGTAAACAATCAAAAAATCCTAAAAAGACATACTTTTATATACTTTAACGAATGATCGGATTAAATGCAAAGCGTAGCCCCCCTCCGCAGGGGTCGTCCACCGAATTCGCTTCGCTTATGCACAGCACTCGCATCGCATGTAAGTTCAGGGCGGTTCGAGGATAAGGCGCCGCTTTCCCACAGGACTATGTGAGTAGCACACCGGTTTTATGAAGGTGAAGCGTCCCCCAGAGAGCTCTTTTTTGTTATTGTGCCATAATTGCAGCGCGTCCCAATGATGCATCATTAATAGTAAGGTGAAGTTCCTCAACGTCAGGAATTGAATCACAGGCAACACCCGTTATGATGAATGTCTGCTTTCAATGTGGCATGTATCACGCCGACAAGCTGATCGATCCAACCGGCCCTTTTGCGATCTGTCCGGAATGCGGCTATAAACATCCTTTCCAGCAAATCCCCTTGCTGATCATTGGCGGGGCGAGCGGTTCGGGCAAAACCACCGTTTGCCAGCATCTATTGGGCCACGTTACGCAAGCGGTGCTACTGGACTCTGATATTCTGTGGCGGCCCAAGTTCAACACCCCGGATACCCACTACCGAGATTTCTTCGAGCTTTGGCTGCGGGTCAGCAAGAATGTCTCTCAGTCAGGCCGGCCGGTCGTTCTTTTCGGAGCCGGTATGGGCAATCCCCAAAATATTGAAAATTGTATCGAGCGGAGGTATTTCTCCAAAGTGCAATATCTGGCTCTGGTCTGTACTGATGAGGCCCTTTCCAAACGGCTCCAACAGCGACCTACCTGGCGGGGTTCGCAAGAGCCAACCTATATAGAGGAACATATCCGCTACAATCGCTGGTTCAAAGCGTATGACAGCCAACCCGCCATCAAGTTAATGGACACAACGAGTGCGCCCGTCGAAGAAACGGCCCGACTGGTTGCCACGTGGATTGATGAGGGTAGCCGGTAAGTCGAGAGGCAGGAAATTTTCT
This sequence comes from Chloroflexi bacterium GWB2_54_36, assembly GCA_001796355.1. GTDB lineage: Bacteria > Chloroflexota > Anaerolineae > Anaerolineales > Anaerolineaceae > Bellilinea. Next base: position 42,248 of record MGMG01000067.1, on the reverse strand, counting down.
CGTTACCAGAAAGGTAAAGCCTTCGCGACCGGCGAAGCCAATATCTAGAGGTTGTCCAGGAAGAAAGCCTGGGCAGCCTCTTTTTTTTCACCATATTCATATTGCAGGCAAGAAAGTAAGAAGAATGTTCGGATCGTCGTCTTAATGGTCAAACAAAACCGGAGGCGCAAAATGACACAGTTGGAACGATTTCACAAGGAAAAAGATGATTTCTTTGCTTTTCATCCCCAAAGCCCGCTGACCAGCGATCAAAAGAAGCATTTTACGGGACTTAAATATTTTCCGGAAAATTCAGATCTGGTATTTGAAGTGAATATCGAGAAATTTCCGCAACAACAGGAAATCAAGATGCAGACTTCCACCGGTGAGGTGCAAACCTACCACCGTTATGGCCGCCTTCAATTTACGGTGGATCATCAGCCGGTAGCATTGACGATCTACGAAAGCGATCACGAATTCTTTCTACCCTTCGCAGATGCGCTGGCAGGCCATGAAACTTATGGGGCCGGCCGCTACCTGGAACCCAGAGCCTTAGGCAAAGGCAAGTTTTCCATAGACTTCAATTATGCCTATAACCCCTATTGCGCCTATAACGCCCGCTGGTCATGCCCGGTTCCGCCAGCAGAAAACCGATTAAAGGTAGCTATCCGGGCCGGCGAGAAGGTCTTCGAAGCGCATCCATAAGAACGAGGGATTTGAGAATCCTGGTAAGGATGGCGGAGTGGTCCTCGTCATAACCTGTAGAGCAAACAAAAACGGTTCAGAGTATAAGGAGAGCAAAATGTCAACAATTACAGCGGTAAAAAATAATACGTTTGGGAAATATTTGGTATCCGGGATCATCGCCGGGCTAGGCGGCGGCGTTGTGTTCGGAATGCTGATGGCCATGATGAATATGCTGCCGATGGTGGCTGGGCTGGTAGGATCGCAATCCCTGGTGGTTGGAGGCCTCGTACATATGGCCATCAGCGCCGCCATCGGGGGATTTTACGGCGCGGTGCTCGGTCTCGGCCGCGTTCAGCTCGGCTGGGGTTCTGCGATCATCACAGGGATGGTCAACGGCGCCATCTGGTGGGTGCTGGGCGGGCTGATCTTGATGCCGTTGGGTCTGGGCATGACGGAAATGGTGCTCAAAATCGGAACGGATCAATGGTTAAGCCTGATGGGGCACGTGATCTACGGCGTGGTGACCGGTCTTCTGTTTTTTGTACTGGTTCGTAAAAATTGACCACCATTAATTTCCGGCTAACGTTGGGAACGAGGAGGTGCACCCGCACCTCTTCGTCGATTTTTAGGACTTTTGTCATTCAATCGCCAAAACGGAATCAGATACCGGTTGCTGGCTCTCCGGGTCGAAACTAATTATAGGACGTTGGGGGGCAATTCCAAATTCGCCCCCTTCTTTCGCCAATTCCCGTCGAATAGCTTCATTGGCGATTCGAATGGCCGTCTTTTCTGCTACATGGCCTGCCAATCACAGCAGGGTTGACATAGAATACGCCAGGTCCATACGTTGCGACCTAAGCTGAGAATTTTTCAAACGTTGCTGCCGAAATTCTTTCGTTACCTCGTATGCCATCTATTTCTACCATAAGGAGCTTTTGTGGTTGGACTTAGTCCGGCGAGGCTTGCAAGATTTGCATCAAAGCATCGTATTCTTCGCGGCAATCGGGGCACGTATCGAGATGGTGATGGACCAATGGCAATAAACTCGCGGCATCTTCCCCGCGCAAAGCCATTTCAGCAAATTCACCCAACAGACGGTGGACTTCGTCACATGAAAGCTCCACCTCCTGCGTTTTCTCAATCATCTTGATCATTGCCTCCGCTCGAGATGGGGGAATTTCAGGCATACCCATCGGCATGGGAGCATTATTTTGGGTTTGGTGGAGGCGATTCTTCTTGAAAATTCGATGGATCCAATTCTTCATTTCACTCTCCGGGAACTAAGACGCGACATGTCGGTAATTTATTACTCTTTTTCGAAAGTAGCCATAATTTCGGCAACAGAAAAACCCTCTTTTTCCAGGTGATTTTTCAATTTCAAGCGGGCATCGTGCAACAATTTATAGAGTGCATTACGCTCGGTGCCCATCCGGCGCGCCACTTCCTCCAGCGGCATCCCCCGCACCGCGACCGCCATCAAAGCCGTTCGTTGTTTTTCAGTAAGGTCCATTTGCATCACCTTGAAAAGCATGACCATCATCTCTTTTTTTTCGACCGATGATTGAACTCCAGGGCTGAGATCCGGCATTTCCTGCGGCTCGTCATCGCTTTCTTTTCCTGCAAGGAGTTCATCGAGAGACACTTCGTGCCATTTCGCTCTGCGCAATTCAGTCAATGCTACGCGAACGGCAATTGTATAAACCCAGGTGGTAAACTGACTGCGGCCTTCAAAAGTATCCAGCCGCGCGGTCACCCGCATTACGGTTTCCTGGGTGACCTCCTCTGCCAGAGCGGAAAAGCGGGGATCGTCCGGAGACAGCCATTTCGAGAGCGCGTAAGGTAAACCGGCAAGAATCACGCGGCTTAGTTCTGTCATTGCTTCTTCACGCTGGGGTCCTGCTGAATGGAGATCAGAAAGCCATTGTTCATTCGTGCGTTTCGCCATGATTTGTCTCCAAGAAAGATAAGTATACTAGACATACTTATGCGAAGGAAAGTTTTTCACTCCAGAGTAAGATTTGTAAGAATCAAACCATCTCATTGAAAAAAAATGATTTTTATGTTCATCCATTTTTCGAGGACGATTTATGAAAGTACCCGCTCTCACAACGGACCAAATGATGGAAGTCGATCGGTTGATGATCGAGGAGTACGGCATCGCTCTGATGCAAATGATGGAAAACGCCGGCAGCCGCCTGGCAAGCCTTGCCATTCAATTAATGAAAGTATCATCAGCAAAGAAAAAGGTCGTGGTTTTATGCGGCGGTGGAAATAACGGCGGAGGAGGGATGGCAGCGGCCCGCCATTTGCATAATCGTGGAATTGAAGTAAAAATCGGACTGGCCACAAAACCAGAAAACTTGAAGGAAGTCCCCTCGCATCAATGGAATATCCTGCAAAAACTAAAGCTACAAAGCGCCGAAACGGCGGACCTGGCGAAGGCTGACCTGATCATCGATGCGTTGATCGGTTATGGCATCCGGGGCAACCCTCAAGGCGCGGCCGCCGAATGGATCCTGCGCGCTAACCATTCAGGCGCGCCGATTTTAGCGCTGGATTCGCCTTCCGGTCTGGACGCGACCAGCGGCCTGCCGGGAGAACCTTGTATGCGAGCTACGGCGACCCTGACCCTGGCATTGCCAAAAGAAGGATTGCTCAAAGAATCGGCAAAAAACTTTGTTGGTGAGTTATACCTGGCGGATATCAGTGTTCCGCCAGAGTTGTATCGCAGGTTAGGCATGCAAATCGGGCCTATTTTTACGCAGGACACCATCGTCAAGTTATGAAGGGGTAGGCACAGCCAGACCCGCAGTCCAAAGGACCAGCTTCGCTCGTGCACAGCTCACGCATCGCTCGTTATGTCCGACCGGTTCTAGGATAGGGTGCAGCTTAAACGCACCAGTTTTAAGAAGATGTAGCGCTCTCTATGTGTAGGGCGCTTTATTATTAACAAGCATAGCCTGTTGGAAATTATTCCATTGATGTTAATAATCGACGTTATCAATATCTTATGAGACACATAATTTAATGTGCAGTAAAATCTATCAAATAAGTGAAGTGGTACTTCCTATCAGCCGATTTTAGGATTAGATTTTCTAATTGAAATCTAATAAATATTCTTGGAACGTGGTCATGAAAATCAGAGATGAACTTAAATTCCCCTACATCAAAGATAGTAATCTTGTTTGCTATCTTATTTTAGAACTTGGCATTCCCTCGAAAACAAGTCGCACTGACTCACCTGAAGAATTGGAAACAATGGTATCTGCACGGAAAGCGGGGAAGTCATTAGGGATTAATATCACAAGCATTCAATTGAGTTGGGGAAAATCAAAAATGGCCAATTCATATTTATTTCATTTCCCCAATTACGAAAGAAATGATGAACAAGCAAAATTAATCGGCGAAACATTTTTACATGCGATATCTTTTATTTGGGGCCCTCATTTTGAGGGGTATTCTCCTTCTATTTTCAGGATACCTAAGCAATTAGTACATGGGAAGAGATTTATTGAAGGAGAAAAACTTGTTCAATTAGAAGAAAGCAGAGAATATAATGAAAGAACCTTTTCATATCCTGCTTTACAGTTTAGAGTTGGAGCAATAATATCCCCTTGGTATTATGATTATGCTTGGAAAATAATGCCTATACTTATTCAAAATCAGTCTTTGCGCAGGGCAATAAGATATATGTGCATTAGCCAAGATAACTTCTATATATTTCCAGGAGAAACTCAAGAAGTTCTTGATAATTTTGAAGACATAGCTAGGTCAGATACAGAACGTAGCAAATTTGAGGTTGCTTTGCAAAACGCTTTTAGAACTGTAGAAGCAGTAATTGGCGACCCGCCAAAAGAAGACATTAAGTTACATGCAAAAATTTCGGCTGTTGGCCTCGATCCTAGCAAATTAGGCGGCTACAAGCAGAAAAGGTCTTTGGCACAGACCATTCGAAACATGTGTGATGCAAGAGATAAAAAATCGGCCCACGGGAGTACGCCAATGAAAGATATAGCAATAGGTGAATTATTTGAATATCAAGATTGCGCGCATTATATTGTAAGTACTGCTTTAGAGAACGAGCTCAAGAAAAAGAGCATATAAAATTTTCATGTTAATAATCTTGCTTGGTTTTCGGCTAAACAAGCACAAATCAAATCTCACCCACCCAGCGCCGTCCTTTGCCAAGCACTCCTCGCAGGGATCGCAAGTTTAAGTCGGTCTTATGCGTGCGCTTCCCGCAGGATTAAATGTGTATCGTACTGGTTTTGAAATAATAAAGCGCTCTTTGGGGCGCATTTTTTCATTCTTATGCCATAATTGCAGCGAATCAATCGCTCGTGCATTAATTGGTTGCCTGCTGGATTTTGGAGGGGTTCGAAATGGCTTCAGACAAAGTACGTAAACCCAGACCATACTGGCATGTGGACGCCAAATGGATTACCGGCATCCTGCTCTTATTCCTGTTGACCCTAACCATTCTGATTTTCATCCTGGTGCAACTCACGGCGCCGAAACAAGGAATTTCCTTCCTGACAACCATGCTTGCCAGTTCCTTTAGCTATGAATCCGGGGGACTGGATACACCCGATGATGTCAACATTATGCGGGAGAAAATTGCCCAATCACCCAACGGAGAATGGCAGCCAATCCCCGGGATGCAAATCGTCGTCCGGGCAGAGGATATTGCCGGTAAATCGCCGCGAGAAGCCCGCCTGTGGTTTTTCCGACAGTGGGCTGAACCGCTGTATTATGGCGGAGGGGAGGGGCTGGCCAACCTGATGACCGACCCGGATATGCAAAAAAGCGTTGAGGAAGGGATCGGCCCGCTGGGTTTCATGAATGCCGGAACGCACAGTAAGCTGAAGATCGCGTTCGCCATTTCAGGAGCAGTATCGCTGCTCTTTCTGGGTCTGCTGGTCGTTTTCAGTTACCGCTTCGGCCGGCTGGGCAGCCCGGGGTGCGTCATTTTCCTGACTGCTATCCCAGGTCTGGTCTTTATGCTGGGACTACGCGGCTGGATCGAGCAGACGGCGCAAAACCCAACCGGGGGCGGCGAAGAAACCTTCATCACTCGGTATGCGCAACTGGCAGCGGATGTATTGCCTGGCGTGGTTCAGCAGGCCATACAGACCTATAAGGTTCTGATTTTTCTGGGGTTGGGCCTGATGTTCCTTGCGTTGATCGGCGCCATCTTTATCCGGGAGCGGTCAAACAAGGCGCCAGCCAGCGTCAAAACAGAAACCGACTTGCCCCAGTGACGCGGCGGGGACGATCCTATAATCTTCTAACATAAAGCCACATCAAAAAAAGGAAAAACTACTATGGCCAGCGTTTTGGATGAAATCAAGAAATCCCTGGAAAATCGTGACGGAAAATGGACTGAAAAGAAAGGCGTCTGGAGTTTTTCTACTATCATAGCGGAGCGAAAAGCATTCCTCTCCAAAAAGAAATTAACCTACTCCTTGAAAGTACGAGTTGACGACGACACAAAAGTGGTCAAGTTTTCCGAGATGCTTATCGAGGCCGGATCCGGGCTTTCTACCGGCAGTGATTTCGATAGCGGCATGTCAACCGGCTTTGGCTTTAAAACCGAAAGCTATAATACCTTCGGCGGCGCCCGCCAGGGAACCATCGAGGAGCAATCCAGCCTGTTCGGCAAAAACTATTCCTACCAATTCGACTTCAAGGAAATTCGGTTAATGGTTCAGGGTATCGTCGAGAAGGCCGGTTACCAATTCGAATATCAAATTCTACCCGTCAAATAATATCTATAACAGAGTATCTGATCTTAAGATGTCCTGAAAGGGGCATCTTTTCTTTTGCCAGGGAGATGGCTGTCTGATCGCTTTCATCACGCCGGTCCTTTCATCTATTCTCAACGGAGCGATTTATTCAGCAGACAAGTCGCCGCTATTAACGGTGACCTGTCACAATCAGAATCCTGACATTTTTCTGACTGCAAGGCATTGACCCGCCCCCCCTGGATGTATATAATGATTTTTTATTCAATTTTTCAAGAGGGCAGATCGTGCCATCCATCACCGAGACGTTGACCGAAATAACCCGCTTTGTGATCGCCCCACGCACGCTGGATGATCCCCGTTCAGCAGGTTTTCTGCACGACGCGCACGCTCTCGGCCTGACAGCCGTGGAACGCATCTGCTGCGCCGATCTCTACTTTATACAAGGGCGGTTGACGCCAACGGAGGTGCGGGTCCTGGCTGACCGGCTGCTGCACGACCCAATCACTCACAACGTGACACAAAATCTGTCCGCCGCTGGCAAAATGTCAGCGGCGGACTGCGTCTCCGGGGATGCATACGTCATCGAGGTGGCGCTGCGCCCAGGCGTGACCGACCCGGTGGCTGAACAGATCGTGCGCGCCGCGCACATGCTGGGCATCAAGGGGGTGCAGGCGGCGGGAACCGGGCTGCGTTTCGAAGTGCACGGCGCCGGGCTGAGTGAGGCCGACTGCCACCTGCTGGCAGCGCGCCTGCTATCCAACCCGGTCATCCAGCGTTACACGCTGGGCGAGATCGAACCTTCCTTCCCGCTGCCCACCCAGGCCTGCGACGCCGTAGATACCCTGCCCATCCGCTCACTGGACGACGCCGGGCTGATGACGCTCTCACAGGAGCGCCGCGCTGCGCTCGACCTGAATGAGATGCGCGCCATTCAGACCTACTACCGCAGCGAGGGCCGCGACCCGACGGACGTCGAGATCGAGATGATCGCGCAGACCTGGAGCGAGCACTGCGTTCACAAGACCTTCAAGGCGCGCATTAGCGTCGAGCGCCGCGGCCAACCTGGATCGGAGATCATTCCCAACCTGTTTCGCGCCACCATCCGCGCCGCCACCGAGACGATCGACGCGCCCTGGGTACTTTCGGCCTTCGTCGATAACGCCGGGCTGATCGAATACGACGGCGTCAACGCGATTTCGTTCAAGGTCGAAACGCACAACCACCCCTCGGCCATCGAACCGTTCGGCGGAGCCAATACCGGCGTAGGCGGCGTCATCCGCGACGTGCTGGGCGTTTCGGCCAAACCGGTGGCCGCCACCGATGTGCTGTGCTTCGGTCCGCAGGATACGCCGTTCGAGGCGTTACCAGCGGGCGTGCTGCATCCGCGCCGCATTCTCTCGGGGGTGGTGGCCGGCGTGCAGGATTACGGCAACAAGATCGGCCTGCCAACCGTTTCCGGCGGGCTATGGTTCGACCCCGGTTACACCGCCAATCCACTGGTTTTCTGCGGCTGTCTGGGCATTGCCCCCAAAGATGCCCACCCGCGCCAGCCGCAACCCGGTGACCGCATCATTGTGTTGGGCGGGCGCACCGGGCGCGACGGCCTGCGCGGCGCCACTTTCTCCTCGATGACCATGGACGCGCAGACCGGCGAGGTCTCCGGCGCCTCGGTGCAGATTGGCGCGCCGGTGGTGGAAAAAGGGCTGATCGACGTGGTGCTACTGGCACGCGACGCGCACCTCTACCATGCCATCACGGACTGCGGCGCGGGCGGGCTTTCCTCTGCCGTGGGTGAGATGACCTCCACGTTAGGCGGGTGGGTGCAGCTCGAGTGCGTGCCGCTCAAATACCCCGGCCTGGCGCCGTGGGAAATTTGGCTTTCCGAAGCGCAGGAGCGCATGGTGCTGGCCGTGCCGCCCGCTTCTTTGCCCGCGCTGCAAACCCTGTGCGAGCGCTACGCCGTCGAGCTGACCGACATCGGCCAATTCGAAGCCAGCGGGCGTATCGTGGTGCGCTACGGTCAAAAAGCCGTGCTCGACCTGAGCAACGATTTCCTGCATAACGGCCTGCCGCAGCGCAACCTGGCTGCGCTTATTCTCCCGCCGCGCTGCCCGGCCGGGCAAACTACACCGCTGCTGACGCGCGAAAGGGACTACGCCGCCGCGCTGCTGGCACTGCTGGCGCACCCCAATATTGCCTCTAAAGAGCGCATCATCCGCATCTACGACCATGAGGTACAGGGCGGCACACTGATCAAGCCGCTGGCCGGGCTGGCCGCCGACGCCCCCGCGGATGCGGTGGTGCTGCGCCCGCCGGGTTCGGCCGGGACGCAGGCGCTGGCGCTTTCAGCCGGCATGAATCCTGAATACGGCAAGCTGGACCCGCGCCAGATGGCGCTCAACGTGATTGACGAAGCCGTGCGCAACGCCGTGGCTGCCGGGGCTGACCCCGAACGTATCGCCCTACTGGATAACTTCTGCTGGGGCGACCCACTACGCCGCGAAACGCTGGGGGAACTGGTGGAAGCCGCGTACGGCTGCTACGACGGCGCGGTCTATTTCGGCGCGCCGTTCATCTCCGGCAAGGATTCATTTAATAACGAATATCTCGGTTCCGACGGCCAACGCCATGCCATCCCACCCACCCTGCTCATCTCCGGGCTGGGACTGCTGGAGAATGCGCACGCCGCCGTCAGTATGGACCTGAAGGCTGCCGGGAACGCGCTTTATCTGGTGGGCGCGTTCGCCCCCACCTTCGGCGGCAGCCATTACGCGCTGACCTGCCTGCCCGCTGATCAACCGCCCGCCGAGGGCGTGCCTGCGCTGGATCCGATCACCCGCGCGGTTTACCGCGCGCTGCACGCTGCCATGCGCGATGGGCTGGCCGCTGCCTGCCACGATTTGAGCGAAGGCGGGCTGGCCGTGGCAGCCGCCGAAATGTGCATCGGCGGGCGGCTGGGGCTCGACCTGGCGCTGGAGGATGCCGAGCCGCTGCGCACTCTGTTCGGCGAAACGACCGGCTGCCTGCTGGTGGAAGTGCCGCCGCAGCACGCCGCCGACTTCGAGGCCATGTTGAGCGGGCTGCCCTGCCGCAGCCTGGGCGCCGTCACCGCTGTACCGCGTCTGACAGCCCGCCGCGCCGGGCAGATTTTGCTGGACTTGCCGGTGGACGCGCTGCGCAACGCTTTCCAGCGGCCGTTATAGAGAAGCGGAGCCGATATCATGCCCCCCAAAGCGCTCATTCTTTTCGCTCCTGGTACCAATCGCGACCTCGATGCCGCGCGCGCGCTGGAACAGGCCGGGGCAGTACCCGAGGTGGTACCGCTCAACCGGCTGCGGCGCGGCGAACGCCGCTGGCAGGATTATCAAATGCTCGTCCTGCCGGGTGGTTTCTCCTACGCGGATGCACTCGGCGCAGGTAAATTGCTGGCGCTCGAACTACAGCATGATTTCGCCGGGCCAATGGCCGAATTCGTCGCCAGCGGCAAACCGGTCATCGGCATCTGCAACGGCTTTCAGGCACTGGTCAAATCCGGCCTGCTACCTGACCCAACTCAGGCCTCTGCTGAAGCGCAGGCCACGCTGACCTTCAATGCGTGCGGGCATTTCGAGTGCCGCTGGGTGACCTTGCTGCCCGTCTCGCAGACCTGCATCTGGACGCGCGGCTTGAGCGAACCTATTGACTGTCCGGTGGCGCACGGAGAGGGCAACTTCCAGGCGCGCGACCCGCACTGGATCGATGCGCTGGTCGCCTCCGGCCAGGCCGCGCTACTGTATGCCGCGCCCGACGATCGCCCCGCCCACGGTGTTTATCCGTACAACCCCAACGGCTCGACCGCCGACATCGCCGGGTTGTGCAACCCGGCCGGCAACGTGCTGGGGTTGATGCCGCACCCCGAGGACCACATATTCGCCGAGCAGCACCCACTGTGGACGCGCGGCCTGGCCCGCGGCAGTGGGTTGGCCCTCTTCCGCAACGGCGTCGCTTATGCCGGACAGTTCTGACCGTTAGGAGTGAAACCCGTGATCCCTGAAGAAAAAATTCTCCAACTCCTCGCCCAGCCCTTCGAAAGCGCTGCCCTGCCGCTGCCAGGCAGGTCGAGCGGCAAAGTCCGCGAATGGTACAGCCTGCCCGATCAGCGCCGCCTGCTGGTGACCACCGACCGCCTGTCGGCCTTTGACCGCATTCTGGCGGCCGTGCCCTTCAAGGGGCAGGTGCTCAATCAGCTTTCGGCCTGGTGGTTCGAGCAGACGCGCGATATCGTTGCCAACCACATGCTCAGCTTACCCGATCCCAACGCGCTGCTGGCCGTCGAGGCGCAGCCTTTCCCGGTGGAGGTGGTTGTGCGCGGGTACATCACCGGCGTCACCGGAACGGCGTTGTGGTACCGTTACTCCCTCGGCGAGCGCGAGATCTACGGCTACCGTTTTCCGAATGGGCTGCGCAAGAATGAACAACTACCCAAGCCGATCATCACTCCCACCACCAAGGGCGGCCCGACCGGTCACGATGAACGCCTGACTTGCCGCGAAGTGAGCGAAAAGGGTTGGCTGGATGAAGCCACCTGGAACGAAGTGCAAACCGCCGCGCTGGCGCTCTTCCGGCGCGGGCAGCAGGCAGCGCAGCGGGCTGGCTTGATCCTGGTGGATACCAAGTACGAGTTCGGGCGCGCGCCGGACGGCCGCGTGACGCTGATCGACGAAGTGCACACCCCCGATTCCTCGCGCTTCTGGAAAGCCGAGGGCTACGCCGAACGCTTCGCTGCTGGGCAGGAGCCGGAGAATTACGACAAGGAGTTCATCCGCTTGGCCTACGCCGAGCAGGGCTACCGCGGCGACGGCCCCGTGCCCGCGATGCCGGCTGCGCTGTGGGTAGCCGCCAGCCAGCGCTATATCAGTATTTATGATCTGCTCACCGGGCAGACCTTCGTCCCCGGCGAGTATCCGGTGGCGCCGCGATTGAGCGCCAATTTGAAAAAGGCAGGCCTGCTATGACTGCACCGTTGATCGTTATTCTGATGGGTTCGCGCGCTGATGAAGCGCACGCCCGCAAGGTGGCCGAAGCCGCCGCCGCGCTGGGCATCGAAACCGTCCTGCGCGTCGGTTCGGCGCACAAGACACCCGAACATGTCCTCGCCATTCTCAAAGAATATGAACCCAGCGCGCGCCCGCTGGTCTATATCACCATTGCCGGGCGCTCCAATGCGCTTTCCGGCTTCGTCGACGGCTGCGTGACCGCCCCGGTGATCGCCTGCCCGCCGCCCTCCGAGGCCTTCGGCGGTGCGGACGTGTACTCCTCGCTGCGTATGCCCTCCGGCATCGCCCCGGCGGTGGTACTGGAACCAACCAACGCCGCCCTGCTGGCCGCCAAGATCTTCGCGCTCTCTGACCCTGCCCTGCGCACCCGGCTGGTGGAGTTCAAAGGCAAACAGGTCGAAAAAATCCTTCAGGATGACGGCGAACTGCATGGTTGATTCCACCACTCCCATCGATTGGCTGGTTGACGAGCACCCGCAGGAAGAATGCGGTGTGCTGGGCATCTACGCGCCCAAAGAAGATGTGGCGCGCATGGCCTTCTTCGGCTTGTATGCGCTGCAACACCGCGGCCAGGAGGCTGCCGGAATTGCCGTGGCTGACGGGCGCGGCATTCACATGCACAAGGATTCCGGCCTGGTTTCGCAGGTCTTTTCGCCTGAACGCATCGCCAGTCTGAAGGGCGATTTTGCCCTGGGGCACGTACGCTACTCCACTACCGGCTCTTCAGCGCTGAGCAATGCCCAGCCTTTCCTCATCGAGACACAATATGGCCCCATCGCCGTGGCGCACAACGGCAACTTGGTCAACGCCGCCGAGCTGCGCGCCGGAATGCTGCGTAATGGGATGGGTTTTTCCTCCAGCTCCGACAGCGAGGTGATTACCATGATGCTGGCCGGCGCGCCCGGCGCCAATTGGTTCGAGCGCATCAAGAACGCCATGCAGCGCTGGCAGGGAGCCTATTCGCTGGTCGTCCTGACGCGCGATCAGCTCTTTGCCGTGCGCGACCCATGGGGCATTCGCCCGTTGACGGTTGGCATGTTGCCCACCGGCGGGCACGCCGTAGCCTCCGAATCAGGCGCGCTGCGTTCGCTGGGCTGCCAGGCCATTCGCGAAGTGCGGCCCGGTGAGGTCATCATGCTCACCAACACCGCGCTTAGCGTGGCGCAGGCCCTGCCGCCCGCTGCGCAAACTGCGCTGTGCACCTTCGAACACATCTATTTCTCGCGCCCCGATTCGTTCTGGGACGGGCGCTCGGTGCACCAGGTGCGCCAGCGGCTGGGTCAACAACTCGCTGAAGAAGCTCCTGCCGTAGCTGATGTGGTGGTGCCGGTGCCCGATTCCTCCATTCCCGCCGCCATCGGCTACGCTGCCCGCTCCGGCATCCCTTACAACGACGGTTTCATCAAGAACCGCTACATTGGACGCACCTTCATCGAGCCGACTGATTCCCTGCGCAAGATGGGCGTGATGCTCAAATACAACGTCATCTTCGAAAACGTGCTCGACCGGCGCGTGGTGTTGATCGACGACAGTATCGTCCGCGGGAACACCACCGGGCCATTGGTGCGGCTGCTGCGCGAAGCCGGTGCGCGCGAGGTGCACTTGCGCATCACCTGCCCGCCCATCCGTCATCCTTGCTTCATGGGTGTCGATATGGGCACCTACGACGAACTTATGGCGCACCGTCACACGCTGGAGGAGATCCGTCAGATCAGCGGGGCCGATTCACTGGCTTACCTTTCACTGAAAGGCATGAAGAAGGCCATTGGCCGTGAGGAAGGCTATTGCGACGCCTGTTTCACCGGCGTCTATCCCTTCGAGGTCAACGCGCACACCGCTAAAACCGGTTTTGAGCAGCCGGCCGGAGAGCAAGCATGACGCGAAACCGGCTTAATGTGCTGGTGGTCGGTTCAGGCGGCCGCGAGCACGCCCTGGCCTGGAAGATTGCCCAAAGTCCGCGCCTGGGACGGCTATTTTGCGCCCCGGGCAACCCCGGCACCGCCCAACTGGGTGAAAACGTTGCCATCCCCGCCCTGGCAGTAGATGCGCTGACCGCTTTCGCTAGCCGCGAGCAGATCGAACTGGCAGTGATCGGCCCGGAAGCCGCATTGGAAGCCGGGTTGAGCGATGCACTGCGCGCCGCCGGGATCGCTGTCTTCGGCCCATCACGCGGCGCTGCCCGTATCGAAACCTCCAAGGCCTTTGCCAAGGATTTCATGGCGCGTTACAACATCCCCACCGCGCGCTACGCCATCTTTCATGATGTACAGGAGGCGCATGCCCACCTGGACGTCGTGGACTACCCGGTTGTGCTGAAAGCATCCGGGCTGGCTTCCGGTAAGGGGGTGCTGCTGCCTGCCAGCCTGCCCGAGGCGCATGCCGCTCTCGACAGCCTGATGGTCGACCTGGCGTATGGCGAGGCCGGGCGTGAGGTGGTCATCGAAGAACGCTTACTGGGGATGGAGATTTCACTGCTGGCGTTCTGCGACGGCCGCAGCCTACGCCCGATGCCTGCTGCGCAGGATCACAAACGCCTGCTGGACGGTGACCGGGGTCCCAACACCGGCGGCATGGGTGCCTACGCCCCCGCGCCCGTGGCCACGCCTGAACTCATTGCGCAGGCGCTGCGCGAGGTGCTGCAACCAACGCTGGACGGCCTGCGCAGCGAAGGTCTGCCTTTTTGCGGCACGCTGTACGCCGGGCTGATGCTCACCGCAGATGGTCCGAAGGTACTGGAATTCAATGCCCGTTTCGGCGATCCAGAAACGCAGGTCATTTTGCCGCTGCTGGAAAGCGACCTGCTGGATGTGCTGGAAGCCTGCGCGCTGGAAAAGCTGGAAAGTACCGAGGTGCGCTGGCGGCCTGGCGCGGCAGCCTGCGTGGTGCTGGCCGCTCCCGGCTATCCCGAACGGCCGGAGGTCGGGCAGACCATCACCGGGCTGGAAGCCCCGCTCAAGAACGGTGCGGTCTTTCAGGCCGGGACGGCGCGCATGGACGATCACCTCGCCACCGCTGGCGGGCGCGTGCTGGGCGTCACCTGCTGGGAGCGCGATTTGGCCGCTGCCGTGCAGGCTGCCTACCACGCAGTGGATAACATTCACTTCGACGGGAGGCAGTACCGCCGCGATATCGCCGCGGGAGCGCTTAAAACTGCGCCCGTTTCGGCCTACGCAGCCGCCGGGGTCAACATCGATGCCGGCAACCGCGCTGTTGCTTTGATGAGCCAGGCAGTGCGCGCCACCTACACCCCGGCGGTGCTGGCCGGCATTGGCGCATTCGGCGGGTTGTTCGACGCCGCCGCGCTGGGTGGGCTGCGTCATCCGGTACTGGTAGCCTCCACCGATGGTGTGGGTACCAAGGTCAAGCTGGCCGCGCAGCTCGGTCGCTACGGCAGCATCGGCGCCGACCTGGTCAACCATTGCATCAACGATATCCTCGTGCAAGGCGCGCGACCGCTGTTCTTTCTGGATTATTTTGCCAGCGCAAAGATCGATCCCGAGATCGTGGCTGCCGTGGTGAGTGGGTTGGCGGCAGCCTGCCGCGAAGCGGGCGTGGCCCTGCTGGGCGGCGAGACCGCCGAAATGCCCGGCGTTTACCTGCCCGGCGAGTTCGACCTTGCAGGCACCATTGTCGGTGCGCTGGAACGTGAGCGCATGCTACCGCGCCCCGATCTGCGCCCCGGCGACCTGCTGATCGGCCTGCGCTCCAGCGGCCCGCATACCAACGGCTATTCGCTCATCCGCCGCGTCTTCGCGGATGCCGATCTGACCGCTCACGTTCCCGAATTAAATGGCAGCCTGGGCGAAGCGCTACTGAAGCCGCACCGCAGCTATCTCCATTTGCTGATCGGCCTCATCGAGCAACCCGATTCGCCCATCCGCGCGCTGGCGCACCTGACCGGCGGCGGCTTCATCGAAAATATTCCGCGCGTGCTGCCGCAGGGCCTGGGCGCGCGCATTCACCGCGGCAGTTGGCCGGTACCGCCGCTGTTCCAACTCATCCAGCGGCAGGGTGCTATTCACAGCGACGAAATGCACCACGTGTTCAATATGGGCATCGGGATGATTGCGGTAGTCCCAGCCGAGCGCGCCGCTGAGGTGCAGGCCGCCCTGCCCGAAGAGAGCTGGATTGTCGGCGAGCTGGTCCCCGGCGAGCGCAAGGTGGAACTGCAATGACCCGCCTGGTGGTGCTCGTTTCCGGCAACGGCAGCAATCTGCAGGCCATCCTGGATGCCTGCCGCAGCGGCGCGCTGCCCGCCGAAGTGGCGGCAGTGATTTCGAACAAGTCCGATGCCTACGGGCTGGAGCGCGCCAAGCTGGCCGGCCTGCCGGCGCTGGCCCTGCCCAAGCGCAAGGAGATCGACCGGCATGACTACGACCGGGCGCTGGCCGAACAGGTCGCCGCCTTCCAGCCAGACTGGATCGTGCTGGCCGGCTGGCTGCGTCTGCTCTCGCTGGAATTCCTCGGGCGTTTCGCGGGGCGCGTGGTCAACATTCACCCGGCGCTGCCCGGCACTTTCCCCGGGTTGGATGCCATCGAGCGAGCCTTCGCAGCCTGGCAGCGCGGCGCGATCGACCACAGCGGCGTAATGATTCACCTGGTGCCCGACGAAGGCATCGATTCGGGGCCGGTGCTGGCGCAGGAACGCGTCGATTTTCTGCCCGGCGATACGCTGGAAAGCTTTGCGCAGCGCATGCACGCATTGGAACACCGCCTTTACGTGGAGACCCTCCACTGTTTGATCACCCAAGTTCAATCCTGCGAAAGGTAAGATGCAATGCCCAAAGCTATACTTTCTGTACACGATAAGACCGGTCTGATCGAGTTTGCCCGCGGCCTGGCCGCGCTGGGCTGGGAACTGCTCGCCTCGGGCGGCACGGCCCGCCTGCTGCGTGAAAACGGCCTGCCGGTGACCGACGTGGCCGACTACACCGGCTCGCCTGAAGTGCTTGGCGGGCGCGTCAAGACGCTGCATCCGGCCGTGCATGCCGGGCTGCTGGCCCGTCCGACCGCCGGTGACGCCGCCGACCTGGCGGCCAACGGCTGGGATTATATCGACCTGGCAGCCGTCAATCTGTACCCCTTCGAAGCCACCATCGCCCGACCGGAAGCGACTATGGCCGATGCGGTAGAGAACATCGATATTGGCGGCGTCACCCTCATTCGCGCCGCAGCCAAGAATCACGAGCGCGTCACCCTGCTGTGCGACCCCGCCGACTACCCGGACGTGCTGGCTGCGCTGCAAAGCGGTGGTATTTCAGTCGAGCAACGGCACGCACTGGCAGTGAAGGGTTTCCAGCATACCGCCCACTATGATGCCGCCATCGCAGGCCATCTATCATACAGCGCATACGAAGCGCTGGAACTCTACCCGGTGCGGCTGCTGCGCTACGGTGAAAACCCGCACCAGTCCGCTATGCTGTTGGCCTATCGCCCCAATGAGGGTCCGCTGGGCGGGCGGGTACTGCAGGGCAAGGAACTTTCCTATAACAATTTGCTCGACCTGGACGCCGCCTGGCGCGCCGCGGTCAGCTTCGAGCGCCCCAGTATCGCCATCGTCAAACACCTCTCGCCGTGCGGCATCGCCTCGGCGGATGCGTTGCAGCAGGCCTATCAGGCCGCGTTGGCCAGCGACCCGGTTTCGGCCTTTGGCGGGGTCATCGCCGCCAACCGCGCCATTGATGAAGCCGCTGCCGCCGTCATTGCCGAACTATTCGTCGAGTGCGTCATTGCGCCGGGCTTTGTCGCGCCTGCGCTGGAGATCTTTGCCAAAAAGAAGAACCTGCGCCTGGTGGAAATGCCTGACCTGATGGTGGAACCGGCTTTCGAACTGCGTTCGATCACCCGCGGCGTGCTGCGTCAGGCAGTCGATTATGGCGACCCGGCTGCCGCTGATTGGCAGGTAGCCACCCGCCGCGCGCCCTCGCCGGAGGAGTTGAAAGCGCTGCGCTTCGCCTGGAAGGCCTGCCAGCACGTCAAGTCCAATGCCATCGTTTTTGCGGTGGGCGAAGCCACGATTGGCATTGGCGGCGGGCAACCCAACCGCGTTGATTGCGTGCGCATCGCCGCCCAGCGCGCCGGAGAACGCTCACGCGGCGCGGTGATGGCCTCGGATGCCTTCTTCCCCTTCCCCGATTCGGTCACGGAAGCGGCCAAAGCCGGCATCACCGCCATCGTCCAACCTGGCGGCTCGGTGCGCGACACCGAATCCATCGCCGCCGCCGACCAGGCAGGCATGGCGATGGTATTCACCGGCGTGCGGCATTTCAGACATTAAGGATTGGTGAACGGTGAACGGAAAGGGTCAAAACGTTACGTTAATCCGGTCGATCACTTTTTACCTTGCCCTTGCAGAAATTTTGCGTGGATTAGTGCGTTAAAGCATACCTTAGAGAATATTGTTAAAGGCTTGACTTATTAATTTTTAGTAATTACAATGTAATTATACGAGGTGATGAAATGAACGTGATTCGTTCGAAAGTGGTAAAAATCGGCAATTCGCGTGGAATTCGCATCCCACGAACCATACTGGAACAGGCCGGATTAACGGATGAGGTCGAGATGAAAGTTGAAGGGAACCGGCTCGTTATCCATGCTGCCCGTCGTCCCCGGCAGGGATGGGAGGAGCGTTTTGCTGCAATGGCCGAGCATGGCCATGACCGGTTGCTGGACGAAATCTCCCCTAGCCAATGGGATGAGGAAGAGTGGACGTGGTAGTCAAGCGCTTTGAGGTATATCTCGTCAATCTGGATCCAACCATTGGGCGCGAGATCAAAAAAACACGCCCCTGCCTGGTGATTTCACCCGATGAGATGAATAGCACCATCGCAACGGTTATCGTAGCCCCCATGACAACCAAAGGTCGAGATTACCCAAGCCGGGTGCGTTGTCAATTCGAAGGAAAAGCCGGGCAAATCGTTCTGGATCAAATTCGCACCGTTGACAGGGTCCGCCTGGTGAAAAAACTTGGGAAAATCAGTCCGGCCGCACAGCATGAGGTCCTGGCAGTTCTCGCGGAGATGTTTACCGAATAAATGGTCACGGGGCAATCGCAGAATGGTGTTTGTGAAGTCCAAGCGTCCTTTGCGCGTGCTATACCGTATGGTTCCCCAGCCCTCCCCTGCAGGTATCCGTTCCGCACGGCAGCAAGAACATGCTTTGTTAGGAAATTGCAAGGCAACTTTCTGAGATATCGGGCGTTTTTCGGTTGCATCCCATGCGAAGATTAATATAATTATTGCATTGCGCACGTTGAAGGAGCACTCTCAGCGGCGGTTATTCCCTTAAAACTAAAACTTGCGCTTGATCAGACCCACGCCCGCCTGATCATCCAATCCAATAGAATGGAGCCATGGGATTCGTCGTGATAAACCGTTTACCGGCAAGGATACGCCCACGGATCACAGTCCCCCCATCTCTCTGCGCTCCAATTTATTTCCTACCTTATTCGTTCAGCGATCAGCCAAAACCAAACCCGGCTGATCGCTCTTAATTTCCAAGCCAAAAGAGGAGACCGTCATGTTTATGTTCAATCGTTCCAAATGGGGCAGGGCGCTGGTGATTGCGCTTGTCATGGTTATGCTCACCACCAACGTGGCTCAGGCAGGCAGACCTGTCGCCATTGTCACGCCGGTCAGCGGCGCAACGGTCAGCGGGTCAGTTGCTGTGACCGGAACCGGGAGCGGAGCCGCAACCCGGGTAGCCATCGACGGAGGAGCGTGGCAGGCCACCAGCGGCGGCAAGAACTGGTCGTATACCTGGGACACCACGCTTTTTAGCGACGGTCCGCACACTGTGTCCGCTCAATACAGCGACGGGACAGGCACGACCAGCGTAAACGTGACGGTTGCCAACAGCGCCGGTCCGCGCGCGCCGGTCAGCGGGGAAGTTCGGATCAACGAGTTCGTCGCCGCAAACGGCACAGTGCAAACCAGTGAATGGGTCGAGCTGTACAACACCACAGCCGAAACGTTGACCATTGGTTCCATGTGGATCGACGATATTAGCGCCGGGGGCGGCGCGCCCCAGCAAATCCCTGCCGGCACGACCCTCGCAGCCGGCGGTTATTATGTCATGACTCTCAGCTCCTATCTGAACAACACCGGGGACGATGTGCGCTTCCTGGCTCAGGACGGCACCACGGTACACGATGCCTACACCTACACCTCAGCCACGACCGATATGAGCTGGTGCCGCAAACCGGATGGCGGAAGCTGGAGCGCCACAGAATGCAGCCCAACCCAGGGCAGCACCAATACTCCTCCCCTGCCCGCCGGGACCTGGACGCCCGGTACGCTTGAAATCCACGTCCTGAACGTTGGCCAGGGCGAGTCGCAGCTTATCATCGGCCCCACCGGTAAAACTTTACTGATCGGCATCTCGGAAGAAAACTGGAACACCAACCAGGGCGCTACCTGGGTCGCCAGCGAGATTCGCCGCATTACCGGAAGCAGCCATCTGGATTATGTGATGGCCTCTCACTGGCACCTGGACCACATGGGTTACGCCGGTTACGGCGGCATCTGGTCGCTGCTCGAACAACAGGGCATCACCGCGGATGTATTGATCGACCGGGATGGCGCCACCTGGGTGGACTCGAACAGCGACGGCATCTGCGACCCCGACCTGGAAGTCGTATGGCACAATGCCGGGACAGTATCCGGCACGGCCCGTAACTGGACCTGCTGGGCAACCGATCCGCGAACCATTGGCGGGCAGATTCGTCAACTGGCTCAAATCAACTCCACCACGCAAATCGATCTCGGCCTGGCAAGCGGCGTGACCGTCAAGGTGGTGCAGGTGGACGCTCAGGGCGTGATGCAGGTGGATGGGGTCACCCCCGTTGCCGGTGATCATACGCTGGACACGCTGCCTACCTCTGAAAACGATTATTCGATCACCCTGTGGCTCAACTGGGGCAAGTTCGACTTCGTGACAGGCGGCGACACAGATGGCGAATACGCCACCAGTTCGTTTGGTTATTCCTATAACGATGAGGAAACCGATGTTGCCGCGCGTATCGGCCAGGAGGTCGAGGTGATCGCGGTCAATCACCACGGTTCCTCGCACTCGACCAACGCAACTTATGTCGGCACGCTCAACCCGGATGCGGCCATCATCAGCTCAGGCAGCACCAACACTTACGGCCATCCCGATCAGACCGTGCTCGACCGGCTGTACAACAACGGCACCATGCGTTATTTGACCCAAATGGGCGACCCAACCCGCAATTACTATGATTCGGTCATCGCCAATGGGAATGTGATGGTTCAGGTCACCGACGGCGTCAACTACACGGTTCATGGAACCCCGTATGTGGCGACCGACCCGGTAGTGACTCCACCCGCCCCACGCACGCCGGTGGTCGGTGAAGTGCTGCTGAACGAGTTCCTGCCCGCGCCGCAAACCCTGTTCACCACCGAATGGGTCGAGCTGTATAACCCAACCGCGGACCGGCTGGACATCAGCGGCATGTGGATCGATGACCTGGCGGGCGCCGGCGGCGCTCCCAAACAAATCCCGGCGGCTACCATCCTCGAACCCGGCAGCTATTACTTCATGGAAATGGCCAGCTACCTGAACAATACCGGCGACGATGTGCGCCTGCTGGGTACGGACGGCGCCCTGGTTTACGACGCGTACACCTACACCAGCACCAGTTATGACCTTTCATACTGCCGCCTGCCGAACGGCGGAACCTGGACGGCCAACTGTACAGCCACGAAGGGTACAGCCAATCCGTAAAAGATGGATTTGTTAGGAGGAGGTTGTCTGATTCGGATAGTTGAGTTGTGTTTGTTACCCGTAGGGGCAGACCTGTGTGTCTGCCCTGGTATTGAGACGACCTCCTTCTTTTTTGAATAGCGCCAATTTGGGTTAAAGCGTTGGGTTTCGGGGCCATTCAATGGGCTTAAAAACCAGGATTCTTAGCCCCTCAACCCAACCTACGCTTTTCGACTGGCGCGAAGGAAAAACCATGCCTTTATCCTCATCCCTCGTTCAGGCTTTCAGCGGCCATCCGCTTGGGCTGTGCGGGCAGCATGACCCCGCCAAAGCCGTGGAAAGTGTGTCTGCTCTCGAACAGCGGCTGAACATTTTGACCTTCGGCGCCGTGGCGGACACCAGGCACCTCAACGCGGATCGCTGGTCCGCGCTGGCAGCCCTGCACGACCATTGGCTGTTCGACCCCGCGCAGGCGGCTTATAAATCCTCGCAGGAGATTTTGGCTGCCATGCAGCAGCAGCGCATTGCGGCGCCCCAGTACATTGCCCGCGTCTGGTGGCAGATTTGCCGCGGCATCCAGGGACGTTTCAAAGGCGCGTGGCGCGATCTGCTCAAAGCCAATGACGACAACGCCCAAACTTTGCAGCGTTATTTGCAGCAATCCCAGACCACCTTTCCCGTCCTGTCCGGGCCGGTCATCTCCGCGCGTTGGCTGGATCTGTTTCACCGTATTGGCGGCATCCCCCTGCAGGGCTGGGATGCGCTGACCGTAACCCTGCCGCCCGAGCAAATCAAAACCGCCCAAAAGTTTGGCATCACCGCGGAAGCAGTTCACCCGCTGGTCTCCAGCGCGCTGGATGCCTGGCCAACCGCGTGCCGCAGTCTGCCAGCTGGGTCCTGCGGCCTGGCTGACTGCCCGAATAGATGCCCGTCTCGTAAGATTTTCCCGAACGGATGGGAAAATCACATATAATGCCGAGTTGAAACGCGCTTTTGGCGCGAATATGGCATAATCGATGTGTTGCAAAATGATGATCAATGGTTGGTCAGACATGACCAATTTTGGAAGGAGACTTTAATGGAACCCTACGTAACTGAGGATACGATCTCCGCAAAAAGGGAAAAATGGCTGGAACACATTGCGCCATTCAACACCCACGCGATGCGGCTCGACCGGGAAAAGGCTGCGCTGCTGGTGATCGATATGCAATATTTTTTCCTCGACCCCGCTTCCCCTTCTTATACCTGCGGCGGCCCTGCCATTCTGCCAAAGCTGCAAAAGGTGATCCACGCCTTTCGGCAGGCCAATCGCCCGGTCATTTACACGCGCCATGTGCATCACCCCGATCACCTCGATGCCGGAATCATGGCCTGGTGGTGGGAAGGAATGTGCAAAGAGGGCACCCCGGAAAGCGAAATTCACCAGGATATCGCCCCAAGGCCCAACGAGAAGGTCATTTTTAAACACCGCTATTCGGCTTTTTACAACACTGACCTGGAAACGGTGCTGCGCAGCCTCAAAGTGGAAGAGCTTGTCGTCGCCGGGATCATGACCAATATGTGCTGTGAATCCACTGCTCGCGACGCCTATTATCGCGATTACCGGGTATTTTTCCTGGCCGATGGAACGGGCAGCGTCACCGAAGAGATGCACCTGGCAAGCCTGCTCAATGTTGCCTTTGGTTTCGCCTGGGTGACGGATGTCGACACGGTTTCAGCGCAATTAGGGTATTAGCCTCGCCATATAGATGCCCGGGGGCTGCTCTTCGACACTTCGCCTAGCTCAGTGCAGGCAAGCTCAGGGGGCGAAAACCTGGTAATTGAGCCCGTCAAAGCCGTCGGTGGGGAAGGGCTGCAGGCTCGTATAATTAATGGCAAACACCGGGACGCCCCCAATCTTGCGCACCCCATCCCTTCGAATAACGCCGGACAAAACAGACATGCTGCAAAACAATCCCCCTGAAATGACCGCGAAGGATGTGATCGAGATCGTGCAACTGTTCAGCCAACATCACATCGATATCTGCATCGACGGGGGTTGGGGCGTGGACGCCCTGCTGGGAGCGCAAACCCGTCCGCATGCCGACCTGGATATCGCCATGCCACACAAGGATGTGACATTAGCTCGCAGGCTGCTTGGCGAGAGCGGTTTTGTCGATGTGCCACGCGGCGACACGCGCGAGTGTAACTTTGTCATGGGTGACGACCGCGGCCGACTGATCGATATTCACACGTATACCTTCGATGCGCTGGGCAATCTTATTTTCGGCGTCCCATACCCCATTGACTCGCTCAATGGCAGCGGGAGCGTGAATGGCTATCCGGTCCAATGCATCACTCCTGAGTGGATGGTGAAGTTCCACACCGGCTATCCACTGGACGACAATGATTATCACGACGTCAAAGCGCTGTGCCAACGCTTTGGCATGGCGGTTCCTGCAGAGTACGAAGATTTCGCAGGGAAAGACGCAGAACGTGACCCGAATAATTAAAGCCTCCAGCGGGGACGGCAATTTCACTATGTAGAAGCGGTCCAAAAGGAGAATGGACGACGGGTGAAATCTCATCTTTGCGGGTCGGCATGGAAGCCGACCCCTACCAGTAGGGGCTGGGTTCCACCCCAGCCTGCTTTTTGATAGACCCAACGCAGGGTTGAAGTTGCATGGGGCAGTAACCGAGTTAGCCCTTGACCACTTTGGATCGTTTACCCGGGAGGCCCCTGCTCGTGCCGATCTCCCGCCTGCAAGGCGCTCTGCGAGCGGAGAATATAAGCTGTTAAGGAATTGTAAGGCACACTTCAAATAATGGAGGGATAAATATATTGTAAGAACGAAAGGGGTAGATATAATAAATGTAACCTGGGGGAAAAGGCCACTCCCTTATCACTAGTTTCTTCTATATAAATTTATTGATTAGCTGCCAATACTGCATAATTGTCCCCCATCAAGAGACAAACCAGATCCTTCGCTTTGATTTTATGAGGGGATAATAAATTGGGAAATATCTCTGCACATCAAGTTATTGTCTATCACGATGAAACTAAAGACGCACAAGGACGAAACTTTAAAGGTCATGTTCTACTATTTGTACCTGTAAATTTATCGGTAACGAATATCACACCACTATTTGGGAAGACTGTTGAAAATTATTCTCCGCAGCGTATGCTCTTTACTAAACTAATTGAATGCCGTCAAGAATTTGCGTGTTATGGAAAACTACACTTTTCAGAGCTTAGCGGACAAACTTGGAAAAAGTATGACTTTGCATATAGAAACACAATTGAAATTATGGTGGACGCACTTCGCCACAAATCGCCCTCTCTTTTTCCTTTTCCACTGAAGTGTAAAATAGCAGCGATCTTTTACGAAAAAGGAGCAGATTGGAAAATTTATGGTGGGGATACACGGAAAGAGCAGATACTTCGACACGATGAAACGCTATTACGAATATTGCTTAAAGGGGCAGCCCATTATCTGTATGATGATGAGAACACGATCGAAGTAACTGGTTTAATTACAGATGGGAATCCCGCTCATAGACAATTCAACGAAGATAGAGTTCTTTGGCGATTAACACATGATGACCAATTTGGAAGAAAGCCACTACGAGATTATGTTAACTTTTCACCATCTTTGTATATCAATCATCTACCATCCAACCACAATGAATACGAGTATGATTCCGAAGAATATTTGAACGCAAATTTTCTGCAAATAGCTGATCTATTATTGGGATCTATAATACGGGCTGGCTATAAAGGTATAACGCCAAGGAAATTACTGCCAAAAATTGGGGAGCAATGTGTAAAAAAAGATATTATTGCCCAACCAATCAAAGAAATGCTCGATAAAAAAAGCCGTGGTTCAGGATTCCTACATAGCTCCCACTATAAAGCTTTTACAATAAGCAAGGTGGATTTCACAAAGGGGGGTGTAAATTTTACTGAATTAAACTCTATTCAAATTCAGGACCAAGAGTCTTTGCAAATGCCACTGGATTTCCATGAAGAAATGACTTAATGGGAATTTGATTCAGACTGGTCTTATTTTGTCACCTAATAAATATAGACGATTTGGTCAACTAGATATCAAACCAACAAGTAACAACTTTCTTGCTGTCCTTTTACAAAAATTCCACCGTCTAAATTCTCGCAACCCTTGCTTTTGTAAACTAGCTAGAGAATTCTTTGGGGTTTTTTAGCTATACAATTCTCACTGAATACCAATCGGCTGTAAAATATTAACAGGTCATCATTACGGAGCCGCGCATGTCCTCTTTTTTGCCCCATCTCGAAAATTTCGCTGCTGAAATTACCAAAGCCTTCAAGATTCAGGCTAATTTCAATCCTGAAGATCAGTTAAAAAAGCCCATGCTGGACTTATTCGAGGCAACAGGGCAACTGGTTCAATTGCAGGTTAAATCGGTAACTGAAGTGCAGAGCGATAAGATTGGACGGCCAGATATTGGCGTCTCAGTCAAAAAGTTACTAGTCGGGCATGTGGAACTGAAAGCACCAGGTAAAGGCGCAAATCCAGAGAAGTTAAAAGGCCGCGACAAAGAGCAATGGGAGCGCTTCAGAGATCTGCCCAACCTGATTTATACCGATGGGAACGAATGGAATTTATTTCGTAACGGAGAAAAAATCGGGAAAACGGTCCACTTTTCAGGGGACGTGACCGCGGATGGCAAAAAAGCGGTCGATTCCCAGGTTGCTGAAGGCTTATTTGTTATTTTGCGCGACTTCCTCCAATGGCAACCGATTTCCCCTACTTCGCCGAAGGCGCTGGCAAAACTTTTGGCGCCTATTTGCCGGCTACTGCGCTCGGACGTATCGGATGCCCTAAAAGATCCAAATTCCAATTTAAGCAGCTTGGTAAATGACTGGCGCAAGTATCTTTTTCCTGAATCGGACGATAACACCTTTGCCGATGCCTATGCCCAAACCATTACCTATACTTTGCTATTAGCCCGTTTGAGCGGCGAAAAGGAAATTACCGTCCCCGACGCAGTACAGCAACTCCGCGCCCACCACGCTTTTTTGTCGGATGTACTCAAAGTATTAGGTGACGAACAAGCCCAGCAAGGTATCGAAATGCCGATTCAACTGCTGGAAAGGCTGATTGCTGCAGTTGATCTGGTGGCCTTGCGCAGGAAGGATGCCAGCGACCCCTGGTTGTATTTCTATGAAGATTTCCTGGCGGAATATGACCCAAAATTACGCAATGACCGCGGGGTATATTACACGCCGGTGGAAGTAGTCCAAACCCAGGTACGCCTGGTGGCGGAGTTACTGGAAAAGAAATTTGGCGCTCAATTTTCCTTCGCCGACGAAAAAGTGATCACGCTTGACCCGGCTACCGGGACCGGAACTTACCTGTTGGCAGCATTGGAACATGCGTTGGCTGAAGTGGAACAGGTGCGCGGTGCTGGAATGCGGCGCAGCGCCGCAACCCAGGCTGCCAAAAATATGCATGGGTTTGAAATCATGGTGGGTCCTTATACCGTTGCTCATTTGCGACTGATGCAGGCCTTTGATCTGGAAAACGCAGAGCCACCAGAAGATGGCGTCCACATTTACCTGACGGATACGCTCGAATCGCCCAACGCTCCACCACTTGAGCCGCCTTTTATGTATAAGGGTTGGGAACAAGAACACAATCGGGCGCGTAAAATTAAGCAAACGACCCCCGTGTTGGTATGCATGGGCAATCCACCCTATGACCGACAGCAGCTAGACCCCGAAGAGGTCAACGTTAAACGCAAAGGTGGCTGGGTGCGCTTTGGCGAACAAGGTGGCAAACCTTTATTAAATGATTTTCTCGAGCCGTTAACCGCGCTCGGGTTGGGGGTTCATGCCAAAAACCTATACAACGATTATGTTTATTTTTGGCGCTGGGCTTTGTGGAAAGTAATTGAAAACAACAAGCGCGGCATCGTCAGTTTTATTTCGGCTGCATCCTATTTGCGCGGGCCGGGTTTTGCTGCCATGCGCCAACAGATGCGCGAGGCTTTCGATGACATCTGGATTATTGACCTGGAAGGCGACAACCTTGGCACGCGCAAGAGCGAAAACGTCTTTCAAATCCAGTCGCCAGTGGCAATCGCAGTATGCGTCAGATACGAGGAGCAAAAGCAAAACCCATTGGCAAAGGTACATTACACCCGCCTTGAAGGGACGCGTGCCGAAAAACTGGCTCAATTAGCGACCATCCACTCATTTGCTGATATCCAAAAACTAAACAAACACGGTTGGCGTCTCTGCCTGCCTGGGAAGACCGACCCTTTTCTGCCGATCAGCCAGACTGATTTTTGGCAGTTCCCGCTACTGACAGATTTGTTCCCCTGGCAGGAAAATGGGATGCAATTCAAAAGAACATGGGTTATTTCAGAAAGTGTTGAGGTTTTAGAAAAAAGATGGAAAATTTTGTTGGCTTCACCCAATCGGGCGACTTTGTTCAAGGAAACCAGGGACCGTAAGGTTGGGGGGGTGTACCAACATTTAGATGGTAGTGGCAGAAAATTACCATCTTTACGAAATGCTGAAAATTCTACGCCTCTACCAAATCAATCGAGGATTGCATATCGTAGTCTTGACAGACAATGGGCAATTGTCGATAGTAGATTTGGAGATTATTTGCGTCCGACGATGTTTCAAGCCCACTCTGACAATCAAATATACCTGACCAGTTTGTTAACGAAAGTTCTTGGAGAAGGACCGTCAGCCATAATTACTGCACTATTACCTGATATGGATCATTTTTGCAATCGAGGCGCAAAAGATGTCATTCCGCTTTGGCAAAAAGCAGAGGTTTTGACGCCTAACCTCACCTACGGGTTAATCGAAACGCTGGAAAAAACCTATGGCAAGGATGTAACTCCCGAAGATTTCTTTGGTTACACTTACGGTGTGTTATTTTCACCAAGCTATGTTCAGCAATTCTGGGATGAATTGACCGTACCCGGTCTGCGTCTGCCCATCACCAAAGACCCGGCGCTTTTCGATAACACTGTTCAGCTAGGCAAGCGGCTCATCTACTTGCACACTTATGGCGAGCGTTTTGTCCCCCAGGGAACGAAGGCTGGACGGGTCCCATCAGGTACGGCGCGCTGCAAGGCAGGCACGCCCGCCAGTCAAAAAGAATATCCTGAAAAATATCATTACTCTGAAATTGCACAAGAGTTATATGTTGGCAAAGGCGTTTTCAATCTTGTGCGACCGGAAGTTTGGAATTTCAGCGTATCGGGCTTGCAGGTGGTCAAATCCTGGCTGGGTTACCGTATGAAAGAGCGTTCGGGCAAGAAATCTTCCGCGTTGGACGACATTCGCCCGGAAACCTGGACTTTTGATGATGAACTGCTCGATTTGCTCTGGGTTCTGGATAACACTATTGATTTATTGCCTGAAGTAAATGCTAATTTTGAGCGCATTTTAAATAGCGATTTGTTCAAAGCGGAAGATTTTCCCAAGCCAACGGCGGCGGAAAAACATTCAAAAACAACTTTATCCTTGTTCGATTTTGCTGAAATTGAATTAGAGCCTGAAGAAGAATAGCCCTACCCCACGCCCACCCGGCTCAACACTCAGTAAATCCCGGTCGCCAGCAACCCGGTGCTTTTGGTTTCTCATCCCAGATCGACGAATGGTGCTACACATTCCAAATTCAGGGTTTTTCTTCTTGACTTAACTACGCCATTGGCGTACTATTCCCTTCTACACGGGGAGGAATACCCATGAAAGAAGAGCTATTTGCCGAACTGGCTGCCAGTGTAAAAGAAGGCGGGCAGATTCTTCGCGGCGAAAAAGAGGCTGCGCGGACTTTCCCGTATGACCGGCTGGACATCAAGCGCATTCGCGAAAAATATAACCTGACCCAGGAACAATTTGCGGCCATGCTGGGGATCAGCGTGCGCACGCTGCGCAACTGGGAGCAAGGCCGGCGCGTCCCTGAAGGTCCGGCGATGGTGCTGCTGCGCGTGGCGGATTTACATCCACAGGCGGTATTGGATGCAGCCCGCCAAACCGGGAAATTAAATCTTCTCTGATATCGTCCTTCTGGTGGGAGCCAAGTCATTGGGCCCGCCTTTTGTTATTGCGACCGGAGCGCAGCACAGGGAAGCAATCCGCCCCGCTCAACCAGCGCACGGGTCCTTTGTCCAGCGTAATTGCCGGCTGCCGTAGATTGCTTCGTACCTCGCCATGACGGGCAAACCTGACCCCCTCCAACCCTTCGGCAAGCTCAGGGCACCGCCCTTCGACCCTTCGGCAAGCTCAGGCCAAGCTGCCCTTCGGGCAGACGGGCGGGTCTTGACCCGCCCCTACAAAAACCCTGGCGTTCTCAACGTCAGGCGCAGCGTGTGTCGCATTTTAATGTTGAAGGCCCGTCCGGCAGGCTAGCGGCATACCAACACCAGGGCACGGGGGTGACGTAAATCCCTGACGGAATCCCGCAATCCCCGTGCCGTTGCAAAAGGCGGCCTGGGTGGGGCATGGAAGCCTGGTTTCAGGTAAGCTGCTTTATCCGGGTATCACCCGGCTCAACACCCAGTAAATCCCGGCGGCTACCAGACCGCTGACCGGGATGGTCAGCAGCCAGGCGACGGCGATATCCACCGCCACGCCCCAGCGCACTTTGCTAAAGCGGTGCGCCGCGCCAACACCCATGATCGAGGTGCTGACGACCTGAGTGGTGCTCACCGGCCCGCCCAGGATCGAGCTGCCCAGGATCACCACCGCCGAGGCCAGTTGAGCGTTAAAGCCGTCCAGCGGGCGGATCTTGTAGAACTTCGCGCCAAGCGTGCGGATCAGCCGCCAGCCGCCCAGGGTGGTACCCAGCGCGATCATGCTGGCGCTGGAAAGGATCACCCACAGCGGCACCTTGAACTCGGTCAAATAACCGCCGGTGACCAGCGCCAGGGTGATGATGCCCATGGTCTTTTGCGCGTCGTTGGTGCCGTGGCTCAGTGCCAGCGCCACCGCGGTCACGATCTGGCCGCGCTTGAACAGCCAACTCACCTTGGGGGTGGACTGCGAAAATAAAAACCTGATCAGCTTGTTGATGGCAAACCCGAAGGCAAAGCCGATGAGCGGCGAGGCGAACAGCGCGATCAACACTTTTTCCAGGCCGCCGAGCATGATCTTGTCCCAGCCGGCGCCAATCACCACCGCGCCGATGAAACCCCCGATCAGCGCGTGCGACGAGCTGCTGGGCAGGCCAAGGTACCAGGTGAGCAGGTTCCACAAAATGGCGGCTGCGATGGCTGCCAGCAGCACGGTGATATTGATGGCGGAGGCGACGGCGATCTCGTTACCGATGGTGTTGGCTACAGCGACGCCGAAAATGAGCGGGCCACTGAACTCCGCTACGGCGGTCACGGTCAGGGCAACGCGCGGCGAAAATGCGCGCGAAGAAATCATGGTCGCCACGATATTGCTCGAATCGTGGATGCCGTTCAGGAAGTCAAACCCCAGGGCAAGGGCGATGAGGATAATGAGCAGGGTGGTCATGCGAAGTCCATCCCCCCTGGGGTCACGTGGTCTTGACCACGATGTCGGCAATTAGATTAGCGGCTTCGTCGCCGCGGTCCGCGGCATTGCTGAGATGGCGGTACACCTCGCGGCTTTTCAACATCTTCACCACATGCTTGATGTCTTCCGCGCCGGTGAACAGGTCAGCCAGCGCCTCGCGGTAAACCGCTTCCACCCGGTTCTCCAGCGCTTTGGCGCGCTGGGCGTGCTCGCTGGCCACCCCGGGGTGATCCTCCAGCCGGTTGGCGGCAGCGTTGAGCTCGAAGGCGGCGTCGCGCAGCAGGGATGCCATGCGGGCCATGTAGGGGGTAGGTTTTACCTTCAGAATATCGATTTCCGTGGCGGTCGAGTAGGCGTAATCCAGCACGTCGTCGATGGCGCGTGACAACGAGAAAATGTCTTCGCGGTCGAAGGGGGTGATGAAGGTCTTGTTGAGTTCATAGATGAGGATGCGGCGGACTTCATCCGCTTCTTTTTCTTTGGACGTCAACAGGGCATCGGCTTTTGGGTCCTGGGTTTCCATGAAGGTCTTCAACGCGTCCATACCTTCCAGGGTGATTTGCGCCTGCTGGCGGATCAAGGTCAGGAAAATGTTGGGCTGCTTTTTGAACAGCCGCTTGAAGAATGGCAGTTTCTTTGGCACCGGCGGGGCAGGAAGCGGCTCCTCAGCGGCGATTCTGGCTTCTTTGCCGGGTTTGGCTTTCGAACGGTTCATGGGTGACTCCTCCATGGTTGTACGCAGTGTCCTTATTTGTACTATAAAACGCAAAGCTGTGTGGCAATTTCAGGCATGCATTTTCCGTTCCATGCACTGCCCACGCAAATTAAACTCACCTGGGGGGTGAAATTCTCGAAATCTGCGCTACACATGTAGGGCGAAATTCCATTTCGCCACGCAAATTGAAAATTTGCGCCACAGGCCGTTTCGATGCTCCAATCGGAATAAGATGTGACCGAGTTGCAAGGCGCCCTTAATGTAGCGTAAGCTGTCAGCTTGCGCAGGCCGAAGGCCTCTGTTGAGCCGTTGGCTGGAGTGACATGGACAAGCTAAAGCTTATCCCACAAATTTCATCACCCCGGACAAGCTGAAGCTTATTCCACAAATTTCATCAGCCCGGACAAGCTGAAGCTTATCCTACAATTTTCATCAGTCCGGACAAGCTGAAGCTTATCCTACAATTTTCATCAGCCCGGACAAGCTGAAGCTTATCCTACAAATTTCATCAGCCCGGACAAGCTGAAGTTTATTCTACAATTTTCATCAGCCCGGACAAGCTGAAGCTTATCCTACAATTTTCATCAGCCCGGACAAACTGAAGCTTATCCTACAATTTTCATCAGCCCGGACAAACTGAAGCTTATCCTACAATTTTCATCAGCTCAGACAAGCTGAAGCTTATCCTACAATTTTCATCAGCCCGGACAAGCTGAAGTTTATCCTACAATTTTCATCAGCCCGGACAAGCTGAAGCTTATCCTACAATTTTCATCAGCCCGATCATTTCGGGTTGACAACCTGTTAGCAAAAAAGAGGAAATCACCATGCCAAAAATTACCCCCTTCTTATGGTTCAACGATAACGCCGAGGAGGCCGTCAATTTCTATACCTCCGTTTTCAAGAACTCCAAAGTCGTCTCAGTTTCGCGTTACGGCGAAGGGAGCCCCGGAACTAAAGGGACTTTCATGACCGGCACGATTCAGCTCGAGGGACAGGACTTTATGGTGCTCAACGGCGGCCCGGCCTTCACTTTTACCCCGGCCATCTCCTTTTTCGTGGACTGTAAAACCCAGGAAGAGGTGGATTATTACTGGAACCGGCTTTTGGAAGGCGGCAAGGCCGACCAGTGCGGTTGGCTGACGGACAAATTTGGCGTATCCTGGCAAATTGTACCGAGCGTTCTCGGCGAATTGTTGAATGATCCGGATGCTGCCAAAAGCCAGCGAGTCATGGAGGCAATGCTAAAGATGGTGAAATTGGATATCGCCGGGTTGAAACGAGCCTACGAGAACGGGTAAACATCCGGCCCTGGAAGGTCAGGGATTTAAAATAAAACACCACCCGCGGATTGTCTGTTCGGGTGGTGTTTTGAAAGTGCTGATTACTGGAGGATGGTTACGTTGACAGCCTGCGGGCCTTTGGGGCCTTGCTCAACGGTAAATTCCACCTTCTGACCTTCGTCCAGTGAGTGGTATCCTTCACCTGCGATCGCAGAATGATGGACGAACACATCGGGTCCATTTTCGCGGGCCAAAAAACCATAGCCCTTGGTATTGTTGAACCATTTTACAGTTCCGGAAATTCGTTCTGACATTTTGATATTCTCCTTAAAATCTTCGTTTATACGCTTGTTTAATACCGGCGCGCCCCGCCCCGGTTTTTGTGGGTGACAGGCCGGCGTGATCCGTTGCCGCCGTTGCGGTCGTTGTAACCGCCGCCGCCGGATGCATCCCGTTCACGCGCGGTGCCAACTTTGATCTCACGATCGTCCAGTGAATAGCCGTTGAACATCTGGGTTGCTTTGACAGCATCGGCCTGTGAGCCCATGACCACAAAGGCAAACCCCTTTGATTCCCCGGTCGAACGATCTTTAATCAAATCCGCTGATACCACCGTGCCCGCTTGAGCGAGCAAAGCGCGCAGGTCTTCTTCCTTCGTTGCGAAGGATAGGTTCCCGATGAATAATTTTACTTCCATAGCTTTGTTTTTCCTTGCTCCGGCGATTTTTGCCGAAAAAAATGCTGTCAACCTATAAGAGGTTTGACAGCAAAACGACAACCCTATTACTAAGACATCAATACTATACCACATAAATAGACTTTTAGGGGAATAATCCATATTGGGAGTTTGTAAGGATTTTTTGTTGGCGGTTCTTCTGATCGCAGACTCTGGGGCCGATTAATGGGTAATTTTTTAAGACTGTGAGGGGACACCCAACCTCAAAACATATCAAAACCCGCCATCATGGATATTGAAGGCCGGTTTATTCACCCATTTTTATCATTATGTATACAATTGGATTAAAGGTACGGGGTGGGGAGAATGAATAGCCGAGTTGGAAAAATTAAGGTTAGCGGCCTGCGTCCAGCGGCGTTCTTGATATTTAAGCACCTCTACCTAAGTGTATCACCGGGAAAACGAGCCAGTCAAAACCAAAGAAAGAGGTGTTGAAATGTCTATGCAAATCGCTCAACACGTGCCATTCAATCCGGTGCAGTGCCCGGTATGCATAAATTATGTTCCGAATATCAACCGATGCCGGGCTTTTGCCGTTGAATCCTGGCCCAGACCGCTCCTGGCAGTGTTGGGGGAGGAATCTGCCGATCCCTGTCCCCGTTTTGTAGAGATTGCGCAGACTTTGGCGGCTACACCGGCCGACGCACCACTCGCTGAAATTGAATCGGCGCCGGCCAACGTACAACCCGTTGAGTCTCAGGCGGAAGCAGTCCAACCAGCAAAAAATGTTCCCGCAGTGACGGTGGAAACGGCGCCGGCCGAAACATCACAACCTGAAGCGCCCATGATGGATTCGGCTGAGATTGCAACGCCAGCGCCAGTACGCGGAGAGGCTCGCATTCATTGCCAGAAATGCAAGGCGGAAAACCCATCCAGCGCGGTACGTTGTCAGAAGTGCGATGCAAAGCTGCTGCCCGCCGAAGGCGCAGGCGCCCGTTTCAGCACCTTCTTCTCATCGGTCATAGCAGCCGGTCTTTTTGGGTACTTGCTATACCGTTTTTATATCCAAAACCCGGGCTCGGCTCCCGATATCCCGATTCTGGATGCCTTCTTGAATCCGGTAGTATTAGGCCTGGCAACCGTTATCGCATTCATCACTGCGATTGTTGTACCCCTCCGCAGAACCCCGGAATATGTCAAGTACATCAACCGCGCCAAACGGCATATCCAACTCAACCCGTGGCAGGCGCTGGCGGATGTGGAAAGCGCGATGGAGATTGCGCCGGATAAAGAGCAGGACAATCTGTTAAAACAGCGCGCACAATTATACGAAATGGTCGGGTTTGCAGAGGATGCCGCTCGCGACCGCCTGACGCTTGCCACGGCGCAAGACGCTTTCAAGGGTGAAGCTGATGCGGTAAAAATGTTCACCGGCGCGGATTCCGGTACGTATGCCGCGGGCCGCCGATCCTCCCAAATTAAAACGATTTTATATTCGGGCAAAGCGCTGGCTATCGGATACTGTCCAAAGTGCAACGAGGTTGATGTTTTGGACAAAGATGAGCATTGCCAGATCCATCCAAAAACCAAGGGGCGCGAGGTCGAGTATGTCATCCCTGCCGATGTGCTTGCCGGAAAATTGACCGTCATGCAAAAAGTCGAAGCTGGCAAGCCAAAGGTAGCCGAGCAACTCACAGAGTTATTGACCACGGGCAAGGCCAGCGCAATCGGTTATTGTCTGCGCTGCAAGGCAGTTGTCGAGTTAACCCCTGAACGGCGCTGCGCGGTGCACCCCAAGGCGCGTGTGAAAAATGTGCAATATGCCGTTCCAAGGGACCTGGCGGCAGCCCGGAAGAGAATCTTTAAATTGCAGCACGGTCGCCGATCTGGTCGGAATCAGACCGTTTTTATTGCAGTTGCATTGATCATTGCGGCGCTCTTATTATTGAACGCGTATGATGCTGAAATTTCAGGGGTTTTCCAGCGATTGATCAACTCCGGGCGCTGAGGTCGCAAGAGGTCAAGCGCGGCAAGGAAGTATCCCTGTCCTGAAAGGTCTGCCCGGAACGGGTTGGAGCCTGACCGGCTGTTTCAGCCCAAAGAACCTGATTAAATCCTGGCAGGCAACCAAAAACGCCATCAGGGGTTTCATACCGTGAACGTAAATTCCAATCATCGAGGATCCTATGCGGCGAGCCATTTTTATCCCCCTGTTGATCATCCTTATCCTGGCCGGTGTCTATTTATGGCCGGTCCCCCGCCAGGAATTTTCCCAGGCGTATGCCCTGGCTCCGGCCAGCCAGGTGGAAAGTCTTCAAGCGTTCCGGATCAACAACCCGCCGGCGTCGTTGGAGGTTGACGGGTTAAAGTGGGAATATCTTTCAACCGGCGCCGGCACGCAAACGATTGTATTCCTGCACGGCATGACCGGCTCCTACGACATCTGGTGGCAACAGATCGAAGCGCTCAAGGACAGCTACCGGGTTATTGCTGTCACTTACCCGGCTGCCGCTTCGCTGGCAAAAATGGAAAACGGCCTGCTGGCAATCCTTGCTCAGGAAGGGGTCGACAAATTCAATGTGGTCGGCACCTCGCTGGGCGGCTATTTTGCCCAGTACCTGGCCAGCCGTAACCCGGAACGGATTGAAAAAGCTGTGCTTGCCAACACTTTCCCGCCAAACGACCTGATCAAGGAGAAGAACGGAACCATCGGCAGCCTGATCCCATACCTGCCTGAATGGCTGGTGATGAAGGTTTTGCGCGGCAGCTTCGCCAGCAGTATTTATCCCGCCTCCGGAAATGATGAGATGACGCTGGCCTTTTTGAATGAAATCAGCGCCGGACGGATGCGTAAAGCCCAGGTTGCCGCACGCTACGCCTGCATCGTGGAAAAATTTGATCCGCCGACCGATACCGCGATCCCATTATTGATCATCGAAGCCAGCAACGATCCGTTGGTGGAAGCCACTTTGCGCGAGCAGTTGAAAACCACCTACCCCTCCGCGCAGGTTGTGACCGTCGATAACGGCCATTTTCCTTACATAAGTACGCCGGATTTTTATACGCAGACCCTGCAAGATTTTTTCAGCGGCAGCAATTAACGGTTGGAGTTCCGGGTCATGGCAGCAGTTCCCCTGGAATTTATCCAGGGGACTGCTAAAGGCTTGCGATAGGTAGAGTAGAGGGCTGTCCCAAAACCGGGCGGGCTTTCATGCCCGTCCCGTATATATGGGGTAAAAATTGACAAATGATTACTATTGGGACAACCCCATTGTGTTTTCGTTTAATCATTCATTGCCGGTTTTGTTCCGAAACGAGGAAGGATTCACGATTGCAGGTAACGACCGTAAAGAAATACATTCCTCCGGGAACGAACAAGCGTCGATATTCCGGCACGAGAATATTTTAAATGAAAAAAATTGGGTGCGTTCGTAACGCACCCTACTATACTTATCCTACCGTTCAAAATCCTTGCCGCCAGATAACGGAAATCAGGAGTTGTCGTGAACACAGATGTTCAGCGCTTTTTTGATGCCGTGCCCGAGGCCAGCAAATCTTACTTCAACCAAATGCATGTGCTGGTGATGGAGCTATACCCCGAAGCGACCAGCGCCATTTCCTACGGAATCCCGATCTACAAAGCTAAATCAGGTTGGGTCGGGTTGGGCTTTTGGAAGGACGGCGTCTCGATTTATACCAACGGGCCTGGCCACCTGGCTGAATTTAGAGCACTGCACCCAAAAGTTAAAGGTGGGAAAGGCAGCCTGAATTTCAAGAATTCCGAGCCGCTGCCATTGGCAGATCTGAAGTTGATCATCGTCCACGCGATCGAGCACCCGAAAGATGTCTGAGGGATAACTACCGGCAGCAAGTAAGTCTGGTGGAGTTGCACCTTTCATTGGCTGGTTCACAACCCAATCAGGCCATCCTATTCCAAGAGCCATGAATTCATGCATCGGGCAGCCGTCAAGGCATATTGCAACATTAAAGCCTGCCGCTGGGGTTGAGGAATGATTTTTGATTAATATAGTGGATATGTGGTTTTGCAAAATCATGAACGGATGAGGACAGGATAAAAATGCAGATAAAACAATATCTGGCTGAGCAAAAAGCATCGTGGAGAAAATGGCTTGGTTGGGTCTCCCTTTTTGGATTTTGTTACATCGTGGGTTTGTTCCTGCCGGAAGGGTTCGATTGGGTCATATTTTTTTCGAAAGGAGCAGTAAGTCCGGTCTGGACCCCTTGGACACCCGTCATTCTAAAATTTTTAAATTGGCCGCTGGTTGTAGCCATTACTTTATTTGCTATCATTTACCGGTCGTTCCGGTATAACCGTTCTCCCTGGCCGATCGCGTTGGCGATCCTGTCTCTGCCAACGATGTGGGTTCTCTATCTGGGAAATCTGGACGGACTGGTTTTGGCCGGGTTGCTGCTTTTGCCGTGGGGCGTTCCACTGGCGGCCATGAAACCGCAGCTTGCAGCTTTCGCTTTGCTTGCGAAAAAGAGATCCATGATCGCAGGGGTTGTGTGGGGGTTGATTTCCCTTGCGCTCTGGGGTTTATGGCCCCTCAACTTCATGAATACATTGACACCGGAATGGCGGGTGGAGTGGGTGCAAGATATATCTTTGTTCCCGTGGGGCATCATCATTGCCTTGCCCTTGTTGTGGCTGTCGCGCGGCGATGAAGATTTACTAATGGCTGCCGGCAGTTTTGTAACACCTCATTTGTTCCCCTATCACTTCATTTTACTTATGCCATCCCTGGCGCGGATGAATCCCATTTGGATGGTCGTAACCTGGTTCGTCTCCTGGACTCCCCTGCTCGCAAATTGGGTCGGACCGATCGGCTGGCGGATGGGCAATGTCCTGGCCGCGTGTATTTGGCTGGGAATATATTTCGGCAAACGCATGAAATTAACCCAAAAGATGGCAGAGAATGTACCTGTCCCAGCAATAAATCCACAAATCGGATCTGACCTTCCAACTATTGATAAACTCCCTTAGTTCAAATAATATTGATAATTTTTATAAACATTATTGTAATTGACGTGCATTCGGTGTATATTTATATTCCTTGCAAGCCTGAACTGTTTCAATATAATACCCTTTCCAGGAGAAAACCTCATGAAAAGCTTGAATCCATACCTTAGTTTCGCCGGCAACTGCCGTGAGGCGATTAACTTTTATAAAGAAACCTTCAAGGGCGAAATCCTGTCCATGCAGACTTTTGCCGAAGCCAATATGCAGGTTGAGGACAGGTTCAAGAACAACATCATCCATGCCGACTTCAAAGCCGAGGATGTCCATTTTATGGCATCGGACGGCATGCCGGGCTTCGTGGCGGAAGCGGGCACCATGGTCACTTTGAGCGTGGACCTAAGCGACATGAACGAGCAGGACCGGCTGTTCACCGCTTTGGCAGCCGGCGGAAAAGTCACCATGCCACTGGATACAACTTTTTGGGGCGCCCGCTTTGGCATGCTCACCGACCGTTTTGGCATCAACTGGATGTTGAACTGTCAGATGAAGCAGCAGTAGCCGGGATTGTTGGATTTCGGGCTGCGCATAGGATCTAAAAAAGAGCCGCTGTGCCATGCCCTCCATCCAACCTACGGTTGCGCTTGGTGACAATAGCACAGGTAATTTTAACGCGGTCAATCCGCTACGGCATAACGGTAATTCACCGCGCCATTGAACTGGTAGTGCCCGCGGTAGCGCTCCGGCAGCAGCTCGGCAATCTTATACATAATCTCATCGGTCACAGCCTGGCGTACATCGCGCGAGGGTGCATCTCCATTTAAGTGGATGTGAAAAGGCGTACCCAGAGCGATATGAAAATCTGTCGCGCGCAGGCGTTTCAGGTTTTCCCAAAAATTTTCGTACCCGTGAAAGCCAACCGGCAGGATGGACACGCCGCTGCGCATCACCATGGTGACCACTCCCGGCTTGCCCGGCAGCATGCGACCGTCCTTGCTGCGCGTACCCTCCGGGAAAACGACCAAAATTTTTCCCTGGTCGAGAGCCGCCAGCGAACGGCGGAAAGCTTCGCGGTCCACCGCATCCCGGTCAATGGGGATAATCTCCCAGCGGTCAAAGAGGAATTTAAAAAGCGGATTCTTCCAGCTTTCCTTTTTGGCCACGCTGGTGACCGCAGGGTTATCCAAATGCGGTAACAGCACCGGCGCTTCCAGAAAATTAATGTGATTGCAGACAACGATCAAAGGACCGCTGGTAGGAATTTTCTTGATTACCTCAAGGTCGATGCGGCAGACAGCCTGGAAAACAAGCCGCAAGAACCAATTCATCAGGCGCGCTCTGCGGTTCATGCCGTCGCCCCGTCGGGGATAGTTATGACTTCCAGTGAGCCAGGAATCAACTCAACAAACAATTCCTGCCCGGCCGTGCAGATGGTCTCGCCGTCTGCGTGCGCCGGGATGGCGCCCTGAATGGCCCGTACGCTAATCTGCCGCGCTTTTGCCATGCGCACTGCTGGATGCTTAGCCTGTGTGCCGCTGAAAAATTTGATTGCCAGCGGCAGGATGGCCAACTGGCTGACCTGCCCGGCCAGACAAAGATCGAAAATCTCGTCTGCCGGGTCGCTGTCTGGCGTCATGTAAAATGATCCGCCCATGCGGCGCCCGTTCATGATCGACACCATCAGAAAGGGTTGGCGCAGGGTTTCACCGTCCATGACGATTTCATATACCGGAGCTTTTGCATATAAGAAGATGGTACGCACCAGCGCCACCAGGTAGGAAGCTGCACCGTGCAGCCACTTGATTTTGGCAGCCTCGAACCCGACGACGGTATCAAATCCCAGGCCAACGCCGTTGGCAAAATACCGTCCCTGGGGATAGTCTCCCCCGACAAAACGACCCAGATCGATTTTGCGGCGATGACCACCCGCCAACACGCTCACCGCGGCGGCAGTTTCCTGAGGGATGCCGACGCCGTACGCAAAATCATTTCCGCGCCCGACCGGCAGTACCGCCAGCGCCGGGCGGCCGTTTCCATTCAATTTCGCCTGCATTAATCCGTTTACCACCTCGTTGACGGTCCCGTCTCCCCCGGCAGCGATAACCACCGTATAACCGTCTTCAGCGGCCTGGCGAGTCAGCGATATGGCATGGCCCGGACTGTCGGTGATAACCAGGTCAAAATCAATCCCGGCCTGCTGCAAAAGTTCTTGAACGTGCACCAGTTTGCCGGCGGCGACGCCGTTCCCCGCCTTCGAATTATATATAAGCAGCGCTTTATTCATTTAATCCATACTCCGCATGAGGATATCTTAAATAACCCTGGCGTCAGCGAACAGGTTCGGTATCGAGCAGGAAAGCCTGAGGGAATCTGATTGGGGGAACGCCCAATTCTACCGCGAATTTGGCACGATTCGTTCAGGTCGTTGGTGCTGCCTTGAGCTTGAACGATTGTTTCCCGTAAGGGTTTCGCAGCCAGGTCACGAATCAAGTTTTGCGCTTTTCAGACGATTCATCTTTCGGGCAGCGGGGATTAAATGGATTTTCCCTTTATTTCACAAGCACAAAATCCATTCCTCGGTTAGAATGCAACTCATGGCTGAACTATCAACCGCTCCACCTGGTTACCAGCTGGTCATTTTTGATTTTGACGGCACATTGGCGGATTCATACCCGTGGTTTTTGTCGATCTTCGATGAGTTGGCAATCCAGTTTAAACTCCCGCGGTTGGAAAAATCGGCGCTGGAGCAGCTGCGCAAGGTGGATATTCACCACATTTCCCGGGAATTCAAAATCCCCATCTGGAAAATGGTGCGAATCGGCAGTCACGTACAAAAGAAAATGGCCAGCCAGATCGAAAATATCCGGCTGGTGGATGGCATGCAAAAGGTGCTGGATACGCTAATCGAATCGGGAATCAAACTGGCGGTAGTCTCGTCCAATGACGAGCAGAATATCCGCCAGGTGTTGGGACCGCGCAATGCCGCGCATTTTGAGGCATTCGAATGCGGCGTGTCGATCTTTGGCAAAAAAACCAAATTCGAA
Source organism: Chloroflexi bacterium GWB2_54_36 (assembly GCA_001796355.1). Lineage (GTDB taxonomy): Bacteria > Chloroflexota > Anaerolineae > Anaerolineales > Anaerolineaceae > Bellilinea. The sequence goes on along the minus strand of MGMG01000067.1, from coordinate 854 downwards.
AAGGTGCTAAAGGCAACCAACACCCCGCCCAACCAGGCGTTGTGCCTGGGTGATGAGGTGCGCGACCTTAAATCCGCTCAGCAGGCCGGCATCGCCTTTGGCGCGGTTACCTGGGGTTATACTGCGGCGGAAATGTTCCGCACGCATACCCCGGATGCCATATTCGATCAGCCCGAAGAAATATTGGCGCTGTTTTAAGCGATGGGCTATTGTAGGATAAGCTTTAGCTTGTCCAGGCTAAATGGGCAAGCTGAAGCTTACCCTACATACAGCTGGTGCGTTCGATCCGGCCGATGCAAATCAGGATACCTTTGTCCCAACCATAAAATTGATTACCTGATCGAACAGCGTCGCCTTGGCGCTGTTTAAAGCGATGGGGCATTGTAGGATAAGCTTTAGCTTGTCCAGGCTGAATGGGCAAGCTGAAGCTTACCCTACATACATGCTGGTGCGTTCGATCCGGCCGATGCAAATCAGGATACCTTTGTCCCACCCATAAAATTGATGGCCTGATCGAACAGCGTCACCCTGGCGCTGTTTAAAGCGATGGGGCATTGTAGGATAAGCTTTAGCTTGTCCAGGCTGAATGGGCAAGCTAAAGCTTACTCTACATACAAGCCGGTGCGTTCGATCCGTCCGATGCAAATCAGGATACCTTTGTTCCAACCATAAAATTGATTACCTGATCGAACAGCGTCGCCTTGGCGCTGTTTAAAGCGATGGGCTATTGTAGGATAAGCTTTAGCTTGTCCAAGCTGAATGGGCAAGCTAAAGCTTACTCTACATACAAGCCGGTGCGTTCGATCCGTCCGATGCAAATCAGGATACCTTTGTTCCAACCATAAAATTGATTA
>MGMG01000066.1 GCA_001796355.1 Chloroflexi bacterium GWB2_54_36 | reverse complement strand
GAAATGCGCTATACCGCCCAATTCGGCGAAATGGCTAAAGAATTACGGGCTGCCATCATCGAATAATGTCCCGTTTTCTGGCAGGCCAGGTCAAGCGCTTCGCTTAATTCAGCCGGCACAGCCTATTGCGGGTAGTGCAGCACCATGACATTGCCGGCAACCGTTTGCGTCAGACGCTCAGGCAGGTCGCCGAGCTTGGATTGAAATATTTTACGCGAGCCGCTGCTTGGAACCACAATCAGGTCAGCCTCATCCACTTGGTGCAGAATGAATTGCAGCAGATTACCCTCGATCTGCCGGATCTCAATCGGTTGGTTTACTTCGATCGTCTTTGCCAAGCCGGTCATTTTTTCCTGATAACTTCGGTCCACCAGCATCAATGTCGGTACATTGACTGCTTTCGAGAGCGTGCTGACCAATTCCATGGTGCGGCCAATGGTTACCGGTAGGATAGTATTTGAAGGGATGACGACCACAACCCGTTGAACGCTGTTGATGGGCACCGATAGTTTTCCAACCAGCACAGGCAGGTGTGAGCCCCAGATTACTTCGTCCAGGGTGGTCCCCATCAGGCTCTGTTCCAGAGTGGCTTTGCCGCGCCAACCGATTAATATGATGGAAGCGTTATTTTCCATCGCAGCATGCAAAATGCCCCTTGCATAAGAGGTATCTACCCGCGGCAGCAGCCGCAGATTGACCTCGGGGTCATTTAAAATGGCCGGCACCCTGGCAAGTAATTCGCGTTGAAGGTTAAGGTTAACCGCTTTGCTATTCGTCAGGCGGGTAACATTCAGCACCATCAACTCGCCCTGCTGCGCCGACGCCAGCAACCCACCCAGGGTTACCAGATGCTCCTGCGTCTGCGGGTTGGCAATGGGCACCAGGATGCGGTTGAAAAGCGGCGAATGATCTTCTTCGGTATGTCCGTTTACCAATTGCGGCGCAAAATGCTGAACAACCATCGGCGATGTGATGGATGTAAACAGGATCATCAGGATGGCGGCGTTAAATAATTCCGTTGAGAACAGTCCGATTTCCAGACCGATCACCAGCGTGGGGATGGTCACTGCGGCCTGCGCGTGAGACAGGCCAAATGCAGTCCAGAATTCAGCGCGGCTGTAGTGAAAAATACGGGCAGTAACCCAGGCAGCAATAAACTTGGAGACGTACGCAACTGCAGTGACGCCAATGCCAATCGCAATCGTCTTCCAGCCGTTCAGAAAAACCAATGGGTCGGTCAACATGCCTGAGTAAAGCAGGAATACCGGTATGAACAGGGATTCACCCATGAAAAGCACATGCCCGATAACCGGGCTGCGATGCGGCAAGGTGGCATTGATTGCCAACCCGGCCAAAAACGCCCCTACCACTTCATGGACACCGATTTTCATGGCTGCCAGGGCAGCGACGAACAGGATTACCAGCACAAACTGAAACTCGACCGCACGGCCGGTAAACCGCCGGAAGAAGAATTTCCCAATCCGCGGCAGGCCAAACAGCAGCAGCAGCGTGTATACCACCAACAACCCGATCAGTTGAATGAAGAAGCCGGCTTGCAGGTTTTGCGCCTGCACGCCGAGCACTACCGCCAGTACCAGGAAAGCGCTGATGTCCGTCAGTACAGTCGCACCGGCAGTGACGGCCACGGCTTCATTGCGCGCCACTCCCAGCCGGGTCACAATGGGAAATGCGATTAATGTGTGGGAAGAAAAAGCTGAACCTAACAACACCGACCCAAGCCAACTTAAGCCGAGCAGCCGTCCCAGCCACATGCCGAGCACCTGTGGGACCAGGTATGTCAGTACGCCAAAGATCAGCGCCCGACCGCGTACGCGCTTGAATGTTTGAATATCAACTTCAAGGCCAGCACTGAACATCAAATAGACCAGGCCGGCGGTAGCTAAAAATTCGATCGGGCCTTCGATCTTCAACAGATTGATGCCGTGCGGCCCGATTATCATTCCCCCTAGAATGATTCCGACAATCCCAGGCAAGCGAATCTTTTCCGACAAGATGGGGGTGATCAGAATCACCGCCATGATAACCAGGAAAATAGCTACAGGTTCATTGAGGGTTTCGATCAACTCGCGCCTGATAATTCCAGAAGGAACAGGATGACAAAACAGATAGGTCGGCTGACCTTGTTTTAGGTGATCATATCACAGAACCAAATCGCGGGTCGGTTACCTCAGGTGATAAAATTCTGTCTGTTTGAGTACACATCGCTGGCTTCGATGGTGTAAAATCAATCTTGCGAATGTTCACACCGCGGCATAGAACTCGCGGCAGGGTCCTCCTGGAGGGTAATTTGGAAAAAAACGCCTGGTTCCAGAGCTTCCCCGGCGCAGTAACAGTCTGCGATCAGGACGGCATCATTCTGGAAATGAATGACAAAGCCATTCAAGCTTTTGCCAGCGATGGGGTCGAAAAATTGATCGGCACCAATTTATGGGGTTGCCATTCCGAGGAGTCGCGCAAAAAATTACAGGCGATGATCGCCAACGAACAGTCGAACATCTACACTATCGAGAAAAAAGGCGTGAAAAAGCTGATTTACCAGGTGCCCTGGTACGCTGCCGGCGTTTTCGCCGGGTTTGTCGAGTTATCCCTGGAGATTCCTTTCGAGATGCCGCATTTTGTTCGCGGCTAAATTGCGGTTGAGAAGGCTGCCTGCTAGAGAGTTGATTCACTTTCAGAATGTCTGATCTGGCCGAAGCAAAAATCCTGGCCCTCATTCCGGCATACAACGAAGGAAACCGGGTTGCGCCAGTCGTGCGCGCTGCTCTGGCGTACCTGCCGGTCCTGGTGGTTGACGATGGTTCGAGTGATGGCACGGCGCGGTACGCTCTGGATGCCGGCGCCGAGGTGCTATACCAGCAGCCCAATCAAGGCAAAGGCGCCGCCCTGCGAGCAGGCTTTGCAACTGCACTCGAGCGCGGCTACCAGGCGGTGTTGACCCTGGATGCTGACGGCCAGCATGACCCGGCGGAAATCCCGGCATTCCTGGCTGCGTACCGCAGGACCAGTGCAGATTTGATTATTGGGCGGCGAGATTTTACCAGCATGCCGCGGGTGCGCCGTCTGGCAAACACACTTGGCACGGCGCTCTTTTCGCGGGCAATCCGCCAGCCCGTGCCGGATAATCAATCCGGTTACCGCCTGATCAGCCGTCGGCTTTTACAGGCCATTCAGAATAATCGTGAATCGGGTTTTGAATTCGAAGTGGAAATGATCGTTACCTGTGTACTCGAGAAATATTCGTTGGACTGGGTTCCCATCCGTACGATTTATGCAGGTGAAAAGAGCCACATTCATCCGCTGAGCCACTTGGCAAAATTCTTACAAATCACCTGGAAGGCGGACCGGTTGGTTCGCGCAGCCCGGAGCGATCTGAATGGATGAGGCAGGGGGAAGGAGGAACGATTCAGGTATGGAAATGAGTGATATCACGCTGCGCCCGGCAGAACAGAACGACGCAAATTTTCTCTGGGATTTGCATGTAACCGCCCTGAAACCACATGTCTCGGCAGTTTACGGCTGGGATGAAGCCTTCCAGCGTAGTTACTATCTCGAAAATTACAGCACGCTGCATAACCAGGTAATCCAATACCAGAGTGTGGATGTTGGGGTGCTAGCTGTCGAAGAAACACCTCTGGGATACATCCTTTCTTCCATTGAACTGCTGCCATCCTATCAGGGAATCGGAATTGGCACTACGCTGATCACCGACCTGTTGGAGCGGGCTGCCGCACGCGGCTTGCCAGTCAGCTTGCGCACATTAAAGGACACCCCGGCGCGTCCGTTATACGAAAGACTCGGGTTTCAAATTATTGGCGAAACTGAAGTACATTACTGGATGCGCAAAGAAGGGCGTCCGGTTCAGTATTTGCCGAGTCGCTGGGGAACCAATTTGTGCTTTATGGTGGAGGCTGACGACCAGGCCACCGGTACAGTAGCGATGATCTTGGGTGAAAATACTGAAGCGCTGGAAATCAGCGGCAAACCGGGAAACCCACAAGAGCAAGCCCAGCGGGAGGTGAGCCATGCCGTCCTGCCGCCGGGCGGCGTGCCCTGGCGCGAGAGACTCTACCTGATTCGCGATATCGAAAGCCGTGACACAATCGGCTTCCTAAATGTTTATTTTGGTTACCCAACCCCTGAGACTATCTACATCAGCAGCCTTTATATGCGGCCGGCGTGGCAGGGGCGCGGATTTGGCCAGGTGATCGTTGCCGAACTGGCTCGACTGGTGCTGCAGGCAGGTTTTCACGATGCACGCGTGGTGGTGGGATTAAAAAACTGGCGGGCGCTGCGGTTTTGGACGCGCTGCGGGTTCAGCCGGATCATGCATATCCGCGGCAACCAGACCAATCCTGGTGCTCCTCAGGGTAACGTCGAATTGCTTAAGGCGCTCGAAACCCGAAATGGGTAAAGCTGAAGTTCCGGCAGATACCTGGGTCTGCTCCTATCCGGATCGCAATGGGTAGGGGTCGACTTCCATGTCGACCCGGGAGGGCGTGGAAGCCCTCCCCTACGAGAACCATGGCCTGGATTAATTAAAACGTTGGGTGCCCAGCCGGACGCCCAACGTTATTTATTACGCGTAAAGGCTGTGATTACCGCTTACTCAGGTATTGGCTGGCGATTTTCAATAAGGCATCCACCACCAACTTGCCCGATTCGCTGCGGTGCGAGGAACTGCCCATCGAGCTGTTCGAAAGCAGCGTATTAAGCAGCCCACCGGCGAGTCCACCGCCGGACTGACTGGACGGCTTGCCGCTGCTGGCCTGATAAGCCTGGAACAACTGCATGCCAATGTTGATCAGGTCGCCGGTGTCGATGCCACCCGAGGACTGCTGCGAGGAGGCCCCGCCGCCCATCAAACCGCCAATCAACGAACCCAGCATATCGCCGGAGCTACCGCTCTGTGACGTTGACCCACTGCCGCCCAGTAATGTGCCCAGCAAGTCACCTGCCGGACTATTGGATTGAGCCTGACCGGAATCGGCGCCCATCAGAGCGGAGATCAGCTCTACTGCGCTGTCGGGTGTCACCTGCTTGCCCTGAAATTTTTCTGCTGCCCGCTCCAGCCCTTCCGAATAAGCCACCGCCGACCCGCTGGTGGGGTTTTGGCGTAATAGCTGGCTGGCATATTCGAGTTGGTCCGCAGCAGAAGCATCCTTTTTAGTCTCCATGGCTTTGGTAATCACCCGGAAGATAGACACCATGTTATCACCGTGGTTGTGATTGTAATCGTCAGCCTGGTTCAGGGCTTCTTTATTCTGTTTAAGCGACCGGGAAGCCGCTTTGAACATGGTCAAGAGATCAAGAGAAGATCGGCTCGGCATTTATTTCATATCCTCTGGCAGGTCCGGCACTTTGAGTACCATTCCGGCTTTGATTACATTCGGGTTTTCCCCGATGGCGGCTTTGTTGGCTTCGTAGATCAGCATCCAGTAGTCTTTGGCAGATTTGCCGTAATATTTCAGCGCCAGGGCGCTGAGGGTTTCGCCGGCAGCCACTTTGTGCTCCGCTTTGGTTTTGAGCAGAGCGACTTTTCGCGCGAACTCGGTTCGTTTTTCTGCGGCGAGTTTTTTATAAACGGCACTTAAGTTGTCCCCTTCAAGTTTTGGCATAGTATCTCTCCTTTTCATTTGCTGTGAAAGAATGAATACATATAAATATCTTATCATCTATTTATACGTTTCAAAGCCTTGCAGGGTACCCTTAATCAGCGATTTTCGTGCTGGGATCACTATTTTACAGCCGTAGTGCGCATCGTTTATAATCAGTCCATTCACCTCAGCCGCCAAGGGAGGCTATCCATGTTCGAAACCGAAGAACAAGAACAAAAAACTGCCGAAGAACAACCCAAATTCAATTACCAAGAAAAATTAATGGAGACGCGCACCCTGCTCATCTTTGGGGAAATTGATCAAAAGATGGCAGAACGGGTCACCCAACAGCTTCTCCTGCTCTCGGCTATTTCGCAGGATGATATCAAAATTATCATTAATTCTCAGGGTGGGCATGTCGAATCGGGCGATACCATTTTCGATATGATCCGCTTTGTCACGCCTAAAGTAAAAATTATTGGAACCGGTTGGGTTGCCAGCGCCGGGGCATTGATCTACGCCGCTACGCCTGTCAAGCAGCGCTATTCCCTGCCCAACACCCGCTTCCTGCTGCACCAACCTTTGGGCGGAATCCGCGGCAGCGCGCAAGACCTGGCCATTGAGGCCAAGGAAATATTGAAGATGCGCCGCCGATTGAATGAAATCTTTGCCCAACAGACGGGTCAGCCGTTGGAAAAAATTGAACGCGAGACCGACCGCAACCTGTGGATGAGCGCCGAGGAAGCCAAGGATTACGGGCTGGTTGGTCACATCGTGAAACGTTTCGATGAGGTTTAAGGTAGCGTCCATCTCGCTGCGTCAACTTTCTTAGAATAGCTGGTACCTCCTTGAAATCCCATTCAAGGAGGTATATAATTTTAAAACCGCAAAACAAACCGTAGGCAACCCATTCGGATGCAATGACCCTATCCTTGTGAGACTGGACGCCAGGGGATAGGCGAGCAAGTGGCGTAACCGGCCGTGATTTTTAAATGCACGGCTGTTTTGCGCAATATTACTCCCGGTCCTGGCAAGAGAAAGGAGAGGTAGCAATATACAGGACAATTCCATGGTTGCATACTAATCACTATGACGAACAAGAAGGGGTAAAACGATGAGACACAAGTTATTAAGTCTTTTATTGATTGTCAGCATGCTGGCGCTCACCCTCGCCTCTTTAGGGGCAGCGCCCAACAAGACCATTGGTATTAATGTGCTGCTCAGCTACGATATCAACGACGAACTGTTAGCCGACATTGGCACGCACGGCAAAGTGAAAGTTGTGATGCCAGAGATTAGAGCCTTGACCATGCAGGTGCGCGTGAATGAACTGGCGGTTATTCGCGCTCTGCCGTATGTGGCAGCCGCCAACCCGGATGCCGAACGGAACGCTGCACCGGTGGATACAGTTGCTGTCGAGGATTTCTCTAATGGATTGAGCACCTGGGACCTGGATGCTGTTAATGTAACCGATTTTGGCTTCAATAATCGCCAGGTTGCCTATGACGGCTCCGGCGTCTTTGTTGCCGTGCTGGATACCGGGTTAGTGGACATTTGGCGCGCCTTCTTCCCGCAGGAACGCATTGCGGAACAATACGCCAAATCCTTCGGCGGTGGCGGTGGTGAAGTTGGGTATGTTTCCGAGCAGCCCAACAAATGGGAACACGACCAGAACAGCCATGGCACGCATGTCACCAGCACCATCCTTGGGTATAACCTGAGAGGTACTCCGGTAAATGGCGTAGCGCCTTTGGCAACCGTGATTCCAGTGAAAGTGCTCAACCAGAATGGCTCCGGTTGGTCATCCACTGTAGCTGAAGGCATCGTATATGTGGCAGATTTGAAATTATCCGGTGCTTTAGGTGCTGCTCCAGTGGTGATCAATATGTCGCTTGGCGGCCCGGTTTTGGATATCATTGAAAAAGCAGCTGTTGATTATGCGATTGCCGCTGGTGTAATCATTGTTGCTTCGGCGGGCAATTCAGGCGCATCTGGCATGGGCTACCCGGGCGCCTATGCCCCGGTGATATCCGTGGCGGCTTCCGGCTGGGTTGGCGAGTGGCCGGCTGGGAATCGCTCTTGGTGGTACAACAGGAATGTTGCCGATCCAACCGTTGCAACTGATTTCTACATCACAGATTTTTCCAGCCGTGAATTAGCCGGCCAAGATCTGGATATAGCTGCTCCCGGTTCATGGGTGGTTGGTCCATACAAAATCAACAGCGGCATGAGCACCTCCTACTACTTCCTGGGCGGTACTTCGATGGCCTCGCCGCATGTGGCCGGCATTGTGGCTTTGATGGCGCAGAAGGATGCATCTTTATCTGGACCAGAGGCAGAGGCCATCCTCGAAGCATCCGCCATTCCGCTTGCCCCTGGCTCCCGGACTGTTCTTGGTCCAAGCGGCGTTTCGGAAGTTTTTAGCTGGGGTGCTGATGCCACTGGCGCAGGTCTAGTCGATGCTGCTGCGGCGCTTGCAGCCACGCCATAAACTTCGGAACGTCCTTTTTTCCAGGATGAGTATTGCCTGACCGTTTCACCATCCAGGTTCAGGGAGTTATTAAACACGGGTCGGCATGGAAGCCGACCCGTGTTTTCTTGGCGTCTTCGACAGAATTATTTTATTAACAACACGCTTCAGCTGCCCGGTGAGTGAGCTTGTCGAAGCCTGGTGGCTGCCCTTCGACAAGCTCAGGGCACGGTCGAAGCATGAAAGTTGCCCTTGGCAGTTTCAATCACAGATTGTCCTGCCCGCACTCACAGAGCACCCGATGGGTGGGAAACCCTGCGGGTGCGGACAGGGCACGGTCTTGTCCGGTGGCTGCCCACACTCACAGAGCACCGATGGGTGGGGCACGCTGTGAGTGAGCGTGTCGAAGCCCGGTGGCTGAGCCTGCCGAAGCCCAGTGAGTGAGTCTGACGAAGCCGATGTGCGCAAAACACAGCCCATTCTTCTGCAAAACCACGGCGGTTTAGTTCCACTCTCCAGTCAATGAACTGCCGGGGAGAGGCCAAGTGAGGGGTTCCCTATTACATCCCACTTCAAAGTGTGTGTGCGTCTTTGAAAAGACTAAGTATTGATACGGATACCAATTTTCTCTAATTTTGTTATACTCAATTCAATCCAGCGCGGGTTCTGCTCGCGTGCGGAATTATAGGTGACGTCCCGGCCTGCCCGGGAAGAGGCATTTATCGGTAATGCGGTGTAACGCGGACCTATTGGCACAGCGAGGACTGGCTTTGCAGGAGAGATCGCGCATGTTCACCCATCCCACCTACGCGCTTCAGGCAGTCAAGTCGCTTGCATTTCAGTGTATCCCGATAGCGGTTACCGGCACCTATAAAGGACTTTTTTTTGAAGAAAAGGTGGCGCCTCTTAAAGTTGGTCCGGATTATGTGGTCTTCCGTGCGCCTAAATCCCCCATGCACCGAACACTGCGCGATAAAGTCATTTTACATTCGCATGTTCTGCCCCAATCGGTGCGCACAGATTTACAATCCATCGATGCCATCCGCTCTGAAATCACGCTAACCAATTTTAGTTTTACCGGTGCTTACTGGCGTGACCGCCGCGAACAGCGCATCGAGCCGCCCGCCCCCTTGCAGGCTTCCATTACTTTCGGGAAAAAGCCCTACCGCGCTAATCTAAACAATTTGTCGCTGCACGGGGCTGGCTTAATGGCTTACTTCGGTGACGATGAGTGCCGCGATCTGATGCTTAAAAAGCCGGTGGAAGTCAGCTTTCATTTGGGCTCTCAGTCCGTCATTCATATCTCAGGGTCGGTTGCAACTATCCGCCAGATGGACTATACCCTGGCACAACTAGGCATTCGGCTGGAACCCACGTCCAATCAAGAGATCTGGCTGGAAAATTACATAGCCAAACGAAAAATTGAAATCATGAATGAATTGGACCAACCTTCAATCGCGCCAAACCTGGTTCAGCTCTAGAGTTACGTCAATCGCTCAATAACGCCCCGTTTATTCCTCACCCCAGACGTTGATGCGTTCCGGCGCCAGCCGAATCACCCGGTTTTCCGGATCCACGATCCATGAAGCCGGCTCGGGTTTACGTGCGCCTGCCTCGCCCAGGTAACGGATATAGATCGAAGTCGCCCGTGCCACCACTACAGCTGGGTCGCTAATCACTTCTGCCTTGCCCTCGAAAACAACCCCGCGATTATGCTCAGCGTCATCCACGGCATCGATGACGATTGAGACTCGCGGGTTCCTTGCCAGATCGCGCATTTTGCGGGTCGTGTCGAAAGAACTGATCCAGATGGCTTCGCCGTCCCACTCGAACCATACCGGGACGACATGCGGCTGCAGGTTAATTGGATTAGCCGTTGCCAGGCGCGCCAAAACTGGCTGAGCCAGCAGCGCGCCCACCCACGGTCGGACAGACATTTCCACTGTCGTTAATTTCATGCAAGCACCTCGGAAGAGAAAGAATATCATGTTTTTGGTGCGGGATATTGTTATTTTATATCACTAATCTGCACCAGCGCGCCTTCGCGAGGGTTGAAATAACCTTCGTCCAATTAACATGCAGTTCTGGCTTTGAGGACGAAATAAGATGATCATACTCGCTTAGCCAGGTGATAAATTCTCCCAAATAGAAATTCTCGCGAGCTACAACTAAGACATGAACACAATAGCCATACAATATTAAGTGCAATCAACTCTCACAAAGGCTTAACCCGAAGATGGAAAATGGCCGGCTTTATTACGTCTATATCATGACCAATGCATTTAATTCAGTGCTTTACACAGGGGTAACGAACAATCTCGAGCGACGAGTTCTAGAGCATAAAAATGGACTGGGTGGGGAGTTCACAAAAAAATATAAAATTTTCAAGTTGGTCTTTTGGGAGCCCGGCACAGATATTAATTCAGCCATTGCCCGGGAGAAACAAATTAAGGGTGGTTCAAGGAAGAACAAGGTTGAGCTGATCAATTCAATCAATCCGGAATGGAAGGATTTATCGCTGGAGTATTTTGGCTGAGGTTTTTGGATATACTTGCGCCGGTTCATAGAATTGTGTTGTGAGTACAGCAAAGCCTAAACAGAACG
>MGMG01000065.1 GCA_001796355.1 Chloroflexi bacterium GWB2_54_36 | reverse complement strand
CACCCTGTTCAAGTTTGCCATCACGGCTGAACAAAACTGTCAGGTATCTAGATAAAAATTATAGCAGGGATTTTAAGATCATTCTAGCCGTTGCCCAGGAACTTCCCTTTTTAACGCTCTAGAACAGTTAAAGCGCTGTCATGCAAGAACACGATACTTTAACTGGCGGGATTTAGTTAAATCTTTACGGAACTTGTGGTTTGATTTCGGGACAATCACGTTACCGCCGGTCGGCATGCACCTGGTTGCGACCGGCCTGTTTGGCCTGGTACATTGCCATATCCGCGCAACGGAAAAGATCATCCGCAGTCCGGCAATGGTCGTCAAAGGTTGCCACGCCAGCGCTAACCGAAATGGTTATATCCCGATCGCCGACCGTGACATGATGGTCTGCCACCAGACGGCGCAGCCGTTCAGCAACATCGACAGCCTTGTTGAGTGCCGTCTCTGGCAGAAGCAGCACAAATTCTTCACCGCCGTGGCGCCCCAGGATGTCGCTATCGCGCACCGCTTTGTGAATAAGCGCGCATATTTCTTTGAGCAAGAGATCCCCCACAGTATGCCCATAGCTGTCATTGACCGTCTTGAAATGGTCGATATCGATCATTATCAATGAAACTGGGTGGCGATAACGCCGGGCGCGCGCCAGTTCCATATCAACCAGTTCGTAGAAATAGCGCCGGTTGAAAAACCCGGTCAATTCATCCGTCACCGCCAATATTTGAACCTGTTCGAAAAGGCGCGCGTTTTCGATGGCAATGGATGCCTCGTTGGCAAAAATCTCGGCCAGGCGAGCGTGCTCATTGTCGTAGACCGCAGGCGCATCCGAGTAGATGCTGATATAGCCTAGAATTTGACCGCGGCCCATCAATGGGACGCCCAGCCAGCTTTCGCCGCAGTTAAGCGGGCCAAGCGCCTTAAACGGGCGGTACTCCAGTGCATTGGGTAAAAATAGCGGCTGACGGTTGCGGTTGATGGCCTCGAATTGCGGGTTGTGAAGCGGGATAGTGGAATCAAGCGGGTCGTCTTCCTCGGAAAAACCGCCGGAAGCCTGGACGTGCAATTGATTCTCCTCAACCAGATAGAGAATCACGTGGTCGTAGGGGATCAATTTATCCAAGTAGCTCAACACATTTTCGAGCACCTGGTCCATGTTCAACACGGAGGTGAAGGCGGTCATTGCCTGGCGCAGCAGTTCGATCTGATTGCGATCATTCTCATCCAGACGCTGCCGATCTTTTTGTTGGCTGATATCACGCAGGATGTTGAGCACATATCGATCTGAAAGGGGAATGCAATCGCAGGAAACCCACTTTTGTTCCGGCGATGAATGGCTAATGAATGGAAATTCCGTTTGACGCGTTTCAATACCGGAAAATGCGGTGTGTACCGGCCCGATAAAATGCAGAGAACGAGAATAAAAATCATCAAGAAGTAAGCCGTGAAGGTCGTCCATACTGGAGCCTGTGAGGTCGGCGGCAGCTTGATTAGTAATGGCCAGACGGAACTCGCCCTGCTCATCTTTTTCCCAGATCAGAATTGGATCAGGCAGCCGGAGAAAATATTGACGGAAAAAAGTTTCGCTGGCTTGCAGGTCAGCCTGGGAGGTTAACAACTGCTCGATGTCGCTTCGCAGCTTACGATTGGTTTCCTCCAACTCCGCAGAGCGGGCAGCAACCTGTTCCTCGACGAGTACATTTGGCTCGCTGACCGGAGCTTTATCTGATTTGGGAGCGTGGGTTTCGACGATATTGAGGAGAATTGCGTCGGGTTGTCCCTCTAGGGGGTATAGCGGTGAAAAAACCAAAGTGTAAGCCCGATCGCCAAGGTTTAGATCCAGGCTGAGTTCAAGTCCCTCCAGTGCAGCCCGAATCGGTTCTGCCAATGGCTCATGCAAATTGGATGGAAAAAAGCTTTGGATCGGGTCATCTTTAGCCGGAAATCGATCCCTTAATGACTTCGTCATTTTCGCAGCCGCTTGATTGAAAGCGATCACCCGTTGACTGCGGTCGAAAAGGATAAAAACCTGAGAATTCGAATCCAGAGTGTTAAATAAACTCTTCCAGGCCTCAGCCTGGATCTGGTTTAAGCTGCCCGCATGATTTTCCTTCCCCCAATCCAACATGGTTCAACCTGCGTGACCAGAAATCTACAACCCGGCATCGAACTTAGGCTGCAGCTCAGCGCTTGTAGTATTGATTATACCGGATTCGCTAAAAATTACTCCTATCAAAATAGAATTGTTTATCGAAAAACTTATTTTTTTATAAGTCAAGGTTGAAATTGGTTTACCGAAAAGTGTGTGGGCCTAAAAATCGACCCTGTAGTAAGATATAGCCATTCCTAAATTAAGGTAGCCGCATGCCTGATCTCCTCTCGACCTTGCTGCCGTTGCTCCAGTCTCGCCGTTTGCCAGGGCTGGATGCCGGCCCGTCAGCGGTTTACCCGGCTTATGACGGTTATTCATTGTCCAACCTGCCAGCATCGGTCTGCCAATGGCTTGGCCAGCCTACCCTCAGCGCCATGCCGCTGGCGCCAGCCTTCCTTGAATCACTGGGCAGGCGCTACCAGCATGTCATTGTGACGTTGGTCGATGGGTTGGGATTGAATCTATTTGAAACCTTTTTGGAGCAGACACCCTGGAAGAACTGGCTGCCTGATTCGCTGCTGGCGCCGCTGACCAGCATCAGTCCGTCCACCACTGCTACGGCTTTGACATCTTTGTGGACAGGCGCCTATCCGTCCGAGCATGGCATTCTGGGTTATGAGTTGTGGCTGAAGGAGTTCGGTCTGATTGCCAATATGATCCAGCATTCGCCGGCAGCGTTTAACGGAGATGTCGGTGGGTTGCAGCGCGCCGGTTTCGACCCTGCCAACTTCTTGCCGGCGCCGCGGTTGGGGCAGCATTTATCCACGGGAGGTGTGGACGTATTCGCGCTGCAACCGGCTGCCATTGCGCGTTCAGGACTCTCGTCTATGCTGCTCACAGGCGCAGAGGTGGTTGGTTACCGTAACCTGAGCGACCTGTGGGTCACCCTGGATCATTTGCTCCAACGCCAGCGCGGAAAGCCAACCTATGCCTATGTCTATTGGAGCGACGTGGACGAGCTTTCGCACCGCTTTGGCCCGCAGGATGAGCGCGTGACGCTGGAGTTCGAGACTTTCAGCCGTACCCTGCAAAATTTTGTCTCCCGGCTGCAAAAACGCGCCCAGGGTGACACATTATTGGTTATGTTGGCTGACCATGGGCAAATCAACACCCCGCTGAATCCGCGCTTTGAATTGCCAAGCTATCCGGGTTTGCTGGCAGACCTGGTTATGGCGCCTTCGGGTGAAAACCGTCTGCCATATTTCTTCCTGCGGCCAGGACGCGCAGATCATGCCCGGGAAGTGATCCAAGAGATCTGGCCTGATGAATTTTTGATCGTGCCGTCGGAGGCAGCCTTGTCAGCCGGGCTGTTTGGTCCCGGTCAGCCGTATGCGCGTGTGCCGGAACGCCTTGGTGACTGGGTGCTCATCCCGCAAGGCGGCGCTTACCTGTGGTGGGCCAACAAAGAAAATCCTCTGCGCGGAAGACACGGCGGTCTCAGCCAGCAGGAAATGTTGGTGCCTTTCTGGGCGATGGAAAT
The DNA here is from genome assembly GCA_001796355.1 of Chloroflexi bacterium GWB2_54_36. Taxonomy (GTDB): domain Bacteria; phylum Chloroflexota; class Anaerolineae; order Anaerolineales; family Anaerolineaceae; genus Bellilinea. The sequence continues at coordinate 5,779 of MGMG01000065.1, read as the reverse complement.
ATAAGGAGCTTGTTAGAGGGACGCGTATCACGCACCTTTTCCATTCCCGGGCAGGCGGTAGGGGCACGGGGTTTTGTTCAATGTTAGAGAAATGTCCAAAACCCCGTGCCTGGCAGGGAAATAGCTTATTTCTTGGGCACGGGGTTAAGCTTTTGATAAATTATCCTTTGAATATCCCCGTGCCCCTACGGAGCGTAGCTATGGCAGTAAGGAAAATGCAATCCCTCTTTTGGCCAGCCCTACGGATCGAGCTGCCAGCAAAATAATCCATTACTCCGCGAGTTCAACTTCGCTGATAAACGTGCCGTGCCAGGTATGCACCCAGGTCTGGCCGTTGTTGTGGACGCTGAGCATCCCGGCGATTTGTCCATCGACAGTGTAGTCGAAGGTGAAGTAACCGTAGAAAGCGACGCCCATGCCTTCCACCTCACCGCCCGGGATTTGCTCGTCAAGCGCCGATTGAGCTGCAGCTTTGGCTTCATCCAGCGTCAGGGTCGCGCCGGTAGTCGCATACCATCCGCCCATGTGGCCGTATTTTTCATTCCACATCATGTTTGGCCCGTGCTCGGGGTATACCGACCCGCTGTAGGGGTCGACTAGCAACTCCATCGCCCCGCGGTCGGTATCCTTTTCCAACACGACCGCATAGAAGTTTTGCTCAAATTCCATAATTTCGGCCAGTTCGAGCGTAGAATCACCCGCCAGATAGGTTTCCAACCTGGCCTGGGCATCCTCGATGGTTAAACGTGTGTCCGTTTGCGCAGCTCCATTGGGGTTGATGAACGGGCAGGAATTTGCATCATTATCTGAAGTCGATCCCTGGTACCCTCCCATCATGCCGCCGTAACCTCTTCCGCCCATCATGCCACCAAAGCCGCGTCCGCCCATCATGCCGCCAAAATTAGAATACGCGCCCGAAGTTTGCCCGCAGCCAGCGCCAGCAGCATTAGAAGGGGAAGCCCAGTTCGCCATAAAACCTGGCAGGCGCAGCGCGCTCATCATCGGCATATTGCCCCAACCCAGGCTCGGCAGCGTCTGCCCGGTCCAGAACCAGCTGGCCGCCATCACACCGGCAGCGACCAGGCCGATCACGGCAAATACAATAACAATTCCCAGTAATATTTTGTTCATCCTGTCCTCCATAAATGGTTATTCTTCATTAATTTTCCACAGATGCCTGCACCCAGACTTCAACTTCCGGGCGCTGCGGGTCGTTGGTTTCGAGAATGACCCCGCGGCGCACCACTGCTCCCGGTGCAGCCTGCTGCGGGTCGAAATAGACTGTGACCAGCCCGGATTTGCCCGGTGGAATGTCTGCACTACTTAATTCAGCCGTGGTGCATCCACAGGTGGTATAGCCGGATGAAATCAGCAGCGCGGCATTGCCGCGGTTGGCAATTTCGAATGTCCAACTGGCAATCTGCGATCGCCTCACCGTTCCAAAATTATGGAAGGTGACGGGTAAGTTGATATCAGGAGCGTTGTTCGCATCCTGCGCCGCGATTGTCACGCTCATCATTCGGTAATGCATCTGGTCATGCATAAGTTGGACTGGTTCGCCATAAACGAACCGGTCGGGATCGGAGCGCTGGGCAGGCGAGCCCAGCCAGGCCCATCCCAGGGCAGCGCCGACTCCAAAAACGAGCAGAGCCAGTGCTGCCCATAGGAACGGGCTACGCCGCACGCGGCGGATACCAATAAAAGGAGATTTCCCAAAATCCATACACCTATCTTACGCCAGGCAACCCGATATGCGCATCGGCACATTGCGCCGGTGTCTATAGGCCGTTTGGCCTAAGGCATTCTGCGCGATTTGGCACTTCAGCCAAAAGGGCGCGGGGGATACACTCACAATACGTTAAAAGAATCATCCCCAATTGGAGTGTAGATGACATCTGTTTTTCATTTCCATAAAGTTAAATTTCCGGCCTTGATGCTGACTGTGCTTGGCATCATAACCGTGCTGCTCTCGGCGTGTTCTCCCGATGGCGGGGGCGCTTCCGGTGATCTCAAGATGGCGCCGATGGCGGATATGCCGGCTGAAGTGCAGGATGCGGCCGTCACCGTGCGCGAGGCCTACCAGTTTGCGGCTGCCAATCCGGACGTTTTGCAAAACCTCCCGTGTTACTGCGGTTGCGGCCCGATGGGACACACTTCCAATTATTCCTGCTATGTGCAATCAGCCGAGGGTGAGGAAATCGTTTTCGATACTCATGCGCTTGGCTGCGGCATTTGTGTAGATATCACCCAGGATGCCATGCGCATGCTGCGGGATGGAAAAACCATGACTGAAATTCGGGTGGCTATCGACGCAGACTACTCGCGCTTTGGCCCTTCGAATATGCCTTGAGCCGCTGCATTGTAGAAAACAGGTTAGCTGGTGACCCTTCCCAAATTCATTTCTGCCCTCGCTAAGCCCATCCTGGGATTGACCCTGGCTGTCCTTGCCCTGACGGCGCCGTTATCCTTGCCGCCGACTCAACCTGTGGAGCGCTATTTTCGCGTCGAGGCCAGCCAGTTTGCTTATTCGCCGGGCGTCTTGCAGGTTAACCCGGGCGATCAGGTGACCATCGATCTGGTCGCTACCGATGTGGTTCACGGCATCTACATCGACAGCTATGAATTGCAAGCCAGCGCCGATCCAGGTCAAACTGCCCGCCTGACTTTTACCGCCGACCAAGCGGGGTTATTCCGCTTTCGCTGTCTGGTACCCTGCGGCCAGCTGCATCCATTCATGTTGGGCAAGCTGCAAGTCGGTCCTAACCTGCTTTTCCTGCGGGCGGTGCTGCTAAGCCTGGTGGGCCTCTTATTGGTGCTATGGAAAAAACCGCTTCCTATCGCTTCGATTTAACCCGCTACGCCTGGGTGCGGCGCCTCCTGACGTCGCGCTGGCCGCAATTTATCCTGCGTGCTATCACGCTGGCAGGCTTTGTGCTGGTGATATTGACCGGATTTATCGGCTCGCCGGTTGGCAGCCGCAATTTTGCGGTGATGTTTGTGTGGATCGCATGGTGGTCTGCGCTCAAACTTATTATGCTGCCGTTCGGCGGCCGCGCCTGGTGCTCGATTTGCCCGATCCCCATGCCCGGCGAATGGCTACAGCAAGGCTGGCTGGTTAAACCGGGCGGGAAAAAGTTTAATCTGGGCTTGCGTTGGCCGCGCCGTCTGCGCAACACCTGGCTCCAATCGGCTGGATTTGCCGCCATTGGCCTGTTTTCAGCGCTGACCTTAACTACCCCGGTGGTCACCGCCTGGATTTTTGTGGGGTTGATTATTGTCGCGGTGGTGGTGTCGGTGGTCTTTGAACAACGATCTTTCTGCCGTTACCTGTGCCCCATGGGTGGGTTTATTGGGCTTTACTCTACCATGGCGCCGTTGGAACTGCGTCCGCAGCCGGATTTGACTTTGGTTGAAAAGGGCGCTGCTGTGCGAGAATGGCCGCGAGGCTGCCCGTGGATCAATAATCCGGCGGCGCTGAAGGCCAACGCCAACTGCGGCCTGTGCCTGGAATGCCTGCGCACCGAAACGGGCGCGAATATGACGCTCAACGTCCGCTCCTTCGATGCCGAATTAGGTCAACCGGGGGCGTTTCGGCTGGACGAAGCTTTTCTGTCGCTTGGCCTGCTTGGCAGCGTGATGATCTACTCGGCAGTGTTTCAAGGTCCGTGGGGTGCGCTCAAAAATGCAGCTTTGTATGCCGGTTCCCCCGCCTGGTGGGGCTTTGCGGCTTTCTTCCTGTTGGCCAGTTTTGGACTGCTGCCAGCGTTATTAGCCGGGGCCTCCGCGCTGGTCAGGCGAACTGGTAACCTCGGTAAACCCTTGCGAATGGTTTTCACCCGTTTCAGCCGGGCGCTTTTGCCGCTTGGATTACTGTCCTGGATTGCATTCACAGTGTCCTTTGCTTTTGGCAAGATGGCTTACCTGTGGCCGGTGCTGTCTGACCCGTTTGGTTGGGGTTGGAATCTATTTGGCACTGCAGCCGTGGAATGGCAGCCGTACCTGCTCAGCGCGACCCCGGTGATCGAGGCGGTGTTGCTGGTAGCGGGCTTGATTTGGTCGGGCAGGACCATTCTGAAGACCGCCGAGCAACTGGGAGTCCGGGGCGAGCGGCGGTGGGCGGCTGCGCCGGTGTTATTGTTCGCGCTGGCGGGAACCCTAACTATGTTATGGCTGTTAATCGGGTAAGGACTTGGAAAAATTAGCCAAAAGCCTGGTGGCGGTTTTGATCCTGCTGGTGGCGGCTGTGCCGCTGCTTGGCCAGCAGATCACGGCTCAGCCTGAGACCATAGAACTGCGGGCACGCATGCCGGAAAACGGCGGTTGGTCGCAGGAGTTTATCTACGGACAGGTCAATGTGCCCATCAAGCTGCGTATGACCTCGGACGATGTGGTGCACAGCTTTGCACTTGGGCAGAGCAGCCGTCCGTCCGTGGAAATTTTTCCGGGCAAGTTCAGTGAAACTGAACTGACCTTCGACCAGGCCGGTGAATACACCTTCTACTGCACCCGCTGGTGTGGAGCTAACCACTGGCGCATGCGCGGAACGATTGTGATCGAAGGTCCGGCTGCAGCTGCCCAGCCGACCAGCGTTCCGCCGCTGTTTCTCCAACTCGGTCTGGATTTGGATGCGCCGCATTTAGCCCAGATTATCCCACCAAACCGGCCGGATACCGCTCGAGCAAGAGGGAGAACAAATGCGTTGCCCGATGGGTTGACTGTTGGCGATACCATCTGGTCGAAAAGCCCCGAGGCGCTTTGGAAAGACTTGAAGGCAGATGAAGCCCTGGACGATCAAGAGGTATGGGACATGGTTGCCTGGGGGTTGAGTTTGCAAGGCAGCCCAGGGTGGCTGGCGCAAGGCCGCGAATTATTTACTCAGAACTGTCTGGCCTGCCACGGTGAAAGCGGTAAGGGCGATGGGGTGATGGTGCGCGATTTGCCGCCCATGAATCACGACAAAATGGGCAGCGAAGCGACCCGCCCGCCCGATTTTTCTGACCCGGCGGTGCTGCTGGGCGCCAGCCCAGCGCTGCTGGAAGGGAAAATCATCCGCGGCGGAATGGGCACCGGCATGCCTTACTGGGGGAACATTTTCACCAGCGAACAAATTCGCAGCCTGGTGCTGTACCTGTATTCGTTTCAGATAGAACTAGAGGAAAGGCCATAGATAACTAGCGTGGAGTTTATGTTGATCCATACTGGGTGTCATCCTGCCAATTAATGGGGTTGGTGTCTATATAATCCCATACCATGCGGTATTCTTCATCGTTCCTGATGATGCGGTCGTAAAACCCCTTTTGCCAGATAGACTCTCCCAATTGCTTTGTAATATAGGCTTTCATTTGTAAAACGATTTGAGAAATTGTAGGGGCGCGCAATGCGCGCCCGCCATTACCGGATATTCGCAAAATTAGATGAATGTGATTGGGCATTATCACGTATTTTTCAACTGAAACGTTCGGGTAATAAACAGAAATATTTTGGATGGCCGAATCTACCGTCAGCCCGATCTTAGATAATGAAACTATAACTAATTGTGTGGATGTAGACGGATTCGTGTCATTCCATAATAGATTTCGTCTGTTGTTAATGCATATTGTGACAAAATATAAACCAGCTTGTGAATAATCATAATCTATAAGCCGAAGTTTTTTACGTTCCGGGAGCGGCATCGCAAGTTCCTGAAAACCAGTTTGGAATAATTTTATAGCATCAGGCTTGAATGTGGTGTGTTTCTGAAGAAGTTGTAAGATGCGGGCGCGTGATACGCGCCCCTACG
>MGMG01000064.1 GCA_001796355.1 Chloroflexi bacterium GWB2_54_36 | reverse complement strand
GCTGCCTTGAGGATTTCCTTGACCTGTTTCGGATCGCCGGCAAAAGAGCGAGCCACAAACGTTGCGCTGGATGCCAGCGCCTCCATGCAAATATCGACCGGGCCGAACACATTCCGGCCCTGGCGTTTGAGTTCCAGGCCTTTCTCCGCAGTAGCAGAAAATTGACCCTTGGTCAGGCCATAAACGCCGTTATTCTCGACGATGTAAACCATCGGCACATTGCGGCGTACCATGTGCTTGAAACCGCCCATGCCAATGCTGGCTGTGTCCCCGTCACCGCTGACGCCGATGGCTTTCAAAGTCACATCGCCGAACATCGCGCCCGTCGCCAATGCCGCCATGCGGCCATGCAGTCCGTTAAAACCGAAGGAACGGTTCAGAAAGTAGGTTGGGCTTTTACTCGAGCAGCCGATACCGCTAAATTTCACCACATTTTCCGGGGTGATGTTAAGCTCATACAACGCAGCCACGATCTGGCTGGAGATCGAATTATGTCCGCAGCCCTGGCACAGTGTACTGGGCGCGCCTTTGTAGTCATTACGGGTCAAGCCCGCTAAATTGACGGCAGTTTGAGTAGCCATTTTATTTCTCCTCCTCGCGAGCCAGAATGGTGTTAAAAATCCATTCGGCAGAGAGCGGCATGCCATCGGTGTGTGAGACCTGGTGCAGTTTTGCGCCGCAATCCGAGTAATTCATTGCCAGTAGCTGGCGCATCTGGCCGTCACGGTTCATTTCGACCACATAGATGCGGTCATAAGCATGCAGCACGTCGCAAATATCATCTGAGAACGGCAGCGAGCGTATCCGCAGATAATCCGTTGGGATACCCTTTTCGGCCAGCAGATCTCGTGCTTCCTGGATTGCCGGATCGGTCGAGCCGTATCCGAAGATGGCAAATTTTGCCCCGTCCATTTTTTCGATAACAGGCTGAGGATACAGATGTTTATGCCCTTCGATTTTTTTCTTCAGCCGGTCCAGACCGCGCTCCCAGGTATGCGCATCCTCGGTGTAACGCGCCAATTCATCATGACCGGTGCCGCGGGAAAAATAGGCGGCGTGCACATTACGATTGCCGGGTATGGTGCGGTACGGTATGCCGTCGCCGTCCATATCTTTGTAACGCCCCCAGATTTTGCCTTCATCGACCAGTTTTTGAATGTCCTCTTCCCAGAGAACTTTCCCACGGTCCATGGGTTGATCCGGATAATCAAACCGCTTGACCAGGTGGGTATTCATTCCAAGGTCAAGGTCCGTCAGGATGAAGACTGGCGTTTGCAGTCGTTCAGCAATGTCGAAGGCCTTCCAGCCGAACTCGAAACACTCCCTGGCGTTTCCCGGCAGCAAAATGACGAACTGCGTATCGCCGTGGCTGAGGAAATGGATCTGAGTCAGGTCACCCTGGGCAGTGCGGGTCGGTAAACCCGTGGACGGGCCCACCCGCTGCACGTCCCAAACGACTACCGGAACCTCAGCATAATACGCCAGCCCGAGGTATTCGCCCATCAGGGAAATGCCCGGCCCAGAGGTGGAGGTCATGGAACGCAAGCCGGCCCAGCCAGCGCCGACTGCCATGCCAATGGCAGCCAGTTCATCCTCTGCCTGGACTACCGCATAAGTGGCTTTCCCCGTTTCGGGGTCATTACGCAGTTCTGGCAAATATTCGATCGTGGTCTCAGCCAGACTGGATGCCGGCGTGATGGGATACCAGGCCGTGAATTGAACGCCGCCGTAGATGGAACCTAGCGCAGAGGCAGTGTTGCCATCCACCATAATGGTATCCTTGAGCGGCGGCATTTTTTCAACATAATACGGGTCGCGCTTTTCCAGGTTCTCTTCTGCCCATTTGGCTGCGCTTTGAATAATTGCCCAGTTCGAATCCACCGCTTTTTTCTTGCCCTTGAAGTGGTAATCCAGGGTTTCATAGATCACATCCATATCAATCCCAACCATTTGCGCAACAATGCCAACATAGACCATGTTGGCAACATAATCGCGCAGATTGGGCTGCACTTCAGCTTCCTTGATTAATTTGCGCACCGGCATGGGATACGCGACAATATCCTCCCGGGTTAGATCCACTTTGATGTCATCCGCATAGAATAACACCGCGCCAGGCACCATGAAGTCCAGCTCTGCGCTGATCGTTGCGGGGTTCATGGCAACCACAATGTCGTCTTTCTCGACACGCGCCATGTACCCTTTTTTACTCAGCCGAATAGAATACCAGGTCGGCAGCCCCTGGATATTGGATGGAAAAATGTTTTTGCCGCTAACCGGTATCCCCATGCGGAAAAGCGATCTCAGCAAAATGGTATTAGCAGTTGCGCTGCCTGAGCCATTGATAGTGCTGAAGGTCATGCAGAAATTATTGACGATCTTTTTGCCCGCGGATTTCCCGTTTTTCACTGCTGCAGGCTGTAACTGAGACATAGATACTCCTTGACAGATGATGCGGTGATATGAGCTGTTATTCGAATGCCTGGTTCACAGGCTTTTTTTCGCGCTGAAAGATCAAATCCATGTGCTCCATCAGCGCTTCATAACCAACCGTGACGTTGCGATTGCAGATGGCTTCGACCATGCGGGCGTGATAATCCCAAACCCGGACATGGTATTCCAGATCGGAATAGACATTCAAGCCAAACGCTTCGTACACTTCCCAATAAGCTTCTAAAAGCCCGGTTACAAACGGGTTGTTCAGCCGTTTATAGATTGAAAGATGTAACGCGCGGTGTTCGGCATGCGGAATTTGAACCGGCTGGCCGTGTAATTTTTCACGGGCGCGCACGATCAGGTTGCGCAATTCGGCGTGATCGCTTTCATTGAGCGATTGCACCGCTTGCGACCAGTATGCCGCCTCGATGTGATTGCGCAGATCCGAGTAGTTCTTGAAAGCCTCAGGCGAAACCACCAGTCCATAATTCAAACTTTGGACTACCGCCGGGCGAAAAGTGTAAGGCAGCTTGCGAATTCCGGTGCGCGGCCGCGCTTCGACCAGGCCCATTGCTTTAGCCACCTCGAGCTGTTCGCGCAAACTCGCTACGCTGAGCCCCAGTTCGGTGCTCAACTCTGCCAGCGGCGGGATGCGATCGCCCTGTCCGTTTGAATCATTACAGGCCAAATAACACAAGAATTCGGATAATCGGTCGGAAGGAATTTGATCGCGTAACATTTGAAACTCAGATATAAAGCATAATCATTTGATTAATCTGATTATTCAGACGATATGAGTATAGCACGCTGATTTTCGCCAGTCAAGTCTGATTTTCCGGATTTTTTTCTGGTCAGGTCTGATTTTGCAAGCCCGGGGTTGGTTGCCTGGCGCGGCGATAGTTTTTGTCGTTGCGAGACCTCGGAGAGGTCGAAGCAATCTGCGCTGATCTGGGAAGCCAACTTTCCCTTCCACAGGACACCGGTAGTTTCGTAACTCGCGAGACTTGGCCGGCTTTTCCCGTTACCAGGCACAAAAACCCTTTTAGAATGTTTCGCGGCGAACTAATCCGCCTTAACCCGCCCCGAACACATCTGCCAGTTCGCTTAACGCTAACCCAATTCTAGTTCCGCACCAGGTGATCAAGCTGCCATCTACCAAAACGACCTTGCCTTGTTTCACTGCCGGGGTTTCAGCAAAGATCGAATGAAATTCCTCAGCATGACGCTGGCTATACGCAAAAGGCTCATCAGGCAACAGGATTACATCGGGTTGGGCAGCAACGATTTCGCTTTTTGTGACCCGCGGATAGCGCCGGTCATAGGTCCCCTCCTCCGCCGTTACAGTGGTATCCAGGTCTGCCGCCAGCGGGTTGCGCCGTTGGCGCTGCGCGAAGCAATTCGCGCCCCCCAGCAGCCGTAACAAATCGCTGCTATAGCTTTCCTGATTGAAGGTCATCCACCAGCGCGTATCACCTGCTTGTCCCTGCCAGATCGGGCAAAAATAGCGCACGCCGCTTCCCTCTTCCAGGGTTTCCTCCGCCATTTCCACGGCAGTTTCTAACAGACGCATGCGCATTAATGCTTGCTGGCTCCTGCCCAGGTAAGCCAATGCCCATAAATCGCGCAACACATCCTGCACGGTGAGCGGAAATGGTACCCAAACTTGCACCTTTTCCGCCAACGCCAGCACTGCTTCCCGCTCATTTTCCTCGCGGTTGGCGATCACCAGGTCCGGGCGCAAAGCCAGGACATGCGCAGCATCAATGGTTTTCGGTCCGCCAATCCGGCTAATTCCCTCCAGCTTTCCCTCCGGTCGCGTGCAATAATCACTGACCCCCACTACTGCCCCACCCAACCCCAGGTCAAACACGCTCTCGGTCATGGATGGCACCAGCGAGACGATGCGCTCCGGGATGCGGCTCAATTCAGTCAGAGATTCCAGCATCGGCATGATTATTCTCCAGCCAGTTTAGCCAGCATCGAAAGCGCAGCCTGGGTGAGAATCCCCGCTGCCAGCGGTAGCGCTTCCTCATCGATGTCGAATTTGGGATGGTGGTGCCCAAAGCGTTTCCTGGGATCCACGGGTGCACTTCCCACAAAAAAGAAGCAGCCTGGTACCGCCTGCAAAAATAACGACATATCCTCCGACATGCTTGAACGATAGGTCTCATCAATGACAATACCTGGTTCGACCGCAAGCGCGGCCCTTTGTACCACCTCCGCAGTGTCTGCTGCGTTGGTCACAGCCGGCGTGTGCTCTACAATTTCGAACTCAGCCTCGCAACCCAGCGAAGCGCTCACACCTTCAATGATGGTCTTCATCCGCCCTATGATAAGGTTACGTAATTCGGCATCATAGGTTCGGACCGTACCGCCCAGAGTAACTTCATCCGGAATGATATTCAACGCCGTCCCACCCTGAAATTGCGTCACACTGACCACAGCCGGCTGCAATGGCGAGACGTTGCGCGAGACCACGCTCTGCAAAGCATTCACCACCAGCGCGCCGGCCAGCAGTGGATCCGCTGTATTTTGCGGCAATGCGCCGTGACCGCCCTTGCCGCTGATTTTAACCCTGAACATATCGGAACTGGCCATAAACGCACCGGCTGTGATGGCTGCCCACCCGACAGGCTGCTCGTTCCATAAATGCAGTCCGAACGCAGCTTTTGGCTGCGGGTTTTGCATCACCTCGTCTTTGATCATGGCTGCAGCGCCGCCAAGCCCTTCTTCGGCCGGTTGAAAAATTAGTTTGATTGTCCCCTGAATGTCATTCACCTTCTCGCGAAGGATGTTCGCCACAGTCAAGCCAACCGCCACATGACCGTCATGCCCGCAGGCATGCATCACGCCTGGGTTAATGGAGGCGTATTCGACCCCGGTTTCCTCCTGGATAGGCAGTGCGTCCATGTCAAAGCGCAGCAGGATGCACGCACCCGGCTTTCCCCCTGCCAGAACACCCACCACGCCGGTTCTTCCAACGCCGACCTCGATCTGGTAACCCAACCGCTGCAATTCCTTCGCAACCAGAGCACCCGTGCGCACCTCTTGAAAACCGATTTCGGGGTGTGCATGCAGATCACGCCGCCAACCAATTGTCCTGTCTTTGAGTTCCCGGGCACGGGCAAGGATTGGGTGCATGGTTTGCCTCCCTGGCTGGTTTTATCTAAAAAATAATTCGGCGGAAATGTTCCAGAAACTGCGGATGTTCGTCACTGCTGTCAGCCGTCCGGCGGCTCCATAAATTCTTGCGCAGTGCTTCCACGTCTGCAATCTGGCTTTTGTGCTGTTTAAGCGCCTCGAATTTCAAATTCCAGGTAGCGGTTACATCCAGGCTGATGTCTGCAGCAATGGGCAACGACAGCCACAGCTCCTTGACGTTATGGGCTTCCAAGCCTTCCACGCGCAATTCAGGGAAGAAAAGCGGGTTGCCGGCCGCCGGAAACACCGCATCCGCCACAATCTGACCGGCTGCGCGGTGATCTGGATGATTGATCCGGTTGGCGCGGTGAAAATAGTTGGTCGGGTCGCAGGAGACGACGATATCAGGCTTCAAGGTGCGGATAACCCGCACAACCTCCCGCCGGGCGTTCAGGTCTGGCGTCAAATAACCATCTTCGTAATTCAGGAACTGAACGGATTGCACGCCGAGAACGGCTGCCGCTGCTTGTTGTTCTCCCTCGCGCAGTTTTGCCAGCTCCAAAGGGTCAACAATCTTGCCATTTACGCCTTTATCGCCGCGCGTAAACAGGCAATAATCCACCTTGTGCCCCATCCCGGTCCAACGTCCAATGCTGCCCCCCAGAAAAAACTCGGGGTCATCCGGATGGGCTAAAATAACCAGTATCTTTTGTGGAGCTTCCCACCCCTCAGTTTCGCCTGCCGCCACGCCTGCGCCTCCCCTGACGATTGCCTTGTTGCTGCGGGTTGTATGGTTTAGTTTCACTGGCCGGGGGTTGCCCTTCATTTGGCGTCAAAAGTTTTGGTTGAACTGGTGGCTTGCCATCGCGTTCCTCGCCCTCTTCCTCAGCCGCATCACCCGCAGTTGACTCGGGCGCACCGGTCAATTCAGCTCGGGTAAACTCGCGGATGCCCACTTCGGGGATTTCGACTCGCACCGTTCCTTGCAGAGGAGATACGTCCAACACTTTGCCTTCGCCAGCCGGCGTCACCACCCGTTTACCGCGTTTAGGCAGGCCTTTGCGCAGTTCGGTGTACGTATTGTATTCATAAATCAGGCAGCAGCGCAATCGGCCGCACATGCCGGTGATCTCGGTAGGGCTCAGAGAAATGCCCTGTTCTTTAGCCATTTTGATGGATATGGAACTGAAATCGGTGAGGAAAGCGGAACAGCAGCGCTTTTCAAGTCCGCAAGCCCCCATGCCGCCAATAATTTTGGCTACGTCTCGCGGGCCGATCTGCCGCATTTCCACCTGAGTCGGGGCGTAAAGCTTTTGCATATCCTGGCGCAGCGATTTGAGATCTACTTTTTCTTCGCTGTCCGTGGAATACATAATTGCCAGGCGCGCTCCGTCGAAGCTAAATTCAGCCGAAACCATTTTGACATTGTATAACCTGAGTTCTTCAGCGCGTTTGCGGGCAGCCTCGACTACATCCAACTCGCGCACTTGCCAGAGCTTTCGCAGCAGCAGATCGCGCGGCGTAGCCAGGCGACTGATTGCTTTTAAGTCAGCTTCCAGCTTTTCAACTGTTGGGTCAACCACCTGCGCCACTTCACCCAGTTGCCAGCCGCGCGAGGTTTCAACCACCACAGAATCTCCGGTTTTCACATCCGACAGGTTGCTCGCATCGAAATGATAGACTTTCCCGACTTTCGAGAAACGAACCCCCACAACACTTTGAACAGACGTCATGCTCATGGCCAGTTATCCTACCATCTCTATCTTGACGCTGGTTTGATTCTTATAGGCTTCCACACTCAACCGGGCTGCCAGTTGCTCCGCGATGGACTTGAGCGCCTTGCCGGCAGCGGTTTCGGGACCGGTGACCACGATCGGCTCACCCTGGTCGCCGCCAATGCGGACGGCCGGATCCATCGGAATCGAGCCAAGGAAGGGCACGTTTTCTTTTTGCGCCATGCGTTCGCCGCCGCCTTGACCGAAGACATCCACCCGGGTGCCATCCGGCATCTCCAGGTAGCTCATGTTTTCGACCACGCCCAAAATCGGGACGTTCAACTCACGGAACATTTGCATGCCCCGGCTGGCATCCTCGAGCGAAACCGCCTGCGGCAAAGTGACGATCACGCCGCCCGAAAGCGGCAGCGACTGCGCCAGGCTGAGCTGCGCATCGCCTGTCCCCGGCGGCAGGTCGATGATCAGGTAATCGAGCTCGCCCCAATCAACATCGCTCAAAAACTGCCGGATGGCAGAATGCAACATCGGCCCGCGCCAGATTAAGGCGCGTCCTGGTGGGACCAGGAAACCGATCGACATCATTTTGACGCCGTATGCCTCAGCCGGGATCATTTTTTCGCTGCGCATCGGCGGCAGGTGATCGACGCCCATCATGGTTGGCACATTGGGGCCGTAGATGTCCGCATCCAACAGCCCGACCTTGGCGCCGCTTTGGGCCAGCGAGACTGCTAGGTTTACCGCCACTGTCGATTTGCCAACGCCGCCTTTGCCGGAGGCAATCGCTACTGCATTTTTCACCGGCAATTGCATCAAGCCGCGGGCGCGCCCATCCGTAGGCACGTTGGCGTCCAGTTTGATCGTTACCGAATTTACGCCGGAAACGCCTAACACCGCCCTGCGTGCATCGGCTTCAATTTTGCCTTTAAGCGGGCAGGCAGGAGTGGTTAGGATGATCTCGAATTGCACCGAATGATCTTGAATCTCCAGGTTGTGGATCATATTCAAGGTCACCAGGTCCTGGTGCAGTTCAGGTTCTTGAACCGTACCGAGAGCAGCCATGACGGCTTCTCGCGTGATAATCTGATCGACCATAAATTAAGGTTCCCTTTCGCAACTGCGTGAGCATAACAATAAAGAACTACGCTTTAGATAGATGTTGTTCGACATCCTTATAAGCTTGCTGGTATTGTCCATCCAGATCGGCATCGCTGCCCCGGTAGCGCTTCACAGTCTGTTTTGCGCAGGCTGTACAACCGCGCATCCCTCGGAACGAGTCGACGCTACAACCCTGGCATGCACTAAGCCGCACCATCATCAGAGTAAACGCCGCCTGCTCGACAGGGCTTGAATCCGCGGCGGAAATCCGTTCGACTAATGCCTTCCACTTTTCGCTGCGCAGCCCCGCTAATTGCGGGACGACGCGCAGCGGAAACATCAATTCCGTATCGCTATTATACATGATCCCTCTACCATTAAACAGACCATTATCCTGCGCTTTCAGCAGTTGCGGATTTTTTGGCAGCAGCCTTCAGGGCTTCTTTTTCTTGACGGGCAATTTCTTCTGCTGCATAATTTGTCGGTCGGATACCGGCATAGTAACTGACCGGTTTGGCCAGCCGCTCGATGTCGTAAATATTGTTCTGGCGGCTGTAGGAAGCGATCTCGTAATCGTGATCCATTTTAATGGCGTCGAAGGGACAGTATTCCGCGCACAAACCGCAATTCATGCAAATATCAACATCGATGTAGAACTCTTTCGGTTGCGGGATGGGCTTGCCGGTCACCGGATCATTGGTGCGCACGATGGAAATACACTGCGGCGGACACACCTTGGCGCAAATACCGCAGGACGTGCAGCGTAAATCCTTTTCACCATTCGGGCCTTCATCATAAACCAAAAAAGGTAAGAAGCGAAACTCTTCAGGAACCGGCAGTTTTTCTTCCGGATATTGGATGGTGAAAATTCCTTGCACGTCCGCTTTTCGGCGGCTTTCGATGCCCTCCTTGGTATAGTAGCGCTTTTTCCCTTTACGAAAATCCTCCACATAGGTCATGACAAAGCGTTTGAACACGCCGAGCAGCATCCTGAGGAAACCTTTACCTGTCATCTTAACCTCCATCCATCCGCTTAGCGGTCCACTTCGCCCAGTACAATGTCAACTGCGCCCAGGTTCAACACCACATCCGCGATCTTGCCACCGCGGCACATATCCTCCAGGCTGGTCAGGTTGATAAAGCTTGGCGCCCGCACATGATAACGCCAGGGATTCGGTTTACCGGTGGATACGATATAGAAGCCAAGCTCTCCTTTGGGTCCTTCAACCCTGCCGTAGGCATCTCCTGCCGGAACGCGTACCTGGTAAGCCGGTTTGCCGGTCATGATCGGCCCTTCGGGGATATCGCGGACCACTTGCTGCAAAATCCGGTTGGATTGGCGCGCTTCATCCAGCCGCGTCAGGTAGCGGTCGTACACATCTCCGTGATAATGCACCACCACGTCAAAATCCAGTCGGTCATAGATGCTGTACGGATCTGCGCGCCGGATGTCGTAAGGCACGCCAGAGGCGCGCAGGTTTGGGCCGGAGGCTCCATTGTTGATTGCCTGTTCGGCTGTCAACACACCACAGCCAATGCAGCGGTTGCGGACAATTTCGTTGGTGGTAAGCATTTTGTCAATATCATCCAGCCGGCGCGGCATGCGTTCGAATACCAGTTCTTTAACCCTATCCAGCACCCCCACCGGCAAATCGCGCGCGACACCGCCAAAGCGGAAGTAATTGCACATCATCCGCGAGCCGGACACAGCCTCAAAGATGTCCAGCACCAGCTCGCGCTCTTCCAACGCGTAAATCATGGGGGTGAAATAGGACCCCAGATCGTTCCATAAAAAGCCGAATGAAAATACGTGGTTCATCCAGCGCGTCAATTCCGCCATCATCACCCGGATGTAATCCGCGCGTTCTGGTGGCTTGATGCCCATCAGTTTTTCAACGGCCAGGGCATAGCCAAAATTATTGCTCATGGACGACACGTAATCCAACCGGTCGGTGAACGGCATATTTTGCAGGTACGTGTTCCGCTCGCCGATTTTTTCGTGATTCCGGTGCAGGTATCCCATCACCGGTTTCAGGAAGACAACCTGTTCGCCATCCAGCGCGGCAACCATGCGGAAAACCCCGTGGGTTGAGGGGTGCTGTGGGCCGAGGTTGACGACGATGGTATCGGTGTGCAGTTCCGCGTCCCGGCCAATTTTCTTGGCGCTTGTGTACAGTGCCTCTTCGGCTTGCGGAACCCAGGTCTCCGGATCGAAACCATCCGGATACTGGACGTTGTCGTGAAAGGGATTCTTGTCCTCGATATGACCGGTAATCCCCTCCGGCCAACGCGACTTAAACGGTTTGGTTTCTTCCTCGAAATACGGCTCTTTCCAATCCTTGCGCAGCGGGTGTCCGGCAAACCCTTCCCAGGTGAGAATACGACGCAAATCCGGGTGGCCTTCAAACCGGATACCCAGTAAATCCCAGGCTTCCCGCTCCTGCCAGTCCGCGCTTTTGAACAGGTGGTAAAGCGAGGGCACAACTGCTTCATCACGCGGCACCTGCACCTTCAAAACCAGCGCCGGTCCGCCGATCGAGCGGTAGAGGTGGTAAACCACCTCCATTTTGCCTTCCGGTAAGTAATCAACTCCGGTAACAGAGGACAGGTAATCAAACCCGAGTTCGTCGCGCAGAGATTGCACGATTTCCAGTAAATGTTCAGCACCAACGATAAACCCGCTGTAACCCACGCGGGCATCTTTAACCACTCGGCCTTCGTATTGGAGGGAAATATCCGGTATTTGAACCACCGTGATTTGTTCTTCGCTCATCTTACCCTTCCTTCTGCTCAGTCTCAGCGGGAATCTCAGGTTCGATCGGCCGGTGCGTCTGTTCGTAAATCAACGCGTACTTTCGCGGATCCATCAGATCCGGGCCAAGGACGGGCACCGGAACCGCAGCCTCCGCACCTTTGGAGTACCATTTGGAGGTCTTGATGCGTTCTTTATCCACTTTTTTGGTCAACGCGATCAGCCCGTTCATCAATGCCTGCGGGGTCGGTGGGCAGCCCGGAATATAAACATCGACCGGTATGAATTTATCGATGCCGGAGACCACCGAATAGCCCTCTTTGAAAGGCCCACCGCCCGAAGCACAGGCGCCCATTGCCACGACATATTTTGGCTCAGGCATCTGGTTATACAAGCGCACAATTTGCGGGACCATTTTTTTGGTGACCGTGCCGGAAACGATCAAGAAGTCTGACTGGCGCGGGCTTGGGCGCATGACCTCCATGCCAAAGCGGGCGATATCGAACCGACTGGCTGCCAGAACAACCATTTCGATGGCGCAGCAGGCCAGGCCGAACATCATCGGCCACATGGAATTTTTCCGCGACCAGGCGTACACCTTATCCAGGGAGGTGATACTCACTGTACCCTGCATTTCTGGCGGAATATCATAATTCGAAGATTGCAGGCTATCGTCTGACATAGGAAATTTTCTCCCGGTAACCGAAATCGATCCGTGCCTTGCCCCCACCTTCTTTATTGTACATCTTTACATAATCCTGTCAATTGATATTTAAGTAAAATTTATTTTGCTTAATTCGATTTTTCGGGCTACAATAAGAACATGGACCTGTCTACCAGAGATCAGATTCTGACCACTTTGCAGCGCTATCCCAACTCAACCGTCGAAGAGCTGAGCCGGCAGTTGCAGCTCACCCGCGCGGATGTGCGCTATCACATCAATGCCCTGCTCAAAGCCGGGCAAGTAGTCCAGATGCAGCAATTTCCCAAAGATGGGCATGCGACGCGCGGCCGGCCGGCAAAATCTTACCAGCTCTCAACTGACGCCCGCCCAGATATTTTGATGCACCTTGCCGACATCCTTCTGGATATGGTTCATTCCAACGCAGCTGCAGATGCAAGCCTGGATGAGCTTGCTCAACGGTTAATCCCGGCTAACTCGTTGAGCAGTGCTGAGACGCATGCAGCAGAACGATTGAATAATGTTATCCAAATCATCAACCAACACCCCTACCAAGCCCGCTGGGAGGCCCACGCCAGCGGCCCGCAGGTCTTTTTCCACAACTGCCCTTATGCAGCCGTCATCCGTAAACACCCCGAGTTGTGTCAGGTGGACCGTCATATTCTACAAAATCTAACCGGTCTGACAGCTCGTCAGATACGTAAAATCGACCTGGATGGTCCAACGGCCCCGGCGTGCGTTTTCATTTTGACCCAGAGCCCAGTGGAACAAAAAGGGTGATCTTAAACGCAGGAGCGCGTGTAAATTTACAGAAATAATTTTCGCCGGTTGGGGCACGGGAATGGCACAAGGATTCACAACCACAAATGAACCCCGTGCCCATGTTTTTATCGGTCACTAAGATAAACTATCCTAAAGCGTCGAATGAGCTGAGTGCTCCGCTGTCTCACGGCGCCTAAGAATGATCAAGATTGGCCATTTTATAATGGCGCCCCCGAGTCCAATAATTGAGTGGGCACGGGGTTAATCTGGTTCTGGCGCTTTGTTACAATCCCCGCGCCCCTACTCTCCGGCGCAGAATTATTTTTTTATGAACGACGATATCGTTGGATAGGGAGACAGCGCACTATTTAGTTGCGCCGGCATTAATCCACTCGATAATCTTCTCGAGTTCATCCGGTTCAAATTGACCGGGGTGCTTTCCATCGGCAAGTTTAAGCAGTGCCGGGCTGTTGGCTGCATCTCCTGCGGTAATGACCGCTCCAGACTTGCCGCCTTTCATCAAAGTTTCATAACTCTTCACAGATAGACCACCCATCGCGCCGTGACACGATCCGCAGCGCTGTTCGAACATTGCTCCAATACCTGTCTCCCAGGTCAAGGGACCGGCTGGCAATTCAGTCTGCGGACCTGGTGTTGCCGTCGGAGCTTTAGTGGGCAAGGGCGTCGGCGTCTGGGGAACAAAGATTGTTCCCTGCTCTTCGAGAGGGGGTATGGTTGTGATTGCTGTCTCTTCGAAGGTCACGAATGCATACAACCCGGACGCCAGCACGATCGTCAAAATTGCAGCGATGGGGTAGAAAATCTTTTTGCGTTTGGAAAGAACAACAGGGGAAATCGGGACAGCAACTTCACTCTTTTCTATCTCCTCAAGTTCCAGCCCATGCTCTTCTTCCATTTCTTCACGGGTGAGCGTGCCCTTTACCATGCTCCAATTCCAGCGTTTGATATGCACATGGTAGAAGTGCCATAAAAGGATAGCCAGCACGGCCAGAACGGCTTCCAGTCCGTGAGCCACCTTGGCAGCCGGAATGAACTGCCCTGGCAAAATTTTTGTAGTAAAGATCGGGTTCCAGAGCATGAGCCCGGTTAACCCCATCATCACCAGACCCCAGATTACCGCCAGGTATTCGGCTTTTTCAGCGAAGTTATAGCGCCCCATCTTGGGGCCATCCTTGCGCAAACCCAGGTTGTGGCTTGTCGCCTGGACAGCGTCAACCACATCCTTTACGCCGGGAATCATCGTTGCTTTTTTCCGCTGAACATACAGTTGGTAACCCATATAGGCAAAATGGAATATCGCTTCCAACACGAACATGACGGCGGATATGCGGTGGATGATCCGGACGATTTGAACGCCACCCAACAGGGTCACAACGCCGAGTGAAACTGCGTTATTGGGATACTTTTGCACCAAACCGGTAATGGCAAGGGTTGTGAAGGAGATAAAAAGCAGCCAATGTTCAATGCGGCGAATTTTATCGAAGCGCATGATTTCTTTTTGGTATTCAGTCATCTCAACTGCTCCTTGGCCTACTTTGAATCCTGACTGAAATCGGGCGTTGGCGGTTGCAACTCTTCGATGCCGCCGTTATTCCCATTTTTCTTGCGTTTCCGGGATACCTTGCGGTAGATGTCTGTCAGAATAAAGAGTGCCATGGCTCCCAGTACCAGGGGGATCAATATCTTATAAACCAGGCCGACATAATAGACCAGTGGAGCGTGCTCTGGAGATGGAATGTAGTGGCTTAACCAAGAATCCGGGAAATTGGATGTCGCATCCGGGTGGCAGCGCTGGCAGGTGCTGAGTAAATTCTCTTTTACTTGCAGGCCCTTCTCCGGATCATCCGCCCGCCGAATGTCGTGAACGCCGTGACAGTCAAAACAAACGGGCATATTGGTCTGTTGATCTGGATCGACTTTTTCAAAAAGGGTGACTGTTGTTCCGTGAAAATCCGCGATGTATGTCTCCATAACTTGCGTAGAAAGGCCGTACTTGTCCATGATGGCTGCATCGGTGTGGCATTTGGCGCAAATATTCGGTGACGTCAAGCGGAAACTGGACTCGCCAGTCGGGCCGGAAATGGTATGGACGCCGTGGCAATCCGTACACG
>MGMG01000063.1 GCA_001796355.1 Chloroflexi bacterium GWB2_54_36 | reverse complement strand
TGTGTGTAGTTGGTCCACTTTTCTGTCTCCACTTAGGGGACATTTTAACTTTGGTAAAAGGGGACATTCCTACTTTGGGCTTACAGCGGGTACGTTTGGCTTGACAAAGGTTTAGGGGCTGGCTACAATTTTATCAGTCAAGTTTACACTACTTGCAAGGGGTATAATTAAAGAAACCCGTCTCATTCCGCACCCCCTTTATATCCCAACTGGAGGAAAAAATGACCCATATTATTACCAGTCTTTGCCTGCGCGACGGCGGTTGCGCAACGGTTTGTCCAGTGGAATGCATTGTCCCCGGAAAACCCGAAGATAAGTATCCCTGGTTCTATATCGACCCTGACACCTGCATCGATTGCGGCGCCTGTATCCCTGAGTGCCCATTCGCGGCTATTTTCCCGGAAGATGAGGTGCCGTCGGCATACACTGCAAAGGGCGGAGAAAAAGTTTCCTGGCCGGTCGGCACGCCCGGCCATGCCGAAGTTTTTGACGGTTCAAACCACGATGGCGAGGATGTTCACCTGGAAGGCACCCGTACCCTGGCTGCCGGCGAGGTGGTCGACCTGACCCCCGACATCAAGGAGAATTACAAGTTTTACTCGGAGGGGCCGGGTTACAGCGCGGCTGGTTAATCCAGGGTGTGGATTTAGAGGAAGTCATTTTGACTTCCTCTTTTATTTAGAAATTTTCTGACTTAGGAGATAGGGAATGTCCATGTCTGAAACAAATTTCCGCATCGAACGTGATTCTCTGGGGGAAATCAAAGTCCCGGCTGATGCTCTCTACGGTCCGCAGACGCAACGCGCGGTAGAGAACTTTCCGATCACCGGTTTAATGCCGTACCGGGCATTCGTGTGGTCGATGGCGCTGATTAAACGGGCCGCCGCTGAGGTCAACCGGGATGTAGGCCTGCTGGATCCTAAAATTGCCAATGCGATCATCCAGGCCGGGGAAGAAGTGATGGCAAACAAGTGGGCTTCGCAGTTCGTGGTTGACCCATTTCAGGCGGGGGCTGGAACCAGCCATAATATGAATGTGAACGAAGTGATCGCCAACCGCGCCACTGTACTTGTGGGCGGTGCGTTGGGGCAGTACACGGTCAACGCCAATGATCATGTCAATATGTCGCAATCCACCAATGACTGCATCCCGACAGCCATCCGATTGGGCTGCCTGTGGCGTCTGGATGAGCTGCTGGGGGTCGTCGGCAATCTGGCCGAAACCCTCAACGGCAAGGCAGTAGAATTCGACGATGTAGTCAAGTCCGGGCGCACGCACTTGCAGGACGCCGTACCTGTGCGCCTTGGGCAGGAATTTGGCGGTTATGCCCGCGCGGTGGAACGGGATGCTGAGCGCATCAGCCGCGCCGCGGAAGGCCTGCGCCGGTTGGGAATTGGGGGCACCGCCACCGGTACCGGCCTGAACGCGCACCATGACTATCACCCGCGCATGATCAAAGTCCTTTCGAAGGTGTCCGGTCTGACGCTGTATGAATCGGACAATTTGTTCGAGAGCATGCAGTCCATGGCAGACATGGCTGACTTTTCGGCATCCATGCGCACCCTGGCCATTACTCTGGTGCGCATCGCCAACGACTTGCGCCTGCTCTCGTCCGGGCCATCCACCGGCTTCGATGAAATCCGCCTGCCGGCGGTCCAACCGGGTTCATCCATCATGCCGGGCAAAGTCAACCCGGTGCTGGCCGAAATGCTCGATATGGCCATGTTCCACGTGATCGGACTGGATACGGCCGTCAGTCTGGCTTCGCAAGCCGGGCAGCTTGAACTCAACGTGATGATGCCGATCATTGCTCACGATCTATTCGAAATGATGCATGTGATTATCGGCGCGGTCAAAGCCTTCACCGACCGCTGCGTGGCAGGGATCAAAGTCAACCGGCCGAAAGCCGAAGGCTGGTTGGCGCGGAATACCATTGTGGTTACCGCCCTCAACCCAATCATCGGCTATTCCGTTGGGGCGGCACTGGTAAAAGAGGCCTTGAGTCGCGATTTGACCGTGCAGGAGGTTGCGCTGGAAAAATCAGCTCAGGGGCAACTTAAACACAAAGATACCGGCCAACCCCTGACCGAAGCGGAAATCAAGTCAATTTTCAGCGATATGCGCAAGCTTACCGACGGGGGTCTGGTAGGCGGTTAGTTCAGCTTTGCAGGTGGGCGTACATTGCAGCACCGACAATGCCAGCCTGGTTCAACAACTGGGCTGGTATTATTTTTGCCTGGGACTTAATCAGAGGCAGATATTCATCAGTCTGCTTGCTGATTCCACCGCCTATGATGATCAAATCCGGCCAGACCAAGGCTTGCACTTCATCCAGGTATTCCTGAAGCCGCCTGGCATATTTTTTCCAGGTCAAATCCTTGTCCTGACGGGCAGCGTCTGAGGCGCGGTTCTCTGCATCCCTGCCGCGAATCTTGATGTGTCCCAACTCCAGGTTGGGTACCAGCTTGCCATCCACAAAAATGGCCGAACCGATCCCGGTTCCCAGGGTCAGGATTAACACAACCCCTTTTTGGCCGCGCCCGGCGCCAAAGGACATTTCCGCAATGCCAGCAGCATCAGCGTCATTGACGGTCAGTACCGTGCAGCGGCTGATATCGCTCAACATCCAGTTGACATCCTGCCCGATCCAACTGTGATGAATATTGGCGGCAGTTTTAACAATGCCGTGGCGCACAACCGCCGGAAATCCACAACCGGCAACGCCCTTATACTTGAAACTTGCTACCAGTTGCCCCACCACTTCAGCTACATCGCGTGGGTGGGCGCCATCAGGGGTTGGAATGCGTTTGCGTTCGCTAACCATTTCGCCGGTCTCAGCGTTTACCAGCGCGCCTTTGATGCCGCTGCCGCCGATATCAATGCCTAATAATGTTTTCATCGCTACTCCGTTTGGGAATTAGCCGGGTGAAAGGGTTCAATTACGGACAGGAATTTTGCAGGTGTTCCTGGAAAGTAACCGCAAAGTTGTGCATGCCGGAGCCGTCACAGCGCGCCCGAAAATAGTAATAAGGAGAATCTGCCGGAAAGGCAACCGCTTGCAGCGCGGCTAAACCGGGATTGCTAATCGGTCCCGGGGGTAAGCCGGCGTTCTGATAGGTATTATAGGCAGAAACAGTCTCCAGGTCAGCCAGGGACAGCGGGTTCGTCCACCACGTGGTTTGATCCTGATTGAATCCCAGCGCATATTGCACCGTCGGGTCGGAATCCAGTTTCATGCCAGCGGCCAGCCGGTTATAGAACGCAGATGCGATCATGGGGCTTTCTTCAGCAACCATGGCCTCGCGCTGAACAATGGATGCCAGAATGACCGCCTGCTGCAAGTCCAACCCATGCTGCTCGAATCCTGAGCGCAATTCAGCCGTCAGATGTGCATTGAATTCAATGGCAAATACCCGCAGCAACCCGTTCAAGTCAGTGGTACGCAGCAGGCGATACTCACCCGGAAAGAGAAACCCTTCCAGGCTGCCGGCTTGAATACCAAAAGCAGTCAGAATATCAGCCGGCGGATTATGGACTGCCGCCAAAAATTCATCCGGTTGGATGGAGAGGCCAGAGGTTTGCAAAGAAGCCGCAATTTCCTCGGCGCGCCAGCCGGGCAGGATAACAAAGGTTATTTCGAGCGGGGTCGAGTCTTGCAGCTTTTGGGCAAGTTCGAGGGTATTCCAGGCAGGCGAAAGGTCATAATCCCCGGCTTGCAGGTTGGTGTCCAGCCCAGAATAAATGAGGTATAAACGGAAAGCTGCTGCATTATTCACCAGACCAGTCTGTTCCAATCGCAGCCCCACCGAGTTAACCGATTCTCCTGGCGTGATGGTAAATCTTTGAGAGACGCTGCTTATAGCATTGACCGGATTGAGCAAATCATTGCGAGCCAGCAACAGTTGCGCGGAATATTGAATCCGTTGTACGCGACCGAGCAAAGGACTGGGCGGACCGAAAGCTTCCTGCGCCATGGCAGGAATCGACTCGACCAACCAGAACACTCCAGCAGCCAGAATGCATATCAGCACCAGCAGCAGCACACAGGTCAATGGCAAGGTTCGACGTTTTCGTTGGGCCATAAAAGTGTTTCCTCAAGGGAGTTGGTCAGAGTCATTGACCGGTTGGGCATCCAAATAGGATTGCAGGATTACCGTGGCAGCTATTTCGTCGAGATGCCCGCTGCGGTTGCGGCGCGAGACACCCATAGCAGCCCGGGCAGCCCGTGCTGAGCGGGTGCTGCCGCTTTCATCCCATAATTCCACCGGCAGTTCGGTCTGTGACCGCACAGCCTCAGCAACCCGGGCAGCGCTGCGAGCTGCCGGCCCAGGCAAACCTTCCGAATCAAGCGGACAACCGATGATGATGCGCACCGCCTGCTGCTCTACAGCAAGCGAGGCAATTTGAGCTGCATCCACCATCCGCGACACATGCGCAATCACGCCGAGCGGATTGGCGATGGTCTGAGTTGGGTCACTCACTGCCAGACCGATGCGTTTAAGTCCCGGATCAACGGCAAGAATACGCCCCGGAAAATCGCTCATCGGGGGACAACCTTTATGCGGAAGGACTGGAAAGGCAAACGCGGCCACCAGGCTGGCGCAATGAAAATATTGGGGAGTTGATCTAGTCCCCATTTCGACTGAACGATCTGCCTGGCTTCAGCCACCGGTTTACCCTGAATATCAGCAAATAATTGGGCAGCATTGACCGTCGGGCTTGTTGAGCGGGCTGCCAGCAAATCGAGGGTCAGCCGTTGGCCGGGGATGATCACCCAGGCGGCCTTTTCTTCAATCGTCAGCGAAGCGGTGTCCGCTTGCCATCCCTCCGCAAGATTCGCATCCAGACCTGCCGTTGCGACAGCAGCTAAATCTTCCCGGCTTACCGCCATAACCTTGAATGCCGCCTTAAGCGCCAAGCGCACGCGATCCGATGGAAAATTTACCGCAGGCTGGCGCGTATCTTCCAGTACTTTTTCCACGGCCATGCTCTCCGGGATAATGAGTAGATCATGGCCGTACTGTGCTTGCAGATTGGTGAGGGCAGTATCGGTCAAGGAGGTGATCAACGTATCGTACAACTGGCTATAATCCGTTTCGCTGGCAGCCTTCCCGGCGCGGTCGCTGCCGCCCTCAGCCGGCGCTGGATTGGTTACGCTAATTTGCAACCCGACCGTTCCAGCTACAGCTTGAATGGCGTCCGCCGGAACGTTCCCGGCACTGCCGGGGACTTCGGCCCGCACTCGCGTTTCAATAGCTTTACCCATTCCAGCCGGTACCACCACCTGAGCGAGGGTTAAATATCGCTGCTTTGGATCGGTCGTTGTCAGAAATACCGTTCCGGCAGGAATAACAACCGGTCGATCAGTCTGGTTGGTAAGCGTCAACAGCGCCTCGGCTGGCTTGTCTGGTAATGTAATCTCTCCGGTGGCGGCTGCCTCAAGATGCCCTTCCACCGTGGTCTGGAGGACAACAGCAGGCAACTGCCCACCAGGCAATACGCCCGGAATGCCTGCGCCGGGGTAAACGGTTAGATTGAGCGTCTGGGTTTCCCGCTGCAACGGGATTTCGACTGTGGCAGAGGGTAGAAATAAGGCGATCAGGGCTAAGATCGCAGCCTGGCCCAAAATAAATAAGGAGACCCGGAACACGAAGGGGATCGAAACCGGCGCTTTCGGCATCAACTGACTGCGCAGGAGAGTCAAATCAGGTGGATCGCCGCGCCGCCCTGGCTTGACGATCCGGCGGCGCATTCCTGACCGCCATGACAGGCGCTGAGCAGCCGGAATGGATGGAAAGACTGGAAGTCCGACAATTTTTGCGTTTTCGATGATATCTGCGCTCAGCGTTGAGATCGCCAACTGCCCGCCGGCTCTGGCGGCGCTGCGCTGGATCAAAGTCAGGTCCAACCGGTCCAATACGGGCGGTCTGCGCCGCGGAAACGCCAATAAAATCCGGGGCGCTTTGGCCCAGGCCAGTTTATCGCATATGGAAGTGGCGTTATCGTGGGTGTCCAGCCGCAAAATTTGGGTTTTCATTGCTTTCCAATGAGCAATTATACAATCGAACTTAAGCGCGTCCGGGTTTTCTGCGCGCGGCGGCAGCGATCAGCTCCCGCAGGCGGGAAAGTTCCACTGGCGTCGCGTCGCGCCATTGACCGGGGATCAGCCCCTCCAGCGTGATATTGCCAATGCTCACCCGCACCAGCCGCAGCGTCGGGAAGCCGACCGCAGCCGTCATGTGGCGAATTTGCCGTTTCTTTCCCTCTTTTAAGACGATGCGGACCCAACTGGTCGGGCCGTGCGGCGTCACCGGTTTGTCGCGTTCGGGCAGGACGGGTTCCGGAACCAGCATGGCCTGGCTGCGCTGAGTTATGCGCCCTTTGACCTCCACCCCTTGCTCCAGGGCTGCAATTGCCACCTGATTGACTTCCCCCTCAACCTGCACCAGGTAGGTTTTGGCCACTTTATGCTGCGGGTCGGTCAGGCGGTGAATCAGATCTCCATCATTGCTCAGCAGCAGCAGTCCTTCGCTGTCCAGATCCAACCGGCCGGCGGCATACACATCCGCGACGGGGATGTAGTCTTTCAAGGTGGGGCGCTGCTCCTCTGAATCGGTAAACGAGCAAAGTACCCCGTATGGTTTATAAAATACAAGTACCCGGCTCGCCTGTGTTTGACCCATACAGCCCATCCCGATTAAATAATGATTGCAGCCGACCGGTCAGACCGTTGTAAGGCAGATAACCCGGCACGGGCAGCCGCAACTTTTATGATTATAATTCGATCATTCATGAATCCTCGAAAGAGAGCTGCTATGAGAAATACAGCGCTGACTGTGATATTAATCCTGCTGGTTGTGACCGGTTGCAATTTACCTTATGGGCAGCAGCTTGCTCCCACCCCAGACGTGGTGGCTACCCAGGTTGCCACCCTGTTGACTCTACTGCCGACTGCGATGCCCATTGTGGATACTCCGGTTACAGTTGTTTCAGCGACACAGGCGCCTAGTGCCACCGCTCAGGCTTCGGCAACACCCCAGCCAACCGTCACAGCCACCTCATCGCCGGAGGATCCGCGTATCCTCCTGGGCGAGCCGGATTTTACCGACACATTGGATAGCGGCAGATCTTTTGGTCTGGAAAGCAAGGCTTACGACGATGATTACACCTACATCCGGGTTGAAAACGGCGCGCTGGTGCTGACCAGCCGCTATGCCACCGGATTTCGCGGTTGGCGGACCGGGGGCGTCAAACTGGGTAACGCCTATCTGGAGGCCAGGGTAAATATAGGAGAATGTTCTGGATCCGATAATTACGGACTGGTGTTTCGCAGTCCCGATTTTATGAAAGGTTACTGGTTTCAGCTAACCTGTGAGGGCAACTGGGATCTGGGTTATTGGGACGGCGATGAATATTCCAGCCTGGCATCCGGCACTAATACCTCTGGCGCCCTGTTGACCGGCTCAAACCAGACCAACCGGCTGGGTGTTTGGACCAGCGGCAACCAGATCAAGCTGTATATCAACGGCAAATTGATCAGTCAGGTGGAGGACTCTACGCAAACCGAACCCGGTTCCTACGGCGCAATCATCGCTTCCTTCAATACGCCCAATTTCACCATTTCAATCGATGAGTTTTCTTATTGGAATTTAGAGTAGGGAAACACATTCAATGGCCGGAACATCCCTCAACCAGCAGCGCGTCGCAGATATCGCCCAATCGATCATCAAGCAAAATCCGGTTTACCTGGATACCGAAACGACCGGGTTGGACAAAAACGCTGAAATCGTCGAAATCGCAGTTGTAGATGACGCCGGGCAAATCCTGATCAACCAGTTGGTGAGACCGTCAAAGCCGATTCCCACTGAAGTCACCTTGCTGCACGGCATTACCAACGAAATGGTGGCCAGCGCAATGAGCTGGCCCGCGTTGTGGCCTACCGTGCGGGGATATTTGCTTGGCAAGACCATCGGCATCTACAACGCCGAGTTCGATGTGCGCATCATGCGCCAGTCACTCGAACGGTACCGCCTGCCCTGGCGAGAATCGCTCTCAACGCTGGATATTCTCAATCTGTACTCAGAATTTCGCGGCGAATGGGACTCCATTCACCGCTCACTGCGGCGCTTCAAGCTGGAGGATGCAGGTAGGTTCTTCCGAATCCCGCTTCCTAATGCCCACCGCGCGGCTGATGATGCTTTGCTGGCGCGGGCTCTGCTGCGGCGTATGGCTGGCATGGATTATTAAGGGGGATTTGTTTGGATCGATTTGCCTACACCCCGGTTCAAGAACAGATCATCGCAGCTCCGCTTACCGGAAGTCGGTACATTTCCGGGCCACCCGGTTGCGGCAAGACCAGCGCAGCCGTCGGTCGCCTGCGTCGCATGATCGAGCAGGGCATCCCCGCTGAATCTATCCTGATTTTAACGCCGCAGCGCTCGCTGGCAACACCATATGCGCGGGAAATCTCCCGTCCCGACCTGCCCGCCGGCGGCCTGCCAACCATTGTGACGCTTGGCGGTCTGGCGCAGCGCACCCTTCAACTGTTTTGGCCGGCGATTGCAGGCAGCAGTGGTTTTCGCCGCCCTGACCTTCCGCCCAGCTACCTGACCCTTGAAACTGCCCAATACTACATGGCCAAAGTCGCCGCTCCGCTGTTCGA
>MGMG01000062.1 GCA_001796355.1 Chloroflexi bacterium GWB2_54_36 | reverse complement strand
CGTACACGACTGCGGCATTCCGATCAACCCGATGGTGGTCGAAGGTCAGGTACACGGCGGCATTCAAATGGGCATCGGCAATGCGTTCTTCGAGAAAGTATTCTATGACGAGACCGGCCAGTTGCTGACTGCCTCCTTCATGGACTATCTCTTCCCACAGGCCACCGATATGCCGCCCAAGATCGAAATGGGCCATACTGAAATTCCGTCTCCGTTGAACCCGCTCGGCATCAAGGGCGTCGGTGAAGCGGGCGCAATCCCCACGCCGGCGGTCTTCACCCAGGCGTTGGAAGATGCCTTGTATGATACGGGCGTCGAGATTATGGAATCGAATCTCTCACCCAGCAAGGTCTATACCTATGTACAGAAGGCAAAGGGTGCTTAGCGCCCTTTGCCATTCTTGACCGATAGAATAAATTGGTCACCCATTTTCTAATTCTTTTTTGGAGGAACATCTATAATGAAACTTGAAGGCGAGCACGTATTTAATGGTCCGCGCGAAGATGTCTGGGAAATGTTTTACGATCCTGCCATTTTAGCCAGTGCTGTCCCGGGAATGGACAAATTGGATGTCGTTGCGGAAAACGTGTACGAAGGCGTCATGAACGTTCGCATTGGCCCAGTCTCTGGTAAATTCCAGGGCAAACTCACCCTCACCGATGTTGTCGAACCGGAAAACCTCACACTGACCGTGGATGGCAAAGGCGTTGGTAAGGTCAATTTCACCCAGAATCCGGATGGAACGACGACCTTGAAGTACGACGGTGATATGAACATCGGCGGCGCATTGGCCTCGGTTGGCCAGCGCATGATCGACAGCGTAGCCAAAAGCATGATCCGCTCTGCCTTCGAAACGCTGGACAAAGCTTTGGAAGCCCGCCTCGCTGCCAAAAAGACTGGCACAGAGGTCAACTTCACCCCCCCCACACAGACTGAATTTGCAGCTGGCGTAGCGAAAGATATGGTCGGGGGTTTTACTAAAGTACCTGAACTTCGCTTGATTCTCTATATCCTGCCAGTGGTTACAATACTCGTGATCCTGGCGCTGGTCCTGGGTAAGTAAGCAAGCCTGCACAATAACCTTTTTTCTTGTCAGCGCAGCACTGCTTCCGAATCAGGACGGATATAAAGGGAAAGGAGGAAAGAAATCACAAGAGGATACCAAGAGAACGGCCCTAATCACTTCGATCGCGATTAATCAAGACCGACGGCGGCAACTCAATCCCGCCTGCAGGCATGAAAGCGAGGAGATCGGATCGAAGGCAACCCCAGACCCCAATTCATTTTCAATTAATTTTCAAGGGAGGAAGACTTCTATGGCAACCGCAGCTCCAAAAGCTAAGGTAATGGGCTATTTGCCGAATGACACTCCGCCATTCGGACAGATGCTCCTGCTAGGTTTGCAGCACGTTCTGACCATGTTCCCGGCCACCGTTCTAGCCGCCATCTTGATGAAATTCCCCGTCAGCACCGTATTGACCATCACCGGTCTCGGCACTGTCGTGGCTCTGGTTGGCGCCAAACTGGCCATGGGCAAGTACATTCCGTTGTACTACGGCTCAAGCTTCAGCTACATCGCCGCTGTCTCG
Organism: Chloroflexi bacterium GWB2_54_36; assembly: GCA_001796355.1. Lineage (GTDB taxonomy): Bacteria > Chloroflexota > Anaerolineae > Anaerolineales > Anaerolineaceae > Bellilinea. The sequence continues at coordinate 7,317 of MGMG01000062.1, read as the reverse complement.
GCAGTTATGGCCGCCAAGGGCGTTACCGGCGCCGTTGCTCCCCCCGAGGTTATCTCGGTTGCGACCGCTGGCTTCATCGCCACGGGTGTGATCAACATTGTCGTCGGCATCATCATCCGCGCGTCGGGTGGCAAAGAAGCCGTCGATAAGGTTCTGCCCCCCGTCGTCACCGGCTCTGTGGCTGTTACGATCGGTATTGGTCTGGGCGCTGCCGCACTGCAGATGGCAACCGGGACGTTCTCTTCGGTCTTCGACATCAATGCCCTGACGAACCTGAAATGGATTACTGCCAGCACGATCACTTTACTCGCTGCCTTCATCCTTTCGGTTTACCTGCAGGGCAAGGGTTTTATCGGGATGCTGCCAATTCTGCTGGCTGCTATCGTGGGCTATGTTGTGTCCATCCCGCTCGGCCTGGTTGACTTCTCCACTTTCGGCAAAGAAGCCTTGCTGCGCGCTCCGCAGATCAGCTTCCCGGTCTTCAATGATCCTCTGACCCTGACCGTTCTGGTCGGCGTCGGTATCATGGCGATTGCAACCATCCCGGAATCAACCGCTCACCTGTACCAGATCAGCCTGTACGTTGACCATCTAGCCGAAGAACAGGGCAAAGAGAAATACAACCTGTCCCGCTATATCGGCCTCAACCTGATGCTCGACGGTCTGAATGACTTGGTCAACGGCTTATTCGGTTCGACTGCCGGCACCAACTACGGCGAAAACAACTCGCTGATGGTGATCACCCGCAACTACTCAGGCCCGTCCCTGATCACGGCTGGTATCATCTCGATCCTCCTGGGCTTCATCGGCCCTCTAGCAGAAGCTGTACAGTCAATCCCGACGGCTGTCTCTGGCGGTCTGGCGATCTACCTGTTTGGCGTCATTGGCATGCAAGGTGTTGCGCTGATGATGGCTGAGAAGGTCAATCTCTATGATCCCAAGCAACTGGCGATCGGCGCCACGGTGCTGGTCATCGGTATTGGCGGTAACATTGGCTTCAGCGGCGGCTTCCTGCCGATTCCGCTGTTTACAGGCGTCTTCCCTTACGGTTGGCCTGCCATCGCTACTGGCGCAGTTGTCGGTATCCTGATGAATCTGCTGACGCTGTTCTGGAAACCCCCGATGGAACGCGCTGCAGCCACTAAGTAAGGTTTGCCTGGAATACCGTTCTGGCAGGACAGAAATAGACCGAGACCCTGCCCAGAGCAGCCCAACGGCTCCCGACGTCGCAGGTTGGCGTCGGGAGCTTGTTCAACTGGGAACACTCTCCCTTGTAAAAACCCCTGAATCGATTTTATAATTTTCATCAGCAAGTAAACCTCCGGCGGGAGAACAATCATGATCTTAATTACAGGGGCTGCTGGTAAAACTGGTCTGGCAATCCTTAAAGCAGTTTTGTCAGCAGGCGAGCCGGTGCGCACGTTGGCGCGGCGTGATTTTCAGGCGGCTGAATTGCGCGAATTAGGCGCCCAGGAGGTGGTTGTTGGGGATATGGAAGAACCTGACCTGCTCCAGCGCGTGTTTGATGGCGTGCGGGCGGCCTACCATATTTGCCCGAACATGAATCCGAATGAGGTACGCATCGGGCAAAACGCCATTGTCGCCGCTCATAAAGCCGGATTGGAACATTTTGTATATCACTCAGTGCTGCACCCTCAGGTGCAAGAGATGGCTCACCACTGGAATAAGCTGCTGGTCGAGGCGCTGTTATTCAAATCAAGACTCAACTACACGATCTTGCAACCCGCATCGTACATGCAAAATATTTCCGGGTATTGGAGTAAAATGCTGACCGCTGGCGAATATGCGGTTCCCTATTCCATCGACGCCCGGTTCAGCATGGTTGACCTGGAGGACGTAGCACAGGCCGCAGCCAGGGTGATTCGCGAGGGAGAGCGCCATTACCGCGCAATCTATGAGTTATGCGGGTCGCAGCTGCTTTCCAGCGCCGACATAGCTGAATTGGCCGGGGAGGCTATTCATCGCCAGGTACAAGCGGTTACACTGGAGCGCGACGCCTGGGAGCGCAGCGCCCGAGAAAACGGGATGAGCGATTATGCCCGGATCACATTGCTGAAGATGTTCGAGTATTACAACGGTTATGGCTTTGCGGGCAATGCAACGATACTTGGCAACTTGCTCGGTCACACTCCCACCCGGTTCGAAGAATACCTTAAGCGCACCACCCATCTTACGATCTCGGATTGAGGAATTATCCATTATGCTTAAAACCAGAAGCCAGCATTTCAACTTCGGACACGAAGCTCTGCCCACCATTTTTCATACTCAGACCGCAGACTTTTTTGAGTATTTGGAGCGGGACGGCCTGAAGTTCTTAAAGTTTTGGTGGAATCACGTCGCTGAGCGGTTGGATAATGACAAACTGACCCCGTTCGAAGGCATGGGTTATGAAGTGCGCGAAGTCCCAGAGAAAAAGGCAAAAATTGTGCTGGTGCGCTTTCCGCACCCGACCGATTTTGACGAATTCCATTATGCCGCATTGGTCAAGACGCCCGAAAAGCGCTCGCCGTTCGCGTTTGTAAAATTCCCGAGCACAAGAGTGCTGGTGCTGGCGCATGTTCCTTTAAGCCAGAGCGAAACAGGCACCAAAATTTTTGAAATTACCCCGCGCGGTCGTTATTTGCCTGCTGGCCCGGGCACTCCGGTCAACAAGGAAGTTTTCTACCAGGCCGTTTTGAAACTCATCTGGAAAAAGTAAGCGGAGATTAACCATGGAGCTTGGCATGTGGGTCACGATTATTGCATTTGGTCTTTTCTATCTACGGCTGGCGCTCTTGCGCGGAAAAAAACGTCGCGATGTGCGCGAGCAGGCGCTGGCCGTAAAACGTCAGGGTAAGGGGGCTAAAATGACGGTGGACGAAGAACACCTGCCGGGGTACAAGATAACCAGTTGGGTGTTGGTGGCCTTTGCGGCTGTATTAATGCTGGCAGGGATGATGGCGCGCTATAACACCGGCTTCCCGGTTTGGGCGCAGGAATATTGGTGGATTGGCACCAGTCTCGGCGCCATATTATTTGCCTTTTGCTTTGAATAAAAATTCAGGTATAATATTTATGAATTAATTAATAATAATTTTTACCGGTAGATTACGGGGAGTGACATGGATGAGATTTCTGTAAAAGCTGAAACGATAACCGTCGAATTTACCAACCTGGCGCGCGTTGTGGCTGGCGTTCCGAACCTTGAAATGAAAATTACGCCAGCCGATACCTACGCGGATATCGTGCAGCGACTGGGCGAGATGTACCCTGACCTGGTTGGCGTGTTGATCGACAATGACGGCTGTACGTTTCTCAGCTCCAATATGTTTATCATCAACAATGAAATGGGCGACCCGGTGATGGTGATGGATGAACATCCCCGACCGGGCGACAGGTTGACGCTAGTGGCAGTCGCCACGGGGGGCTGAGATTAACCGGTATCGAATGCACTCATTCTGCCCACTTCGCAATTTCCCAGTTCTCATAAAGCCTTCCCAGTCGGTAGAAGCTGCCTTGATATTAATCTGTTAGTTTTCTGGACGCTTTCAAAGTTCAGGTGACGAATATTGATTTACCCCTCATCCCCGACCCCGCTCCCCGGTTTATGGTTTGATTTTCATTGACGGCCAACCTTTCGGGGAGCGGGGGGAAAATGAATTTTGAGTGTTTTTGCGCCGCTATGGCGGCGCAAAAACACTCAATTAAGACAAACCCGCCCCAGTCTTGGGGCGGGTTGGGTGGGGTTGATAACCTTATGGCAAACAGGAACCAATCAGATCAAGATACAAGGGGCACGGGGTTTTATGATCTATGTAGCATAAACTGAAAATCCCCGTGCCCAGGAAACTACAATGATCCCCGTGCCTCTACAAAAAATCCGCCTCGTCAGTAAAGACGCGGGGATTGAGACGCAGTACCAGATCGTCAGCGACAACCCTGGCCCGTGTCATAATCCTGCACATCGCATTCATTTGACCAGCGCGTTGGGTTGCTCAGAGGTCAAAGCAGGTTTAGCGCAGAAAGATCGACAGGGCAATCAAAATTACGAAAAAGGATCCAGCCAGGACGCCAATCCGTTTCAGGTCTTTGATTACATACGCGTAATCGGGTTTGAACTCCGCGGCACTGGTTCGGCTGGGGGCAGCGATGGAGGGTTTCACCGCCGTTTCAATTTTTGGTTGACTGACCGACACACTTCGTTTTTGTTTCTTTGCCATGTTTCACTCCTGTTGGAATAATTCCTAACGTTCTTCTTTTAATTCAGCGGTCACCACAATGCGTTGATTATCTACCAGATAGGGATAACAGGATATCAATGTGACGACCGGTTCCTGTGTTCCTGCCATGACCTCTACTTGCGTTGGTTCAACAATCTGGGTCTGCTTCACGACGTATACGAACGCGCGCTGATTGGTGTATAAGATAACCTTGTCCCCTTCCTGCAGCCGGTCCAGGTGCCGGAAAATTTCACCAAACACGTCATTGTGCGCTGAAAGCACAATATTACCGTTTTGCCCGGGGTTGGGGGTACCCAGGTGCTGCGCAACGCCTTTCTTGAGCTGCTCCCACCCATCCCCCTGGACAACCGGCGCATCGACGTCAATGGCGGGGATCTGGATGCGTACCGCCTGCTGCGGACTAGAGGTGGGTACCGGAAGGTTTGCCATGGTTTCCACCAGGGGGCGCAAGTGTTCCGGAACCTCCGCCTCGTTGAAGCGCACACCCTCGGGTGAATTAGGCGGGGTGTGTCCGGAAGGCAGGACCACAGCTTGAATGACAGCAGTGGGGGTCAGTGTTGGCTGAACAAGTACAGCGGTGACTTCTTTGTTAAGGTCTCGCAGCAGAGCAGCGCCGTTGTACAGCACATAGGCCAGTCCGATAACTGCTGCGATTTCAACGAAAAGTAAAAGGGTATCCAGCCAGGTCTTACGCCGCGGGCTGGAACCGGTTGCTGAAGGCATCTCAACCTGTGGCCGGAATAATCCATCCTCATCCAGGCTGGCTTTCTCGACGCCCACAACTCGGCCGGTTTTGCGGAAACGCTCCAGGCGGATTTGATGATCAGTACGGCGCTTATCGACCAGCAGCCTGCGCAGTTCATCTGCACTCAGGTCGTCCATCGAGCGGCGGCGTGTCACTGACTCAGTCCGTTTCCCATTTCACCGGCAGCATGCAGCCTGGATTATACCGCAATTTAAATCTCTCGCGCCGCGGCCAATAAATTAAATTCTGGCTGAAGGTTGATTCGTTCAGGCAAAGAAATGGGGGGATATGGCGCATAGCGCTGAAGGGTAATTGTGGTAATATTGCGGTGAAATCAGGCCAAATTAAACGGGAGATTGGATTATGCGGCGTTTAATCGTTATTTTTGTCCTCTTAACTGGATTATTCATAACTGCGCCAGCTCAAGCGCAATCCGCTCCGGTGATCGAAACCATGGAAATTGGCCTGTGGCCGGAATATGACCGGACGGCTGTGCTGGTTATTTACCGCATCACTCTCTCTCCCGAAGTGAACCTGCCGGTCCAAATGAGCATCCTCATCCCACGCGCTGTTGAGGCTCCTTACAACCTGGCCATGAAAGAAGTCGACGGATTGTTGTATAACCTGGCCTACACCAGCGAGGTTCAGGGGGAATGGCTGAAAGTAACTTTCACCACCCCTTCGGCTGAGCTGCAGCTCGAATACTACGATCCTGGATTAATTAAAGAAGCAACCCAGCGCTCGTTTGAATATATGTGGAATGGCGATTTTACGATCAACGACCTGGTGGTGGCGATTCAGCAGCCGGTTAATGCTACCGACATGCAAATCCTGCCTGACTTTGGGCAGAGCGCACAGCACGAAGATGGATTGACCTACTTCACCAAACAGGTTGGCAGCGTTCCTGCCGGGACTCCTGCCACGGTGCGCTTTAGCTACGCCAAATCCGATGATTCCTTGAGCTTCGGCAGCCAATCAGTCCAACCGGTTCAAGCTGCCAGCGGTGACGCCGCCGGGCGGGTGAATGCCGGCGATTTTCTTCCGTGGGTGCTGGGTGGGGTTGGACTGGTGCTGATTTTGGGAGGTGTGACCTGGTTTATGGCCACTCGCAACCGCAGCGTCACCAGCAGCCAAGCCAAGAAGCGCCACCGCTCAGCCAGCCGGCAGGATGAGATGGTTGCATCTCAACCAGATCAGATATTCTGCCCCAAATGCGGCCGCCGGGCATCTACAAGCGACCTGTTCTGCCGGGCGTGCGGCAATCGACTGCGCAGTGAGTAACCGACTGGCGCGATGATTGCACCGCAGGTATAAACGGACGCCTTTACCTTGGTTTAGAACCGGCCTATAATTCATTGAATGACTACCGGTATTGGAGGAATAATTGAGCGATTATCCATCGCCTGAGTTATATGAGACTAACCCGGAGCAAGACCAGAAGGGAGCTGGCGCCTTTCACATTTTGCTCGAGGTGGTGCAGACTCTGGCAATTGCAGTCGTTTTATATTTTCTAATCGATTTTGTAATTGCGCGGGTACGAGTGGAGAACATCAGCATGCTACCCACGTTGCAGCCCGGCGAGTTTGTGCTGGTCAACAAGATGGCCTATCAATTCGGCGATTTCGAGCGCGGTGATATTGTCGTTTTCCATTATTCGCCACAGGAAGATTATATTAAACGCGTAATCGGCGTGCCGGGCGACAGGATCGAGGTTGAAATTGGCCAGGTGAAGGTAAACGGCCAGATCCTGGACGAGCCGTACATTTCCGCAGCTCCGCAATATGCTGGATCCTGGGAGGTGCCGCAAGGCAGCCTGTTCGTGTTGGGTGATAATCGAAACCAATCGTCCGATTCACACCGCTGGGGATTCGTTTTTGAAGAGAGCGTGGTCGGAGAGGCATTGGTGGTATACTGGCCATTAAATGAGGTAAAGCTCCTGTCGCAACCCATGATGGTGAAAGCAAACAATTAACCGTATGAAAGACCGATTTAAACCTTCTGAATATTTACTCCCTTGCTCTGAATGCCAGGCAGGCCAGATGCACCGGCACAGTGTGGCCTATTACACCTGGATTGGAGATGATCTGATCACCGTCCCGGATTTTCCGGCCTGGGTGTGTGATTTTTGCGGGCGGCGCGAATATGATATGTCCGCGCTGAATCAACTCTCGCTGATCCTTAGCCCGAATGCTGGCAGCGCGACCAACCGGCATCGCCGGCTGCATCCTCGCCCGCGGCTGAAAACCAAAACGCCGCGAGCCAGCCAGCCTGAATGATCGACAGCGCCAATCCCGGCGCTGTTGGTTTATAGGGGTGGATTTCAATAAACAC
>MGMG01000061.1 GCA_001796355.1 Chloroflexi bacterium GWB2_54_36 | reverse complement strand
GGGACAATGTTACCCAGACTTGGCAAGTATGGGGCGAAGAAAAAGATGGGACGACTGTACATTCAAGTGCCGCCAAGAACCTCCCATTCCCGACACCGCAACCACTATATTTTCGCATGGCTATTCTCAATGCGTCAAACAAGTTCGCATCGATGAATATGGGAACTGTTTACCCACATTATTCACACACTCCTCTTCTGCGTATCAACCCGACAGTCGCACCGACGTGGGGGCAAATCTGGGTACAGATGGAAATGTCACGCGCGGCTACGGGGGCATATAGTGACATATTGTTAGTCGGTGCGGTCGATACATTCAACGGTTAAAAAAGCGAGGCCCGGACCCTGCCAGGGGCCGGACCTCTGATCAAAGGGGCTCACGCAAGTCCCTATGATTTCACGATGATGTCATTTTTCGGCAAAAGTGGGCGCGGAGGGGCTCGAACCCCCGAACCTCACGGATGTGAACCGTGCGCTCTAACCAACTGAGCTACGCGCCCTGGGTGGCAAAATTATATCATCTCCCCATATCGCTGGCAAGGATTCGGACTTCACCCCGCGTTGAATATCCTCTCCAACGAATATTCCGTTTATCCTTAATATGTGCAATAATATTCTTCAACGTTTCTCGGTCAGGAGCATTCCTTGAAAGATATGTCGATCCGCGCGGGCAAAGCGATCCGTCCGAACAGTGTGCTTGAGGAAGAATTCAACGCGTTTCAGCAGCGTTATCCAACGTACGATAGAACGCGCCTGCTGGATGAGCTGCGCCGGACTGAATATTCCCGTCTGGAGCGTCAGGGGCAGATTTACCTGGATTACACCGGCGGCGGTCTCTACAGCGATCACCAGGTGCAGTCTCATCTGGATTTGCTGCAAAACAATGTATTTGGCAACCCGCACTCCACCAACCCGACCTCGCAAGTCACGACTCACCGGGTGGAATCAGCCCGCAGGAGCGTTCTATCCTTCTTCAATGCCTCTCCCGATGAATATGAATGTATCTTCACCCAGAACGCCAGCGGCGCGCTCAAGTTGGTGGGCGAGGCATACCCCTTCACCCCGGACAGCCAGTACCTGCTCACCTTCGACAATCACAACTCGGTCAATGGCATCCGTGAATTTGCCCGCGCCCGCGGTGCTGCCATCCACTACGCCCCGGTCAACCCACCTGAAATGCGCATCGATGACGGCAAGCTTGCAGCGCTGCTCGATCAAGCTAACCCTGAAGCGCACAATCTATTTGCCTACCCGGCACAGTCCAATTTCTCCGGGGTGCAGCACGATCTGGCCTGGGTCGACCGGGCGCAGCAAAAAGGCTGGGATGTGTTGCTGGATGCGGCCGCCTTTGCCCCAACCAACCCGCTCGACCTCAGCGCGGTCCACCCCGATTTTGTCTGCCTCTCCTTCTATAAAATCTTTGGCTACCCGACCGGCGTTGGCGCTCTGATCGCCCGCCGCGGTGCGCTGGCAAAACTGCACCGGCCCTGGTTCGCCGGCGGGACGATTACCGTCGCGTCGGTGCAGGGCGACCGGTATTTCCTGCACGTCGGTGCTGAAGGGTTCGAGGATGGCACCTTGAACTATCTGACGCTACCGGCGGTTGAAATCGGTCTCGAACACATCCAACGCATCGGCTACGATGCCATTCATACCCGGGTCGCGTGTCTGACCGGCTGGCTGCTGGAGCAATTTTCCGGCCTGCGCCACAGCAACGACCTGCCCGTGGTGAAGATCTATGGCCCGCTGGACACCCACATGCGCGGCGGGACGATCACCATGAACTTCTTCGACCCGCGCGGTCATTTTGTGGACCACCTGCGGGTCGAAGATCGCGCCAATCAGAAACAAATTTCGATCCGAACGGGTTGTTTCTGCAATCCCGGCGGGGGTGAATTGGCGTTGGGGCTTACCGCTGGCGAGTTACAGACGTGTTTTTCGCTCAAGTCGCGCATGGAGTTTCAGGACTTCCAGCGCTGCATCGACGACAAAAGCACCGGCGCGGTGCGGGTTTCCGTCGGGCTGGTCTCAAACTTTGCCGACGTCTACCATCTGATTGATTTTGCCCGTCAGTTTATCGACAAGAATTCTGATGAAGTCTAATCCGGCGTTTTAACCAAAGCGTCCGGTGACGTAATCTTGAGTTTCCTTCTCACGCGGTTTGAGGAACAACCCTTTTTCCGGCGCATATTCCACCAGCCGGCCCTGCAGGAAAAAACCGGCGTAATCCGCGGTGCGGGCAGCCTGTTGTACATTATGCGGCACCAGGATGATCGTAAGGCGCTCTTTAAGCTCAGCCAACATGCCTTCGATCTTAGCGGTGGAGACGGGATCGAGCGCCGAGGTGGGCTCATCGAGCATGATGACCTCGGGTTCCAAAGCCAGCACGCGTGCGATGCACAATCGCTGCTGCTGCCCACCCGATAACGACGCCCCGGGGTCATTCAAGCGGTCATATACCTCATCCCACAGCACCGCCTGACGCAGCGATTGTTCCACTCGCTCGTCGAGCAGCGTTTTGCTGCGTTCACCCATCAACCGCAAGCCGTAAATGACATTTTCATATACCGAAAGCGGCAGCGGCGCCGGCCGTGAGAAGACCATTCCCACTTTGCGGCGCAGTTCAATTACGTCGGTGGCTGGATCCAGAATATTTTGTTCGTTAAATACAATCTTGCCCTGGGCAGTATCCACGTCCGCCAGGTCGTTCAACCGGTTGAGCGCCCGCAGCAGCGTTGATTTTCCACCGCCGGCCGGGCCAAACAACACATTCACCGCATTGGCAATAATATCGATGCTGACGTCATGCAGGCTTTCCACGCCGTCCGAATACATCAGCGTTAAATTCTGTACCGAAATTTTTACGCTCATTCCGGCCTCACCATTGCCGCCGGGCGCGCGCCCGGTTGCGAATCAAGGTGGCGATCACATTCATCCCCAGCACAAAGAACAGCAGCACTAGAACTGTGCCGTATTGAATTTCCACCGGCATGCCCGGCACAGAGGTCGAGATGACGAAAATGTGATACGGCAGCGCCATAGTGGCGTCGAGCGGAGATTGCGGCAGCAGCGGCAGGAAGAACGCTGCCCCGGTAAACATGATCGGCGCGGTCTCACCGGCAGCCCGTTCCAGCCCCAATATGACGCCCGTGATGACCCCGGGCATGGCCTGCGGCAGGGTGATGCGCTGGATCGTCTGCCAGCGGGTTGCTCCCAGTGAGGTGGATACCACCCGGAAGGCGTTGGGCACCTGCCGCAGCGCCTCCTCGGTTGTGCTGATGATCACCGGCAGCGTCATGATGGATAAAGTCAACGATGCCGCCAGGATGCTGGTGCCAAATTTCAAGAAGAGCACGAACAATCCCAACCCGAAAAGACCATAAACCACGGATGGGATGCCCGCCAGGTTGATGATGGCAATGCGCACCAGCCGGGTGGCGCGGTTGTCCGGTGCGTATTCGGCGATGTAAATGCCGGCCGCCACCCCCAGCGGCACCGAAAACACGGCGGTACCCAGCGTCAGGTAGAACGTGCCCATAATCGCCGGGAGAATACCACCGGCGCGCATCCCTTCGCGCGGCATGGCGCTGATGAATTCCCAACTCAGCGCGGGCGCGCCGCGCACAATGATGTAAACAATCACGCCAATGACCGGCAGCGCAGTGAGCAATGTTATCAGGCGCAGCAGATTGACACCCAATAAGGCATTGCGGCGGGAAATGCGAGCGGCTTCAGAGTTTTCCATCACACTTATCCAATCAGGAGAGCAAACGCTCGGCCCGTTTCCGGCTGCGCAATGCTAGGGATGAAGCGGTCAGGTTGACCGCCAGCGATATGCCAAACAACACGATCCCAATAAAGAACAATACATGGTAATGCATCGATCCAGTCGCCACCTCGCCCATCTCGGAGGCAATAGTGGCGGTCATGGTTCGGGCCGGCAGGAAAAGCGCATTCAAGCTGCGCGGCAGCACGGGCGCATTGCCGGTGACCATCATCACCGCCATGGTTTCACCAATGGAACGCCCAACCCCCAGCATCACCGCGGTCAAAAGACCGGAACGGGCCGCCGGAACGGTCACCCCCCAGATGGTCTGCCAGTGATTGGCGCCAAGAGCCAGCGCGCCGTGCCGGTAAGTGCTCGGTACGGTATTCAACGCGTCTTCAGAGATCGAGACGATGGTCGGGATGGCGATGAAACCCAGCAGCACCGCGCCGGTAAAAGCGGTCAAGCCAGTTGGCAGGTTGAGAAATTGGCGGAAGAATGGCGCTGCCAGTTGGATACCTAAAAATCCAAGCACCACCGAAGGCAGCCCGGCTAAAATTTCGATGATCGGCTTGAGAATATTCTTGATCCAGGCCGGCGCCAGCTCGGAGAGGTACACCGCCGTTCCGATTCCAAACGGAATACCGATCAGCAGAGCGCCTACCGTTACCAGCACCGATCCAAAAATCAACGGCCAAATGCCAAAATACCCCTCGATCGGGTACCAACGCGCGCCAAACAGGTCTTTGAGCGGTACTTCACCCAGCGCCGGGAAACCCTCGCGCGCCAGGAAGAATAGGATCAGGCTGACAAATAAGATGCTGGAATAGCCGGAAATCTTGATGATCCAGGTGATCCAGCGTTCGCCTTTAGCCGTTTCCATGCCTGTTTGCGCTCACTTTCCGGCCGTGGTGTTCAAAACAGGCACAAAACCCAGGTCCGTAACGATCTGCTGGGCGTTCGGCGAGAGAATCCAGCTCAAATAATCCAGAACGGATTGCGGCGCACCGGTTTGCGTATACATATACAGATCGCGCGAGATCGGGTATTGACCATTGTTGACCGACTCAACCGACGGCAGCACATACGGTTGATCGGCCGTGCGCGCCACCGCCAGCATCTTGACTTCGGGCGTCACATAGCCTAGGCCGTCATAACCGATGGCGTTGGGGTTGTCGCTGACCTCGGCAATAATACCCTCGGAAGATGGCAGCAGCAGCGTATCTGCGGAAAAAATTTCCTTATTTTCCTTATCCCCCAGTCGCACCACCTCTTCCAGGAAGTAAACGTGGGTCCCGGAATTGGTTTCGCGCGACAGGCGCACGATGGGACGGTCCTCGCCGCCCAACTCCGACCAGTTATTGACCTCGCCGCGATAAATGCGCGCGATTTGCTCCAATGAAAGTTCCCCGATCGGGTTCTCCGGGTTGACGATCACCGCAATGGCGTCGCGGGCAATGACATGCTCGACCGGTTCGATTCCATTGGCCTCGGCTGCCTGGATTTCTTCAGCTTTGATTTTGCGCGAGGCGTTGGCAATGTCCACCGTGCCGCTGATCAGGGCGGTCAATCCGGTGCCGGACCCGCCGCCGGTGACCGAAATACGCACATCGGGTTTGACAGTCTGGTAGGCTTCCGCCCAGGCTAGCGCCAGGTTGACGATGGTGTCGGAGCCTTTATTCTGGATGTAGGTCGAAGCGGATGGGGAGTTCGAACCGCCAGAGGCGGAACCGCAGGCTGCCAGGATGGTCAGCAAAGTTATGACTACGACGGTTCGGGCAGCAAATTTCATACTGCCAAATTATAACCGGAAAAATTAGCACCATAGCCGAAAGGAATTTCTTGGCGCAATTACTGAAAAATAGCTTTCCGCTTCATTTTTCGACCATTTTATCCAAATAAGCTAAGACCTCATCGGAAGGTTCTGGTAGATACCCGCTGTAAATGTACGCAGTGGTTAATACAGTGCGCTGGCCGCCGCCAACCAGAGTCGAAATTGTTTCAGTTTTAACTCTCAATCCGTTATTGCTGTTGAAAAAGTAACGCGCCGTACTTTGGGTAATTTTTTCATCCAAAACATCCATTTTCAACGGCTGTTGGTAGGTTTCGTCCATGGAAAAAATGATGATTTCTTGACCGTCCACTATTTCATGGCTGGTAACAACAGGAGAAACCTGTGATATGTCCATAACCTGGTCGTGTGAACCAACCAGCATATCGCTGAAATTCACTTCAATGCTTGAATGAATTTCACCGGTGGTTGAATTCCATGTTTTTCCATTTTTGGTAACGCCTGCCTGGAAAACCTGACCCTCCATGGTTTTCATCAACGTCACCTGTTGCATCAACCTTCCCTGTGCATCGAAATTCATCCACGTTTCCTGGGTATAGTGCGTGGGGATTTCCGCCCCGTTTGCCAGGACGCCAACATTAGGCGCATCGATATCACTTATTACTTCTGATTTGAAAAGATACCAGCCAGGTTGGTTCATTGGGTTCAGGGCCAATGCTTTTTGTTTCAAGTCATTCAGTAATGAACTTACCCCCAGTTGTTGCGCTTCGTCCACAGGCGGCGGTTGCACTGTAGCATTGGCTGGAACGGGACTATGGGTGGTAGGGTCCAGGGTTAAATTTTCATATCCGGCAGTGGTCAGGGGTTTAATCAACTTGTCAGGTTGAGCCTGGCCAAACATCCCTTGCTGTGAAAAAAGGATTAACCCAACAGTCAGGATTGCAGCAATCATGAATAACACGATTTTTCTTTTCATGGATTCCCTCCCAAAATTTGTAGCTTTTTATGCCCAAAGGCCTAAAATTAGCTCCCTTAAGTACATGTTAGAAGCATTATGAACAATTAAATTTACACGCAGGAAATGGATAATTTTGAAGAATTTATAAGGTTATTTGTTGAGCGATTCAATACACAAATTCATCATAGTAATAAAAAACCAGCCTGTCAACTGGCTTAAACGCCAGCATAAAATGACAGGACAAAAGAAACAATTCGCAAAGCGGTGGTTATTTGGCCTGCAGCGATTAAACCGGATCGCCCATAATTCCAAATCCTTGTCATCCTGAATGCCCCGTGGAAGATGATCGTTTATTTTTGAGCAACAGCAGGGGCATGAAGGATCTCGCGGCCAGGCATCAAGATTCTTCGCGTTCCGAAAAGACCAACGGAACGCTCAGAATGACACATAAAGGTGGTTCAGCCTGATAATTAATTTTGTGATGGCTTGCCCAGGCCTGAGCGCTGAAAATTAGGAAAGCGAGCTCTGGTTTGGTATAATTATAAGGTTACCAACCATTTATGCGAAGGAAAACTTCATGGATATCGGTACGGTCCAAAATGTAGATATCGACGGCCAGATGCGCGAGGCGTTCCTCGATTACGCCATGAGCGTGATTGTGGCGCGCGCCCTGCCGGATGCCCGCGACGGGCTCAAACCGGTTCACCGCCGCATCCTGTTTGCCATGTCCGAGCTGGGCATGCGCTCCAACACCGCTTACAAAAAGTCGGCGCGCATCGTTGGAGAAGTGCTTGGCAAGTACCATCCGCACGGCGACATGGCAGTTTACGACGCCATGGCGCGCATGGTGCAGGATTTTTCCATGCGCTACCCGTTGATCGACGGACAGGGCAACTTCGGCTCGGTCGATGGCGATGCCCCGGCTGCCATGCGCTACACCGAGGCCCGCCTTGGCCCGATGGCTGAAGAACTGCTGGCCGATATCGACAAAAACACCGTCGATTTTAGTGATAATTTTGACGGCTCGCTGAGAGAGCCAACCGTATTGGCAGCTCGCTTGCCCAACCTGCTGCTCAACGGCTCGGTTGGCATCGCGGTCGGCATGGCAACCAACATTCCGCCGCATAACCTGCGTGAGCTATGCAATGCCATTAATTATCTGATCGAACATTATGACCAGGTGGATGACGTCAGCGTGGACGATTTGATGGCCTTCCTGCCCGGACCCGACTTCCCAACCGGCGGCATCATCGTTGGCGCCGACACGATCAAACAAATGTACAGCACCGGGCGCGGACGCCTGATCGTCCGCGGACAGGCGCACGTTGAAGAAGCCAAAAACGGGCGCTACAACATCCTCATCACCGAAATCCCGTACCAGATCAATAAAACCACCTTGATCGAGCGCATTGCGGATCTGGCGCGTGAAGGGCGGTTAGATTCGATCTCCGACTTGCGCGATGAATCGGACCGGCGCGGCATGAGTATCGTGCTGGAGCTCAAACGCGGCGCACAGGCCAAAAAGGTGCTCAACCAGTTGTACAAATACACGCCGCTGCAAACCACCTTTGGCGCGCATATTCTGGCCCTGGTGGGTAACGAACCGCGGCTGCTCTCGCTTAAACGCGCGCTGCAGCATTATATCGAGCACCGCCAGCTTGTCATCACCCGCCGCTCGCAATTTGAGCTGGACAAAGCCCGCGCCCGTGCGCACATTCTGGACGGTCTGCTGATTGCCCTGGCCAACCTGGATGCAGTCATCCAGACCATTCGCCAGTCGCCGGATGTGGAAACTGCCCGCGAGCGCTTGATGGCCAACTTCAACCTGACCGAGATTCAGGCCCAGGCCATCCTGGATATGCAGCTACGCCGCCTGGCAGCCCTGGAGCGCCAGAAAATCGAAGAGGAACACAAGGCGCTGCTGGAACGGATTGCCTACCTGGAAGACCTGCTGGCATCCCCCCACAAGATTTTGGATGTCGTCAAAGCCGACCTGAACGAGATTGGCGAGAAATACGGCGACGAACGCCGCACCAAGATTGCCCATGATGGCAAAGAAGGCTTCAGCGAAGAAGACCTGGTGGCAGACGAGCATGTGCTCATCAACATTACCACGAAGGGCTATATCAAGCGCGTGGCAGCCAGATCCTTCCGTACCCAGTTACGCGGCGGCCGCGGTGTCACCGGCCAGAACCTCAAGAATGAAGATGAAATCCTGATGGTGATTCCGGCGCGCACGCTGCAAACTCTGTTGTTCTTCACCAACAAGGGTAAAGTTTATTCCGAGAAGGTGTACCAACTGCCAGACGCCGGACGTACCGATCGCGGGATTTCCATTCAAAACGTGCTTGCGCTCGGATCTGACGAATCGATCACGGCTGCAGTGGCTGTGCCTGAATTTAAGGTCGGTGCTTACTGCACCATGGCTACCGTAAGAGGCAAGGTCAAACGTGTCTCCCTGGAAGAATTTTCCAGCGTCCGGCCATCCGGCCTGATCGCCATTGGCCTGGAAACAGGCGACGAACTGGGTTGGGTGGGCTTGACCGGCGGTAAAGACGACCTGATTCTGGTGACTGCCAATGGCCAGGCGCTGCGTTTTACCGAGCAAACGATCCGTCCCATGGGACGCCCCGCTTCGGGCATCAACGGCATTCACCTGGCTAAAGATGACCGGGTCGCCTCTATGGAGGTGGTCAAAGCGGACGCCGAGTTATTGGTTGTGACCGAGTGGGGTTATGGCAAGCGCACGCCGCTTAAAGATTACCCGGTAAAAGGCCGCGCCACGAACGGTATTTTGACCATCGATCAGCGCAATCTGGACAAGATTGGTAAAATTGCCACGGCCCGGGTGGTGGAAGAAAATGATGAAGTCACGCTCATCTCTGCCAGCGGCTTAATCATCCGCATGAAGGTTAAAGATATTAGCCAGACCGGACGGGCGACCCGCGGCGTGCGGGTTATGGACCTTGGTTCCGGTGACACGGTGGTTACTGTTGCGCGCATTGCAGAATCCGACTTGAAAGAAGTTGGCGAAGAATAGTTCTCGGTTTTAATACAAAACAGGCGCAGCCGGTATCAGCCTGCGCCTGTAATTTTTAAACAGGGTTAAATACCTACTTTGTTAAAAGCGATGAGCAGTAAGGTTCCCATTGCGCAGGTCATCACCAGCAGCAACACAGATACCAGAAACCGCTGTGGTGCGGTCATGCCAAGAAAGTGGCCGTCCGATAAGCCGCCCGCGGACTCCTCAACCGGCATATCATCAATGAAAGACTGTGTAGCGGAATTTCGCAGATCGTCTAGCATCCAAACCCTCCCAACCCTTATTTAACCACGAACCGGCCTTAAATGCACGTCCCCAACCGATACCATTTTTTCCATCCCATCGTCCATGCGAAGCCTTAAGTTACCCTGATCATTCACACCCAGTAATAATCCATTGAAAGACTGCCCGCCAGAATTCTTCAGGGTCACCTGCTCGCCTTTGAACGCCAGACGTTGTTCCCATGCCCGGAAAAATTCAGCCGATCCCAGCCGGCTGCGCCATTCGAAAAAGGATTCCAACACCGCGTGCAGCAGCACCCAGCGGTCAAGCTGCCTGCCAAGCTGCCCTTCCACGCAGGTCGCCGGGAATTGAACCTGATCGGAAGGCGGTACAGATGCGGGTGCAATATTAATGCCAATACCGACCACCACCCCGTGCACCTGCCCGGCCTGCCAGGAGGATTCCGCCAGGATGCCGCAGGTTTTGCGGCGCGCCAGCAGCACATCATTGGGCCACTTGATCTCAGCCGCCAAGCCCAGGCCTTGCAGCGCCAGACAGACCGCCAGCCCTGCCAATGGCGAGAACAATCCCAGATTTTCTTGTTCCGCGACCGTTGGGCGCAAGATTAGAGAAAAGGCCAGCGCTGCGCCCGGATTGGTCACCCAGGCGCGTCCCAACCGCCCACGGCCTTTGGTCTGCTGGTCCGCCACCACCAGAGAACCGTCTGGCGCGCCGGCTTCAGCCCAGGCCAACGCTTCGTCGTTGGTGGAGCCAATCTTATCGAACGCCCGGATTACCGGAACAGGTAAGTTGGTCAGGATTGGGTGGAGTCGATCAGTTTGCATGGGCCTATTTTACCTTCATTTAAATGGCAAAAGCTGCATTTCTGCAGCTTTTGCATCCCAAAACCCAGAAGGAGATATGCTTATTTAACGTTGACTTTGATGGTCTTCGGTCGAGATTCCTCAGCCTTGGGGATGTGCAGGGTCAAAACGCCGTCCTTAAGGCTGGCCTCGACCTTGGCTGAATCCACCGGATCAGGCAGGCGCAAGGTGCGCATGAAGCGGCCTACCGGGCGCTCGCGCAGCAAGTAGTTGGCCTGCTCGTCATATTCGACTTTCAGTTCACCCTGAATGGTCACGGTGTCGCCAACGACCTGAATGCTCACATCATCCGCTGCCACTCCCGGGAGCAGAGCTGAAACCTCATAATCCTCGGCATTGTCTTTGACATCCAGCGGGAAAGCCACGCGGGCAGCATCGCCGAACCACTCATCATTCATCATCCGGTTGAACATCCGGCGGTGAGTCATCATTCTGGTGTAAGGGTTTGTAAGATATAGAGCCATAGTTTCCTCCGTTGCCTTATCGGTCATTAAACAATTTGCTGTACAAATAGGGTTTGTTGCTTACAGAATTTATTTTAGGCTCCGGCTGTAAGAGTCAGATAAGTGAAATATTAGTGTTTCATATGAAAGATGAATTTCCGCCTCCGCCAAAGCATCGGCAAAAAATATTGTGGTATGATTTTGCCCCGAGGTTGAAATCAACAAATGGAAGACAAAATAACAATTATCGAAGGACCCCCGCCCGATTTTGAAGAAATCGATGATGGCTGGGCGCTGGGACTCAACGAGGGCCCCGCTTTATATGACCTATCGCTGACCCGCCTGCGGACGTTCAACGGTCCGGCGCTGGTCGAACGCTGCCACCGCGCCTGGCGCAAACAGGAACCCATTTACCTGCACTACCGCACCCCGATTGGAATGGAAGAACGCGCCCCCATTATGGCCGCCCGCTCCCTGGAAACTGGCGATGGGCAGGTGCTGCTGCTTTGGGTTCGCCGTCAACATGATGAGACAGAGATCGAAATCGACATCGATGACGATGAAGACGAAAATTCGGATGTCTAATTTTTGCCTACACAGTAAAAATCAAACAATGTAAAACAAAAGAGGAATTTTTCCGTAAAGGCAAATTCCTCTTTTGTTGCCTGTCGTACCCAAAACGAACAAATCGCTGAACATGTAGCGCAAATTTTCAATTTTCGCAGGCGAACTAAAAGTTCGCCCAACATAGGCAGCGTATACTTCATTGTCATTGTGCCACTGGAGGGAATCGAACCCCCAACCTAGGCGTTAGGAGTGCCTTGCTCTGTCCTTTTGAGCTACAGTGGCCAGGTTCAAACGGATTATAGCATCCTAGAGGTCAGGTTACAAGAATTGTTGGCAAACCAGGGCATGTCATTGCGAGACCTCGTAGAGGTCGAAGCAATCTGCGCTAATCGAGATGCCCGCTGCCCCAAATCATGCTACCTTTGACGATCTACCCAGATCGCCCCTCTGCGATTGTGTTAGAAGAAACCCAAAGATCAGCCTGATTAAACGAACCGCCAGGCGTGGGGGGGACACGCCTGGCGATCCTCAGGGAGGGAATGCCACTTTCAGCTTTTTTGCCAACATGGGGGGGACATGCTGGGTTAGCTTAGAGTGGTCCGACACCATATACCGATAAAATTTGGGGTGTCTTGTGGATAATATACACCATATTAGTCAAGATATCATTAAAATCAATTAAGAATTTCCTCATTCGGCTACAGACCTGCGTTCTCATCCCGGTCGCGGTTGAAAAGCTCCAGCCAGGCGTCCACTTCTTCTGCTGAGAGCCCCTGCCCACCCGGCGGGCTTTTGACTGCCTGAACTAATGCTTCTTCGAGCTGGGCAGCAAACTCCTCGGCGGTGATGACTGCTGCATGCGCGCTGCGCGCCTCGGCTTGAACCTGGCGATCAGAACTGACTACTTGCCAGTTACGGGCTTTCCGCGCCAGCCGTTTGAGCGCTTGCCGGATGGCGGTATCGGCGTTCGAATTTTGCGGGACAAAATGAGCTTTCACCATTCCAAAATTCGTCGTCCCGCTGCGGCCGGTTGCAGCTTTGTCAAAATAAACTTCAACTGCTTGGCGGCGTACCCGGCAGAACGTTTGCAAGCGTTTGATGAGCTCCAGTTCATCATCTGGATTCTGCAAACTTAACCCGCGTACCTTGGGAATTAAATTGTGTCCATCGATCATGTATGGCATACCATCTCCATGCGCCTCTCGCGCGTAATTTTATTTTACCGGTAAAATATGCTATTATTCAACCAGTGCCAGGCTGACGTCCCACAATAAACCATCCCTGTCAGGCTTATATTGCGAGCGCGCATGAATTTCTGGAAACGAATCTTTCCTTACCTGATCATCAACGTCATTCTCTCGGCTGCCGTCACCTTGATCGTGCTGGCCGTCTGGGACCGCGTTCAGCATCCGCAGTTGTCTGCCGGCGGCGATGTCCCGGCGACTCAAGCAGCTTCCAACATTAATCCAAACGTAAACACGCCGCAAGCCCAGCCCACGCTTCCGCCTTTGGACGAGCCGGTTATCCGCATCGAGACGGTCATTGGCGCCGGCGACCTTGCCACTGAAACGGTGCAACTGCAGCGCATCGGCGAGAATGAACTTCAGTTGGCTGGCTGGTGGTTGGAAGGAAACGGCCTGAAATACACCTTCCCGGCGCTCACGCTCAATAAAAACGGGTCGGTTCGGCTCTACAGCCGCGCCGGCCAGAGTACGGTCATTGAATTGTACTGGGGTCTTGAATCGGCTGCCTGGAAAGCGGGCGATACCATCACCCTGTATGATTCCCAGAGCAATCAACGCACTTCCTATACCATCCCCTAGGATTGGGACCGCCGAAAATGAGCCTGTTTGGCAAAATAGCGGATGAATTTATCAAGCGCGCGATGCAAGACGGCGCCTTTGACAATCTGTCGGGCAAAGGCCAGCCGCTCAAGCTTGACGAGAACCCGCACGAACCGGCCGAATGGCGCACCGCTTACAGTATGCTGCGTTCTAATGGCTACAGCCTGCCGTGGCTTGAATTGCGCAAAGAAATCGAAGAGGCCGTCGAGCGCGCCCGATCTGCTGCCCGCAGCGCCTGGCAAACCGGCGATTTTGAATTTTGGGAAAAGCAAAAAGTTGTTTTTCAACAGCGAATCGACGCCCTAAACCAACGTATTTTCCAGTACAATTTGGAGGCTCCCTCCCCACAGTTTCACCGCCAACCACTCAACCCAGCCCACGAGATCGATGCGATCCAAAGCGGGGACGGCGCCTTATCATCACCAGCAAAAGGCAGGTAATTCATGTCGCAGGCTCTTTACCGCAAGTGGCGCCCGCATTTATGGGGCCAGGTTGTCGGGCAGGAACATGTTGTACAAACCCTCCAAAACGCAATTCGCGGCGGACGGGTTGGTCATGCTTACCTGTTTGCCGGTCCGCGCGGCACTGGCAAGACCACCTCAGCACGGTTGCTGGCCAAAGCCGTCAACTGTCTTGCCAAGGAGCTCAAAGACCGCCCGTGCGACCATTGCGACCATTGCCAGGCGGTCAACGACGGCCGCTTTCTGGACTTGATCGAGATCGACGCCGCCTCTAACACCTCGGTGGATGATGTGCGTGATCTGCGCGAAAAAATCAATTTCTCGCCATCGCAGGGACGTTTCAAGGTCTATATTATCGACGAAGTCCACATGCTCTCGACGGCTGCCTTCAATGCGCTGTTGAAAACCCTGGAGGAGCCGCCGCCGCATGCCATATTTATCCTGGCAACCACCGAAGTTCACAAAATTCCAGCGACTGTGCTTTCCCGCTGTCAGCGCCATGAGTTCCGCCGCATTCCACTGCACCTGATCGTCAGCCACCTGAAAGAACTGGCTGAGCAGGAAAAAATTAATGTCGATGAGGAGGCGCTGACCCTCATCGCTCGCCAGGCCACCGGCTCGATGCGCGACGCGATTTCTCTGCTCGATCAGTTAGCCTCATCCGGCATTCAGATCACTTTAGAGACCGCTCAAACGGTTCTTGGCACGGCTACCAGTCAGATGGTGGTTGAACTGGTCGATACCGTCCTACAACGCGACCCTGCAAGCGGTCTGGTCTGCATCCACCGCGCGCTCGACAGCGGCTCGGACCCGCGCCAGTTCGCCCGTCAGGTAGTGGACTATCTACGCAATCTGCTCCTGGTGCGCCTGGGCAACGCCGACCAGGTGGACGCAACCGCCGAGCAGCGCACCTCTATGGCAAAACAGGCGCAAAGTTTTGAAAAAGAGCATTTGTTGGAAACCCTGAAGCTGTTCAACGGCGCCGCCAGTGAAGTCCGCTCCGGCTGGCAGCCCGGACTTCCGCTCGAGTTAGCCCTGGCGCACGCCATCGGTTGGCGCGAGGAATTAACGGCTGCACCCGAGAAAATTCAACCTGCCGCTACCCAGCCGACAGGAGGCATTCTCAAGCGAACGCCGCCAGCGAGCGAATCCTCCGCTGCCCAAACTCCCGTCCCAGCAGCAACGCCTCAGGCAGACGCGGAGGAGGCTCGCCCTGCAGCGCGATCGGTTGCTGCCGAAGCAGCTGGAGATGATCCACCCGCCGCTGAAGGTCATCCGACCCCGGCTGGGATCCGGGATAACTGGGCAAAAATTCGGGCAGTAGTCAAACGTAAACAACCCATGATCGAGGCGCTGCTGAATTCGTGTAAATCGGTCGAGCTGCGCGAAGGCGTGCTGCAGTTGAGCTTTGGCAGTCCGGTTTTGAAAGCCAAAATGGAAAAGGATGATAATCTGCAGATCGTCACCAGCGCCGTTAAACAGGTGCTTGGCTGGGATATTCCGGTAACTTGTATCGATGCCACCACCAAAGGCGGGCAGATGCAGTCCAACTCGGACGTCGATGCGGACGGAATGGTCAATGCTGCGCTCAACCTGGGTGGTAAAATAGTCCAGAAAGAATAACTGCCCTCGCAAATCCAACCAGCCGGGCGCAGCATAACATCCAATAAGGGATATTTGAGGATAATATGGCAAAAGGTCGAGGAATTGGCCGCGGTATGGCAGGTGGCATGGGCGGCGGCGGGATGATGTCGCAGATCAAAAAACTGCAGGAGCAAATGGAAGCCACCCAGGCAGCGCTGGCAGAGGAAACTGTGACCGCTACGGTTGGCGGCGGCGCGGTTAAAGTGACCATGACCGGCGCGCAAGTCTGCAAAGGGATCGAAATCGACCCCGACCTACTCAAGGATACCGATGCGGAAATGCTGCAGGACCTGATTTTGAGCGGCGTCAACCTGGCGCTGGACCAATCCCGCAAGCTGGCAGAAGACCGCATGGGCCCGCTGGCAGGCGGCTTATCCGGGTTGGGACTGTAAACCAAAGGCGAGCGATTTCATGCCAGTGATGCCGGAACCGATTGAAAATCTAACATTGGCGCTGGAACGCCTACCCGGCATTGGCCCCAAAACGGCCTCGCGCCTGACATTTTTCCTGCTGCGTGCGCCGGAAGAAATCTCTTTAGCGTTGGCAGAAGCGTTGACTGCATTGAAATCCTCCACCGGGTTGTGCGAGGAATGTTTTAACATCACCCGCTCTGACCAACCCAAATGCGAGATTTGCGTCAGCGACAAGCGCGACGAAGGCATGCTGTGCGTGGTAGAAGAACCACTGGATGTGCTGGCACTGGAGCGCACCGCCGGATATTTTGGGCGTTATCACGTTCTGCATGGAGTGCTTTCGCCCATCGAGGGCATTGGCCCCGAGGATCTAAAAATCAGACCGCTGTTGGAACGCGTCCATACCGGCAAGGTGCGCGAAATTATTCTGGCAACCAACCCGAGCATGGAAGGCGACGCGACCGCGTTGTATTTGCAGCAGCAACTGGCCGGGTCGGGGGTGCGCATCACGCGCCTGGCGCGCGGCCTTCCGGTTGGCGGTGACCTGGAATACGCCGATCAGAACACCCTGCTGCGGGCGCTCGCCGGCCGCCAGGATTTAAGTTAAGCAGTTTGGCAACAGTAGGACAAACTTTAGTTTGTCCAGTGCCAGCCAACAGGTTGGCGATTGGGCAAGCTGAAGCTTACCCTACATGTAGGACAAATTTCGGTTTGCTCAAGCCTATGCATTCGTTGTCTGGCCCGGGTTATAATCCAACCGTACCCATTAAGCCATCAGGGAGGTGCTGCATGGAGCGTTATCGCGTCAAAGAAGACGAAAAAATCCGGTTGAAGGACGTCGACCCAGGCGACACCGGCAAATTTGACGGCGAAAAAGACGAGGGACTGGAACTGCTTGGCGAGCTGAATCAGGAATTGGAGAAACTCCAGGAACTCCTGTACGCCGAACACAAGCACCGTGTCCTGGTTGTGCTGCAAGGGCTGGACACTAGCGGCAAGGACGGGGTCATCCGGCACGTTTTCGAAGGCGTCAACCCGCAGGGAGTGCGGGTCGCCAGCTTCAAGGTGCCCACCCCCGAGGAGTTGGATCACGACTATTTATGGCGTATCCACAAGCAAACTCCCGCCAAAGGCGAAATTGTCATTTTCAACCGCAGCCATTATGAGGACGTATTGGTAGTGCGCGTTCATGAACTGGTGCCCGAGCTGGTTTGGAAAAAGCGCTACGACCAGATCCGGGAATTCGAACGGCACCTGGTTCAGGAAGGAACGATCATTCTAAAGTTCTTCCTGCACATAGATCTGGATGAACAAAAAGAACGCCTGCAGGCGCGTTTGGATGACCCGACCAAGACCTGGAAATTCAACCCCGGCGATTTGAAGGAACGAACCCTTTGGGATAAATATACCGAGGCTTATGAGGACGCATTCAATAAAACCAGCACGGTCGAGGCACCCTGGTACATTGTACCGGCCAACAAAAAATGGTACCGCAACCTGGTTATTGCCAGTGTGCTGGTCGATGCGCTGAAGAAATTGAACATGCAATATCCGCAGCCCGCTGAAAATTTGAGCGGGATTGTAATCCAATAGCCCTGGCTTTACTTTCGGCTATGCGCATATATAAGACGATTAAGGGATCATAAAACCCCTATGCTTTATCTGGTCTCAACCCCCATCGGCAATCTGGGTGACATCTCGCAGCGCGCGCTCGACACTCTGCGCTCGGTTGACTATGTCATCAGCGAAGATACTCGTAAAACGGGCATGCTGCTCAAGCATTTCAATATTAAGAAGCCGCAAATCTCGTTTCGGGAAGATAACGAAGAACGCGCGCTGCCCAAAGTCCTGACGCTGCTGGACGAGAGCATGTCGGTCGCGCTGGTGACGGACGCAGGCACCCCGGGCATCTCGGACCCCGGCTTTTTGCTGGTACGCAGCGTCTTGCAAGCCGGGCTGCCGTTGACCGCCATTCCGGGGCCAACCGCGCTGATCCCGGCATTGATTCTTTCAGGCTTGCCGGTGCACAGCTTTACCTTCCGCGGTTTTCCGCCGCGTAAACCCGGCGCCCGCCGCCGCTTTATGCAGGTGGATGCTGCGTCACCGCATACCCTGATTTTCTACGAAAGCCCGCACCGCCTGATCGCCTTCATGGACGACGCCCTGGCAGTGTACGGCGACCGCCGTGCAGCGGTCGCCAATGACCTGACTAAAATGTTCGAGACGTTCTATCGCGGGCGGCTCGGTGAATTGGTCGAACGATTCAAGACCGAGCAGATTCGCGGCGAATATGTGGTCGTCATCGAGGGGCTGCAAGCAAAAGACATCCCTGAGAGCGTTGATTAATCGACCGCAAACGGCGAGAAGCGCGTTTGCGTGTCGTAGTAATCTTCGTTTTCAGCCCGTTTTAGCCAGTTGACCAGTTTATAGGTCAGCGGGGTCATTAATACTTCGATACCCACTTTGAAAACGTAATTGGTGACTGCCAGTGCGCCGAACAGTTCCCAGGGGAAAACTCCAGCCAGCGTGGCAACCAGGATAAAGATGATTGTGTCCACCCCCTCGCCCACCAGTGTACTACTGATGGTGCGCATCCACAAAAAGCGTCCCTGGGTGGCAACTTTCATTTTTGCCAGAACGGTCGAATTGCTGAATTCGCCCACAAGATACGCGACCAGGCTTGCCAGTACAATACCGCCGGTGCTCATGCCGCCAAGAATGGCATCGTAAGCCCCCTGCCCGGCGTAGCCTTCCCACATGGCTTCACCCGGCATGATGCGCACCAGCCAAAGCACCACAGCGGAAAGCGCCAGCATGGCAAATCCGGTCCAGATCACCCGTCGGGAACGCTTGAAGCCGTAAACTTCGGTCAGTATATCGCCGAAAATATAGCTGACCGGGAACAGAATAGTGCCCGCGTCGAATGCAAACCGCAGGCCAAATGCTGAAAATCCCCAGTCCACGATTTTTGCCGATGACGCGATGTTACTGATAATTAATATAGTGACAAACAACGCCATCACCCAGTCAAAAAACCGGAATACCCGGTCAACGTGTTTGCGATCTTCAGTCATTTGGCTATTCCAATTTCTAGTGTAATGATGGCGTAGTATACCCTTTTTTGTGGCGTTGCGAAGAAACACCAGAAGTGTTTTTCTGGTGTGACTGAAGCAATCTGCACTCATCGTGTAGGTTTTGTAGGTTGGATTGAGGGCGTACATATCGTCTTTACAGAAAACGCATCCGCAGCCCGAAATCCAACAATGAATGCATGGAGTCTGTTTATTTTCGCCAGGTTGGGTGCTGAAATCGTAATTTGTGGTCTCTCCTTTTTCACCATCCCTCAACCCGACCGATGAAAATTGTCCACCAAAAAAATGACGTCGGGTATCGGGGCTGAAAGCAAAATCTACGAATAACGTTTTTCGTCGCCCCTCAACCCGACCTACGAAAATATGCGGGAGTTTTTGTAGGTTGGATTGAGGGCGTACATATCGTCTTTACAGAAAACGCACCCGTTCCCAATCTTCTATTATTACCCAACCCACTCACCGCTCTCGGGTACAATAGGTATAATTCCAAACCGCGGAGGGAAGCGATGGAACTAAAGCTGGTCCAAATCGAGAAACCAGAAGATACGAATTTCATTCTCGGGCAATCGCATTTTATCAAAACCGTCGAAGATATCCACGAGACCCTGGTCACCCACGTACCGGGTATCCAGTTCGGGCTGGCCTTCTGTGAAGCGTCCGGCAAGCGGCTGATCCGCTGGAGCGGGACGAACCCCGAAATGATTGCTCTGGCACAAAAAAACGCGCTGGCGATCGGCGCCGGCCACAGCTTCATTCTCTTCCTGGGCGAAGGCTTTTACCCGGTCAACATTCTTGATGCAGTGCAAGCCGTCCCGGAGGTTTGCCAGATATACTGCGCCACCGCCAACCCTACCCAGGTGGTTGTGGCGGAAAGCGACCAGGGACGCGGCATCCTTGGAGTGATCGACGGCTTTAGTCCCCTTGGTGTGGAGGGTGAAGAGGATATCGCCTGGCGCAAGGGATTTATACGGATGATTGGTTATAAGTCGTAGAGACGGTCAAAGGAACTCAACAACGGGCAAATCCGTCTTGGTATTGGCAGGCTAATTCGGCCTGGCAATAATAACAGGAGTGATTGCACCATGAAGCAGATCCTACCCATTCTCGTACTTGCTATCCTACTTTCAGGCTGCAGTCTGATCAACACCCCAACTGCCATTCCTGAAGATTCCGAAATGGCTACCCGGGTTGCACAAATCTTGACCAGCATGCCGTCAGCCACCAGTCAGGCTGGAGGCCAAATTCCAACCCCGCTGCTTCCCACCATCATACCGTCGCCAACAACCGGGATGATCGAAACCGCGACCAGCGCGCCTACTGCGACCGCGCCGGTGATGCCTACCGCTGCGCCCTCTGTCACAGCAACAACTGCGCCAACTGGGCAACCCACCAGCACTTACATCCCACCTGCCAGCGACCCAACCACCCGCTTGGGCGGACCGGATTGGAGTGATACGATGGATAACTCCAATTACTGGCCGACTGGAGCCGACCAATTTACCGATATTGCGTTCTCGGGTGGCGCCATGCAACTGACCGGTCTTTCTACCACTGACGGCTGGCGGATGACTTTCCCCGAAGAGACCAATTTTTATCTGGAAGCCATTTTTCAGGTGAGCGACTGCAGCGGCGACGACCGCTACGGTGTCATAGCGCGTGTTCCCCAACTTAATTCCCCAGACCGCGGCTACATGTTCGGCTTCACCTGCGACGGTAAGTATTCGCTGCGGCGCTGGAATGCCAGTGTTGGCGCCAATGGCGAAATGGTCAACCTGGTGGAATGGAAAACCAGCACGGCTGTCAACGCCGGCCCCAGCCAGACCAACCGCCTGGGGCTGATGGCCATCGGCGACCGCCTGATCTTATACGCCAACGGGCAGCAGTTAACCGAGGTACGGGATAGCACCTTCACAACCGGCTATTTTGGGATGTTTGTCGGCGCTCGTGAGACTGATAAGTTCACCATCCGGGTGGACCTGGTGCGCGTCTGGGAGAATCCGGAACAGTAGGTTGTGGGTGCATTGCACCAGCGTTAGGGTGCGATGCACCTGACCTTGACCTTATTCCTGGTGCGACGCACCTGGTTTCGGTGCGTTGCATCTGCCCTTGGCCTTGGCCTTGGTGCGTTGCACATGCCTTTTAGCCCTTATGGCGAGGCTACCGAGGCGTCGGACGATTGAGATTTTTTCTCCACCTCGCCGCTACCGACATTATTGAGGCGGCTACCCCAACCTGCCGACCACTTCGATGCCGTTCAGCGCCATATGGTACAGGAAAAAAGCATGGTGCAGCTCGCCATCATGCGGCAGACCGCCTTGCGCGCGGGCAACTTCTACCGTGCGGTCATAAGTATCCACCGCATTCGCTGGGACAATAATCCGCCGGGTGAGCTGACGCGAGTTGGCATCCAACCGCAGGTGCATGGCCAACTGGTAAACGCATAGATCGGTGCAGTCACCAACCACGATGAATGTATTCACTTGCGGGTGTGCTGTTAGCCATTCGTTCAAACCGGTGTTCAGCCCGGTCGATATCGAATTCTTTTCCAGCAGTGCCATTTGATCGAAAAAAGGCAGCGCTTTGAAGGCAGCCACAGTATCAGCTTCAGCGGTGCCGCGCACACAGTGCGGCGGCCAGGCGCCGAATTCAACGGCATCCGGCTCATGGGTATCCTGACTGAGTAAGATATGGCGCACGCCCAGCTCCCATGCAGCGCTGAACAGATGGACAATGGGTTCAACTATAGCATTCACTCGTGGGCTGGATAACGAGCCTATGGTGCAAAAGCCGTTGATCATGTCCACTGAGATGATCGCAGTACGCCGCGGCTCTTGAATGGCTTGATGGAGCGAAATCTGCGGCAAAGCCGCCGTCCATTCGTCCAGAAACATCAAAAATGGTTTGCTGCGTTCCATTAAAGACCGGGACATAGGTACCTCTCCAATCCATTTTATAGCGAAAAGGGTTTAAAGCAGCGCCAGTTGCTGATCACCGGTTGTCAAAACACCGGTTGCTGAGCTTGTCGAAGCACCGGTGCTGCCCTTCGACAGTCTCACCCGCAGAATGCCCAGCCCGCAGGGCACCCTGTGTGTGGGCAGGGCGCGGGGTCACCGGTTGCTGAGCCTGTCGAAGCACCGGTTGCGACAATCAGGCTCTATGACACAAATAGTGTATTTCTTACACTATTATAGCACGTTAACCTTACCCCGCCTTAACCGTCAACCGATAACCGCAAAACGTGCAACTGACTGAATTATCTTCGTGCCACTCCAGTTTTTCGGCATTCGCGCGCATTGGAGCGTCGCAGGCCGGGCATTTTTCAGGCAATTGGCTGGCCAGATAAAGGCGGTCCGCTGCGGAGGCCAGAACGGCCGGGAGTGGTTCGCCGGGAGCAGCGGTTGCTGAGCTGGTCGAAGCGTCGCCAGACTCAGCCGATGGGGGTTCGTAAGGCGCGGCCACTGAGCTTGCCTGCCCTGAGCTAGCCGAAGTGGTCGAAGTGCCGACAACCCTGGCTTCGACAGGCTCAGCCGACGGAGCGTCGGCAGGCTCGACCATTGGCGAAGTAGCCGTTCCCTGAGCTTGTCGAAGGGTAGTCGTTGGCGGCATGATGGTCGGTTCATCGCGCATGGTGGTATTAACGATCATGGTGATGCCGATCAGAATCAAAATCCCTGGCCAAATATAACCAATCAGAAATAGTATTCCAAGGCCAATCAGCCAGACGGCTGCAATCACATTATTTCGGTTCATTTTGATTCTCCTGATCCATATACGGAATTGTGCCCTGCCCGGGTTCTTACCGTATAATTGACGAAATGAGCGGGTCCATAAAACGCTTTCAAATCGGGTTACTTCTGGCAGTGTTGCTTTCTGCATTGTGGTCAGCTCCCGCATCGGCGCAATCGGGTAGCAATATCACCGCATATGACCTGATCGCCCTGGTCAACAATATCCGCACCAGTAACGGCCTGCCGGCGCTGGAAGTCAGCAGCATTTTGATGAGCACGGCCCAATCCTCCGCAGAGATCATGGCGGCTAACCGCATGGGCTGGCACATTGGGGATGTGCGCGGGCGAATCATGGCGGCAGGGTACGGCGATGGGGCAACTGCCTGGGCGACCGAAAATTTTGCCATCGGGCCCATGAGCCTGGAAGACCTGGCCTGGATGTGGTCTGACGCTGACCACATGATTCCGATGGTCAAACCCGCGTACCAGCACATTGGTGCAGGGGTCGCTACGGCAGCCGACGGTTCCATTTATTATATCGTGCACGCCGCTTACGCCTCAGGTTCCGCCTCAGCGAGCACCCAACCGCCAGGGTCAACCGGCGCCGAACCAACTGCCCCGGCTGCCCAGTGGATCATCCCGGTGGTCACCGCCACCCCGGCGGCTGACGGCGCGGTGATTCATGAAGTAAAAATGGGACAATCTTTGTGGAGCATTGCCATCGCTTACAATACCCATATCGTCGATATTTTGCGTTTCAACCAGATGTCGCCAGAGCAGCAAGTAGTCTGGGTTGGGCAAAAGCTGAATATTCCGGTAACGCCACAGCCAACCCTTCGGCAGGCTCAGGACACCGCCTTTGGTCAAACTCAGGGCGCCGTTCATCAGCAGTCGCAGGGCACAGCCTCTTCGCCGGCTGAGACTGTCGAAGCTGATCCCATGCCAAACGCCACGGCTACACCACGGAAGATCGCCGCTAATCTTAATGCTGCCACCCCGGTTGCTGGGCTTATCGAAGCACCGATCGGCACCGCCACGCCAATCCTGACGCCAGCGCCTAAGCAGCCGGCAGCTTCAGCGAATTCGCGCGACCAGGTCATCGGGTATGTGCTGGGCGGTATTTTCACACTCGGCGCACTGCTGGTCGGGTTTGGGCTGCTGGCCAGACGCGAAAATTCTTAACTCCCCACCCATATCACAAGCGGGATTTGTATGAAGAGAAAAAAAGCAACCTCGACCACTGTTCGAATGGCACAACTCGAAACCGTATTCCCGGATCATATCGATCTGGATGATCCCAAGCTTTACATCAACCGCGAACTTGGCATGCTCGAATTTCAGCGACGCGTACTGGATGAGGCCAAAGATCTGACCAACCCTCTGCTGGAACGGGTGAAATTCCTCGCCATTTTGGGATCCAACCTGGAAGAGTTTTTTATGGTTCGGGTTGGCGGGTTGATCATGCAGCGCGACGAAGGCGTGCCGGACCTGTCCATTGACGGTTTGACGGCCGCCGAACAACTGGTCGAAGTGCGCAAGGTGGTGCAAAAACTGATGGAAGAAGGTCGGGAGTTGTGGCATAAGGATTTGATGCCGGAACTCGACGCAGCTGGCATTCACATTCGCGCGCATAAAACCCTCGGCATGCGCCAGAGGCAAATCGTGGATGCCTATTTTCACGAAGTCGTGTATCCCGTGCTGACGCCGCTGGCTTTTGACCCTGGGCATCCCTTTCCGCATATATCCAATTTGAGTTTGAATCTGGCGGTGCTGCTGGAGGGCAGAGACGGGCAGACTTTGTTCGCCCGCATCAAAGTGCCCGATAGCCTGCCCCAGCTGGTGCCGGTTAAACGTTCATCCGGCGGGCTGCGCAAAGACGGTACGGTGCCTTATCATCATTATTTTATCTGGTTGTCCGACTTGATCAACGCCAATATTGCTGCGCTATTCCCGGGGCTTAAGGTGTTGGAAGTCCATCCATTCCACGTAATTCGCAATGCAGACATGGAAATTCAGGAACTGGAAGCTTCGGATTTACTGGAAACCATGGAAGAATCGGTGCGCAAACGCCGCTTTGGCGTGGTGGTGCGCCTGGCAATTCGCAAGGATATGCCGGATTTTCTAAAGGATATCCTGGTCAATAATATGAAGGTGGACCGCAATGATGTGTATACCATTGACAGTCCCATGGTGCTGACAAGCCTGATCCAGCTGACGCGCATCGAACGCCATAAACTAAAAGACCGCCCGTTCACGCCGGCAACTCCCCCGGTGCTGCACTTTGAGGATGAATCACCGGATGACGCGGTCTTCACCGCCATTCGATCCGGCAACATCTTGCTGCACCACCCTTATGATTCTTTCCAACCGGTCGTCGAATTCCTGCGCACCTCTGCGCGCGACCCGAAAGTCCTGGCAATCAAGCAAACCCTTTATCGTACCGGGTCCAATTCTCCGGTGGTGCAGGCCCTTTTGGAAGCGCGCCGCGATTACGGCAAGCAAGTGGCTGTGCTGGTGGAATTGAAAGCCCGGTTCGACGAAGAAAGCAACATCGGTTGGGCCCGGCTGCTCGAGCAGGAAGGCGTGCATGTCACTTACGGTCTGTTGGGTCTAAAAACCCACTCAAAAATCGCCCTGGTTGTCCGCCAGGAAGGCGAACACATTCGCCGGTATGTGCATCTGGGTACCGGTAATTACAATCACGTGACCGCGCAGTTGTACGAAGATATCGGCATGTTTACCTGTGATGATCAAATTGGCGCCGATGCAACCGATCTGTTCAATTACCTGACCGGCTATTCCTTCAAATCCGACTATTGCAAGCTGCTGGTAGCGCCGATCAACCTGCGAGAGCGCTTTGAGGAGATGGTGCTGCGCGAGATCGAGATTGCCCGCAGCGGCGCCCCCGCCCACCTCATTTTCAAGATGAATTCATTGGTCGATAAACCAATGATCCAGTTGCTCTACTTGGCCTCGCAATGCGGCGTGCGCGTCGATTTGATCACCCGCGGAATTAGCTGTTTACGCCCGGGCATCAAAGGGTTGAGCGAGAACATCCAGGTGATCAGTATTTTAGGCCGTTACCTGGAACACAGCCGCATATACTATTTCCACAACGGCGGCAACGAACAAATCCTCATGGGCAGCGCCGACCTGATGCCGCGCAACCTCAACCAGCGCGTGGAGGTGCTTTTCCCGGTGGAAGATCTGAACATGATTCGCCATATCCGTACCCAGATTCTGGAACCCTACATGCAGGATAATACCAAGGCGCGCTTGATGAACCCGGACGGCACCTACACCCGTTTAGCACCGCAAAAAGACCAAGATCCAGTCAATGTCCAATCGCTTTTCATGGCCAGGCGGCGTAACATCCTGGGTCGCTGATCGCTGGAGGATTTTGGTTGATTAGCTATCGCAAAGAACTCTGGTTTAATATCCCATCTCGCCGCGGCTTCGTGAACATCACTGGCCAAATCGAGGATTGCCTGCGGGAAAGCGGTATCCGCGAAGGACTGGCGCTGGTCAACGCCATGCATATTACCGCATCGGTTTTCATCAACGACGACGAAACCGGGCTGCACGCAGATTACGAGCGCTGGCTCGAGTCACTGGCGCCGCACGAGCCGGTTGGGCAATACCGACACAATGCTACCGGCGAAGACAACGCCGATGCCCACCTGAAACGCCAGGTCATGGGGCGTGAAGTGGTGGTTGCCATAACCAACGGGCGTCTGGATTTTGGCCCCTGGGAACAAATTTTTTACGGTGAATTCGATGGGGGACGCAACAAGCGCATCCTGGTCAAAATCATTGGCGAGTAAGCTGAAAGGAAAAATATGCCACCCAAAGATATCCCGACCCACCTGATGGGCTTGATCAAAAAGGCTCACCGCCTTGAATTGGAATACTTGAACTCTTTAAGTGACGGGGAGCGCCAGGCGACTGGTACCTATGAGCAGTGGGCGCCCAAAGACCGCATTTCACACATCACATACTGGCGGCGGCGCTCGGTTGAAACGCTTTCATACCTTTCACGCGGTCAAAATCCACCCGAATATCCCGGATACGAGGAATGCAACCGGCAAAACTTCGAGGAAACCAAAAACCTATCGATCCAAGCGTTGCTCCGTGAGGCAGAAACCGTTTTATCAGCTTTCCCATTAGCCTTGGCGCGTTTCAGCGAAGAAGATTTTCGTAAACCAAACTTTCACCCTCACCTAAAAAACCGTACCCTTTTGGGATACGCGATAAACGACGCCTACTTTCATCCACTCTATCACATCACGGATGCATACCTTAAGCTTGGCAACATCGCCAAGGTAAACCAACTCCAGGATCAAATGATGGAGGATATCACGGTCATCGATGACACCCCCTGGTCGTTCGGAACGGTGTATTATGACCGTGCCTGTTTTTATGCGCTCACAGGCAACGATGAACAGGCAGTGGATTTCCTTGCCAGGAGCTTTACACTGCGCCCGGATTTGGTCAATTGGGCGCGTGAAGATGGCGACCTGGCCAGCCTGCGTGAAGACCCGGCTTTCCAGGCGCTATTGAACAGCTCAAACACCACTCAACCAGGCTAAGGTTCTAAAAACAGAATCGTCGAGGTCATCCAGATCACACCCGGGATGCGGGTCGAACTCTCCTGGTGGATGGCCAGGCGCACGCGCACACGGCGGGTGACGGTGTAGGGCACTTCTAATTGAAACGGCACGTGAGCGATCCCGTCGGAAGGTTGAGAGACTTGCACCTCGCCGGAACCGACTACCGCGCCCTTTTCGTCAATTAATTCGATGATCAATGGATTGTTATTGACCGGACGCGCGCTCCCGTTGATGGACACTGTTCCACCGGTAATCAGCGTACCCTCGCGCGGAGTATCCACCCGGTACGGCTCAAGCTCGACCTCCGGTGGGGTAAGGTCGCTGCCGCCCATTTGCATCAGAAGCACGTCCACCGATACCAGCGAGATCATCTGGCCAAACATGTCCCTGGTGTAAACCACCAGCCGGGCGAGTTCCGCCGCGCTGTTGATTTGGAATGGTATTTCGGGAGAGATGTAAAAGTTCTTGGCGTCATAATTGCGAAAATCCAGCACTTCGCTGACCATCAAACGGCCATTTTCGCCGATTAAATCCACATACACCAGCCCATCATCCCCTGAGTTGATCAAAGCTTCCATTTGGATCGGTGAAGAGAGCTTCGAGTATGGACCGGGCTTGGTGATCCGCATTTTCGCCATTGACGGCGGGGGTGTGACGCTTGCCTGACGGAAAGCTCGCGTCGTAGCAGTCGGTGATGCCAGCGGTTCGGTCATTGGCGTAGGGGTTGAACCTAACACGAACAGACTGGGGACGATCAGTTCGACCGGTGGAACTGCCAGGTTCACCGGGGTCTCCTGCAAAGATGCTTCAGTTGAGGTTGGAACCGGCAGTGAGGGCAAATTCATTGGGGTGTCGGTCACCGAAATTCGCTCGACCGGGCTGGTTTTAGGCAAGCCAGGCGCCGCTTCCGCCCGGCATCCAACACTGATCAACAAAACTGCCAGCATTAAAGCTGCCAGTTTAATATCCCGCTTGAATCCCGTCGAAATCATACAGCGATTATATACCGGTTAAACGACGTACTGGTGCTGTAGCCCTTCAAAATTCAAATTGTTATTAAATTGTAGGCCGGGCTAATCCAATAAGGCAGGCATGACTTCTTTGGCAAAAGTCTGCATGCCCCGCTCCCGCACACCCTTAGTCTGCCCGGGAAAGAACAGGATAGCGTAGCCGGCGCCAGCGCTCCGGAAGGCCTTCAGCTTCGCGATCATATCCGCCGGGCTGCCAACGAGTGTAGTAGCTGGATCCGGCTGGGAGGTAAATTCAGCCCTCATCCGCAGGCAGACCGTAAATGGGCGCGTCCCTATCAGCTTGCGAGCGGGTTTCAGCGCTTCAGCAAGATCCTCGGGCGTATTCATATGCGGGTGCCAGCCGTCAGCATAATAAATAGCACGTTTGAGCGCCGCCAGAGAGTCGCCAGCGACCCACAGCGGCGGTCCGCCGGATTGAACGGGTTGCGGCGCAAAGGCCACCTGGTCAAAAGCATAGTATTTGCCTTGAAAAGAAACGGTTTTATTACCGCGCCACAGGGTACGCAGTACTTTGAGCGCTTCGTCCATGCGTTTGCCGCGGTTGTGAAAATTCTGGCCCAGGTTTTGATATTCTCCCGCTGACCATCCGATTCCGGTTGCTAGGTTCACCCGTCCGCCCGACAGGACATCCAGGGTTGCTAATTGCTTGGCAACTTCTACCGGATTGCGCTGAGGTAGAACCAGCGCGGAAATCCCCAGTCGGATGCGGCTGGTGCTACCCGCCAGGTAGGCCAGTGTGGTGATTGCCTCGTAAATCAACCCGTAAATCTGCGCATCATCCTGCGGCAGCGCCAGGTGGTCGGTCGTCCAGACCGAGTCAAACCCCAGGCTTTCAGCCGCCAGGGCTGTATCAACGATGGTCAGGCGCGTGGCGTCCTGGCCGTAATTGGGCAGCACAATGCCAAATTTCATTTGAGCCTCGGTAGAAACGAAGGGGGCGCCTAAAAAGAAGTAGACAACCTTTTTGAAAAATCCTCTGCACAACCATTGTAGCGACGCGTATTGCAGTTTACGCATCCCCATCCGCGGGGCAATCTGCAACCGAGCGAAGCATCCTGCGGAAAGTGCACCCTTGTTGCCTCCCCTAAAATCCGGCATTTCAGGATTTTGGGGGAGGTTGGAGGGGGTGGTTTTAACCAACCATTGTGCTCGCCGGGCAAATCGTGCATATAAGCTTTGAGATGCCCTCTGCGCACTCTACAAACCGTAGATGTCGCTGTACTTGGTCCGCAGGTAGCCAACATACGGCTGCGGGTCGATCTTGGAGCCCGTAACTTTCTGTACCAGTTCCTGCGGGTCGAATTTGGAGCCGTGGCGATGCACCTTCTCGCGCAGCCAGCCAAGCAGGGCGCCAAATTCACCCTGTTCAATCTGACTCTCCAGATCGGGGATATCCCGATTGATGACCTCCCAGAGCTGGACAGAAACCAGGTTCCCGAGCGCATAAGTGGGGAAGTAGCCAATCATTCCACCCGACCAGTGCACATCCTGCAAAACGCCTTCGCTGTCATTGCGCGGGGTGATGCCAAGATATTCCTGCATGCGCGTATTCCAGGCTTCCGGCAGGTCCGCCACTTTCAAGGTACCCTCCATCAGGGCAATTTCAAGCTCCAGCCGCAGCATGACATGCAGATTGTAGGTCGCTTCATCTGATTCGGTGCGAATATAGGATGGTTCAACCTTGTTGATCGCCTTATAGAATTTTTCCATGGAAACATTCCCCAACTGGGCAGGGAAAACCGCCTGGAGTTTTGGGTAGAAAAAACGCCAGAATGCGCGCGAGCGGCCAACCAGGTTTTCCCACATGCGGGATTGCGACTCATGCACCGCCATGGATGCGCCGTTAGCCAAAATGGTACGGCTCAGGTTGGCAGCCAGCCCTTGCTGGTACATGCCGTGACCGGCTTCGTGCATGGTGCCGAACAGGCCGGAACTAACCAGATTCTCAAGGATGCGGGTCGTAATGCGCACATCCCCAATGCCAAAGCTGGTGGTAAACGGGTGTGCTGAGCGGTCCTGCCGTCCAGCATTCCAGTCATAACCAAAGCGGGTGATGATATCCACGCCAAAATCCCACTGCTTTTTGTCGTCATATTTCAAATGTAGGAAGTCATCCTCAACTTGCGGGCGAGCTGCGATAGCCTGGAGGAGTTTAACCTGCTGCGGGCGCAAGCGGGAGAAAATGTCTTTCACGTCAGCGGTTTTGAGACCCGGCTCAAAATCATCCAGCAGCGGGTCATACACGTGATCGTAAGGTTTGAAATAATCGGCATATTCCCGGCGCAGTTCGACAATGCGTTCAAGGTGTGGGCGGAAAAGCGAAAAATCCGATTTAGCCCGGGCCTGCACCCATTTTTCTTGCGCCAGGGTTGTGACTCGTGCGAACTCAGCTACTTTTTCGGATGGAACGCGGGTCATTTTATCAAAATCGATTTTCGAACGCCGAATAAGCCGTGCATCATCCGAATCGGGCTCCAGGCTCTTGGCATAGACCAGCAGTTCATCCAGCATCTTGCCAATTTCATCTGAGGTTGCCTTGTGATGCGCGATTTTCGATAGGGTTGCCAGCTGTTCGCTGCGTTCCTCAGCACCGTTTGGGGGCATATTGGTTTGTTGGTCCCAGCCAAGCAACGCGCCAGCCATATTGAGATCCCAAATCTCGCCCATTTCAACTTTGAAAGCTGCTAACTTTTCCTTCATCTGGCTCCTCCGTATCTTCGATGATTACAAGATTGAGTCAAAAAAAGGGCGGGTGCATTGTCCCGCCCCTCAAATCTTGGAGAGCATTTAGGCAGGGTATGTCTTACCGACCACCCTGTAATTTTACATGATCTTCAGGCAACTTTCCAGCGCAGCGCCTTGCCGTCCAGCGCGGCAAGAACTTCATTGGCGATATCGTCCGCTGCCCGAACCTGGGCCTCAGCCGTCTGAGCGCCAATGTGTGGAGAACAAACCACGTGCGGGTGGCTAACCAGAGCAGTCAGGCCCGGGGGTTCGGTGGCGAATACGTCCAGACCGGCTGCAGCTACTTTGCCCGATTCAAGCGCCGCCAGCAGCGCCTCCTCATCGATCACGCCGCCGCGCGCGGCGCACACGATGCGTACACCATCTTTCATTTTCGCGAAGGCGGCTGCATTGAGCATCCCCTTCGATTCAGGGGTCAGCGGCAGGTGCATGGTGATGATATCGGATTTGGCTAACAATTCTTCAAAGGAAACCGGCTTTCCGCCACGTTTGACGATTTCAGCGGCCGGAATGAGCGGGTCATAGCCCAGGATTTCCATGTCAAAGGCGGCCGCGCGTTTGCCAGTGGCCTCACCGATGCGGCCAAACCCGATCACACCCAGCTTTTTGTGCCAGAGTTCGGTGCCTTCCATTTCTTTCTTAAGCCACTTGCCGGCTTTCATCCCGGCATCGCCGCGTGGAATGTCGCGGACGATTGAAAGCATCAGGGCCATCGCCAGCTCTGCGACTGCCAGGGTGGTGGCGGTGGGAGAATTGACCACGGTCACGCCGTGCGCTTTGGCTGCGTTCAGGTCGATATTGTCCACGCCAACGCCGGCCCTGCCGACCACTTTCAGCTTTTTGCCAGCCTCAAAAACCGCCGGCGTCACTTTGGTGCGTCCGCGAACAATCAGAGCATCATACTCGCCAACAACTTTTAGCAAGTCATCAGCGGTGATGGTTGGGTTGTTGTCAACCAAAGCGTTTGCACGCAGGATGACCTGCCCATTTTCTTCAAGCCCATCGGTCAGCAAGATTTTATACATGGCAATTCCTTAAGCTCCTTGATTCAGTTGAAAAATTGTCGAGTCGCAAAGGGGGATTTTATAAACTCATTGTACAACATTCAGGCGTGCTGCGCAGGGAAACAAGAGGAAGATCATGATCAAGCTCTGACAAACATCGAGTTGCTCCCCCAGTTTTCAAGCCTAGGGCTGTAGAATGCTCAGCCGGAGCCGAATTTCGGTTTTATCCAATAAGCAATGATTTTCAGGCATATGAAATAATCGCAAAACCCCTTACAATTAACCTAATTGTCCTGCAGCATTTATCGTTCGTTACTGGTGATCCGGTTGGCCCGACCGGGTTTTGCAAATCAGGATTTCACCCGGGCTAATTTAATGACCGATGAACCCGACTAGAATAAAAAACTGGACCTCGATTCTCATTCTGGCTGCCGTTACGGCTGGCTGGGCAGCGTTGCTGTCAACCCGGCAAAACCGGGTCAGCGCCCAGACCCCTTCACCGGTTGAAACGCCCTTTCAGTCAACGGACGCGCCAGCTGACAACCCGGTGATCCGGGTGGGTGGTTCCGCTTCCAACCCGCCGTATGAATACCTGGAAAATGGCCAGCCGGCTGGCTTTGCTATTGACCTGGTTAAGGCCATCGCACGTGCGATGGATTTTGAGGTGCAGTTTATTTTGACAAATTCTCAGCAGTCCCGCCAGGATCTACTGGATGGAAAAGTAGACATGCTGGCAGGATTGGCATATTCGACCAATCGCGACGCCGACCTTGATTTTTCCGTTCCGATCACCTACACGACCTTCGACCTTTATGTGCGCAACGATTCACCTGCCCGCACATTGGAAGATGTGCGCGGGAAGGAAATCATCGTGATTTCCAATTCAGTCGTCCACGAATATCTGGTCGCTGAACGCTTTACTTCTCGCATCGTTCAAGTCAATGAGCCCACCGATGCTATCCGTCTGCTTTCACAAAATAATTATGACGGCGCCATTCTTAGCCGCATTCAAGCTGAGTATCTAATCAGAAACATGGAAGTCACCAACCTGCGGCGCGTAGAGGTTGATTTGATGACGCGCAAATACGCTGCCGCGGTTGCCGAAGGAAACTACAAACTTCTTGCGAAAATAAACGAAGGCCTTTATACGGTTCATACCAGCGGCGTGCTGCATGACATTCAGGAGAAATGGTTCGGTGTTTACCAAAAAGAAACGTCATGGTTAACCATCCACCCTTATGTATATGGGATGGGAATTGCGCTCATTCTGCTAGTCGTAGTGCTAGTTTGGAGCCGATCACTCCAGCGCCGAATCAAGACCCGCACAGAAGAGTTGCGCAGGAGCGAAAACCAGTATCGCCTGTTGGTCGATAACGCTACCGAAGGGGTGATCGTCTCCTGCGGTGATCAATATGTATTTGCCAATGCCCGCGCCGCTGAAATTTTTGGGTATACCGCCAAAGAGTTCATCGGGATGAATATCCAGGATACCATCCATCCTGACGATGTGGACATGGTGATGGACCGTTACCAACGTCGGCTGAAGGGCGAAGACATTCTCTCCCAATATTCGTTCCGTATCATGACGCAAACGCGAGAGCTGCGCTGGGTGACTATTCATTCAGTATTGATCGAATGGGAAGGCAAGCCCGCGACTTTAGACATGTTTATGGACTCCACCGAAAACCGCCGGGCGGAGGAGCAAATTCAACAGCAGCTCAAACACATGGCAGCGCTGCGAGCCGTGGACATGG
The DNA here is from genome assembly GCA_001796355.1 of Chloroflexi bacterium GWB2_54_36. Lineage (GTDB taxonomy): Bacteria > Chloroflexota > Anaerolineae > Anaerolineales > Anaerolineaceae > Bellilinea. The sequence continues at coordinate 9,669 of MGMG01000061.1, read as the reverse complement.
CTATCACCGCCTCGATGGACCTACCCCTCACGCTGCGCGTATTATTGGAGCAAGTCACTGCACAGCTCAGTGTAGATGCCGCCGCGGTGCTCTTATTAGAGAAAAATACGCAACAACTGGCCTACGCAGCCGGACAGGGGTTTCTAACCAACGCCATCCGTGATGTGCGCCTGGAAATCGGCCGTGGTTTTTCCGGACGGGTAGCCATGCAGCGCAAACTGCTGCGAGTGGATGACTTGACCAATGGTGTCGATGGTATTTTCCCACCGCGCTGGGTGAAAGCTGAACGCTTCGCATCGTATATCGGCGTCCCGCTGATCACCAAGGGCGAGGTGCAGGGGGTATTGGAAATCTTCCAACGTTCGCCGCTTGGCGCCGATCCCGCCTGGATGAATTTTCTGGAAGCCATTGCCAACCAGGCAGCCATCGCCATAGACAACGCCCAGTTGCTCAAAGACCTGCACACCGCCAACCTGGATTTGACTCTGGCGTATGACGCTACCATCGAAGGTTGGGCGCGCGCATTGGAATTGCGCGACGGTGAGACGGAAGGCCACTCGCACCGGGTGGCAGCATTGACCGTGGCGCTTGCCAGTGAAATGGGCTTGCACGGCGAAGATTTACTCCATATCCGGCGCGGGTCGCTGCTACATGATATCGGTAAAATGGCCATCCCTGACAGCATCTTGAAAAAGCAGGATAACCTCACAGAGATGGACTGGGAGATCATGCGAAAGCACCCAATCTACTCGGTCGAAATGCTGTCCTCGATTGACTTCTTGCGCCCTGCCCTGAATATTCCTCAGTCCCACCATGAATGGTGGGACGGCTCAGGGTACCCGCGTAAACTCAAGGGAGAAGAAATTCCCCTGCCGGCACGCATTTTCGCGGTCGTGGATGTGTGGGACGCGCTGATCTTTAACCGGCGTTACCGCAAAGGCTGGAAAAAAGAGAAAATCATCCAGCATATCACCGCTCTCAGCGGCAAGCAATTTGATCCACGGGTGGTGGCTGTTTTCTTGACATTCATCGAGAACCGGAGCGATGGGCTGGCGGATGGTGAACCAGAGCCCCAATCGGAAACCCCGCTTTCGTCTCCGCGCCCGGCCGACGAAACAAGTTAAATTAAGCGCCTACCAGTTTGCCAGGAGCAACGGCAGTTCGTCCAGGGTGGGGATGACTTCGTCTGGTACGATCGACAGGCGGTATGGGTTGTTCTCCAGCATATCTGCGCGGCGCGTGATCCAGATGCTGGACATGCCGACATTAGCGGCGCCCAGAATATCCGCATTGAGCGTATCGCCGATCATTAACGCCTCTTTCGGTGAACAATGGAGTGAATCCATCGCGATTTCAAAAATACGCGGGTGAGGTTTACGCACGCCCACATTGGCAGAAATCCAGATGCGGTCAAAGTACGGGCGCAGGCCGGTTTTATCGATGAGTGCCTGAACATCGGCAGCGTCGCCGGCATTGGAGATCAGCCCCAGTTTGTAGCCGACACCACGCAAGCGCCCCAGCGTGGAAATAGCGTCCGGTTCGACCTGCCAGTGGTTTTGAAAGGTGTGATAGAAAGCATCCAGACCAATACGTGTCCACTCCGGCTTAACTTCCGGCAAACCATAGGAAGCCAGCATTTCGTTCAGTACAAATTCGGTGGTGTGCTCCACATAATCGCTGCTGCGTTGAGCATAGTATTTTTGCATGCGCCAGTTGAAATCGGCTGCCAGCTGCGCGGGATCCATGCCAACACCGGCCTCCTTCAACTGCACTCCCAGCGCCAGATTTGCCTGGTGCAGGATCGTTTCCCATGAGGTATCGAAATAAATCAACGTGCCGCCAAGGTCGAAGAAGATTGCTTTGAACATGAGATCAGTTTTCCAGTCAGGATGCTGTAAATGAAGTTAATAGCCTAATTCCGGTTCATACAGGTTAAACAATTTAACGCCTGAAAGGTAACGCGCCAGATTATCGGTGAAGAGTGCGACTGCCCGGCGGGAGTAGTGCGGGCTGATCCCTGAAATGTGCGGTGAAATGAGCACGTTGGGCAGCCTCCATAATGGGCTGGAGGGCGGCAGCGGTTCGTCCGCAAAGACATCCAGCGCAGCTCCGGCAATCTTTTTCTCTTGCAAGGCAGTTACCAGCGCCTGCGGCTGGACGATTCCCCCGCGGCTGACGTCCACCAGGTAAGCATTGGGACCCATGGCAGCCAATTCTGCCTCGCCAATCAAATTGCGCGTTTGAGGGGTCAGCGGCACGCATACCACCACAAAATCGCAGGTTTTTACCATCGATTTGAGCGCAGCGATCGGATAAAGCCGGGTGAACAGATCACCCTCTGGATCGCCTAGACCTGTTGGCGTGTACCCATCGTCCAGCGGCTTCATTGCGTCACGCTTGGCAGCCAGAACTTTGACCTCGAAGGGCTGCAGCAAACGCGCAATTTCGCGCCCAATACTGCCATAGCCCACAATTCCCACTGTGCTGCCGCGCAGTTCAATCGGTTTGAATCGCTCCCAACGATCTTTTGGCCAATCGGCTTTGAACTGGTTGGTATGCAGGTCTGGCATTTTGTGGCCGAGCGCCAGCATCATCATGACGGCGTATTCCGCCACCTGCGGCGCAGCCGCTCCGCTCAGGGTGGTGATCGCCAGGTTGGGTTTGTTCAGCAGCGGATGGGTTGCAACGTGGTCGATGCCGGCGTAGTGAAATTGAATCCAGCGCAGGTTGGGCGCTGCGTCTGGCGCCGGCAGCAGCCGGTCGGTATAAAGCACTTCGGTGCGATTCCAGATCTCGGCAGGAATGTCTTCCGGCGCGCGGGCCGGCTGCAAGGTAATGCGCAGGCGTGGTGAAAGCTGGCGCAGTGGCGTGATGAGGTCGTCGGGAAAGGAAACGGTAATGAGAACTTCGACAGGTGGTGTGCTCATGGGGTAATTATACTCGGGCTGCGGGGGTTAGCGAAGTCTACTGGTCGCTGACCACAGGGCACTCTATGAGTGAGCCTTCCCTTCGACAAGCTCAGGGACGAATGTTGTGAGATATGCTTCAATTTCTCGAATGATCAATATTTTCGGCAAATTCTAAGAATTACTTCAATTTGATATGACATTCGTCACTATAGCCCATGACATTTATGAGTATAATGGAATAGAAACGTTACATTACCACAAATGAATAGTTGGCAGCGAAGTGGGGGCTTTGAACCAGAGGGCAGTATTGGTCGCTAGACCTGATAATTGGGGGGAACTCTTTGGGGAGCCAGTAGCGAAACCGACCACGGATGGTCGGTTTTTTTGTTGTTAATCCACCGAATTTTTTAACGAAAGGGGGAATATCGACTGAAATATCATTAACCAAAACTTTCCCCAGCCGTTTAATTTCGCTCATTTGTCTCAATGGAGGAAATCATGAAACGCTTTCTTTATAGATCGATCGTCCTTACCGTAATTCTTTCACTACTTCTGGTATCTCCAGTCGTAGCTGCAGATGTGCCCAACATAATTCTGGATCAGGCTACTTTTACTACCCTCCCTGGAGTGGAAAACATTGCCATCCCCGCAACTACCAGCGAGAATTTAACTCCGTTCGCTTCAACTTTTACTGGCTATAGCTGTAATTTGGGTAGTAACGGTATCTCATTGTCAGGAGGGGCAGTTACAGTCAAGGAAGCGGTCGCCCTCGACTATATTTGTATTATGGGTCCTGCTTGGAATGCAGGACTTGGTAATACCAACCCTACTCCAACTGGTCCTACCATAATCGCGAATGGCGAGGATGATTACCAGGTTACTATCAATTTCGCTAATCCAGTATTAGGGGTGGGGTTTAGTCTGCTTACCAACTCTACTGCATCGGAAAGTATTACGCTTTCCTTCGCGGACGGAACTTACCAGATTTTTGGGGATAGTTACCTTGATACGGTCGCAAACAGCTTCGAATTCGTGGGGTTTAAATCTTCTGAACCGATTAAAGCCGTCACGATCGATACGACAGGCGGTGCTTCCCAAAACGAAGGCATTTCAGGTATATGGGTTATCAAGAATCTGCCCCCAACTGCAAACGCTGGATTGGATTTAACCGGTAACATAGGCGATATAATCCCAATTTCCGGGGAGGTATCTGATCCCAATGGAGATCCATTGAGCTATGAGTGGTCGGTGAATAACAGCCACTGCACAATTGCTAATAAATACGGGCTCAGCTCAACGATCATTTGCACCGATGTTGGCACCTATACGCTTACTTTGACAGCGTCTGATGGAAAAACCCCCTCTGTAATTGATACTGCGACCGTAAAAGTGACCGATCCACTTTTGGTTACTGGGGTAGCCCAGTGTGTTGCTGGAACATATACTCGTTACGAATTTGTTGAAACAAAGTTTGTCACCTCCTATGGTAGTGGGGCGGTCACTCCGGTTGTCACATCTACCACACTCAATCCTGCTTACGATTATTTAATCGAAGCAAGTGGAGTATTCTATGCAGGGGGAACTGGAACTTACGATATCCGTGCGGACGCTAAATATACGCAGGACAGTGTTCAGAGGTTTACCAATTTTTCCGCGGACTGGACAGACCAGTTAAGAGGGTACGTCTCATATGGTACTACTCTACTTGAGTTGCAGATTGATAATCAGGTGATTGAATGGGGAGATTACAGTACTAATCATCGCTACACAACCATTAAATCGGGCACTGGAAGCCCTCTTTCGCTGCAATTCCAGATTTATGACGTTTATGCTCAGAACAATACCGGCGGTCTGTGTGTCTCGGTCTACAAATTTATAAATTTCACACCAACGGCCATTCCTGGTGGTCCATACTTAGGCGCTGTAAACACACCAATTGTTTTCAATGGATCTGGATCTGACCCTGATGACGATGAGCTGACCTATGCATGGGCTTTTGGTGATGGATACACTGGTACGGGCGCCACTCTCACACACGCCTATGCTGCGCCTGGCATTTACGATGTCTGCCTGACCGTCAATGATAGTTACGTTGACTCGGAACCTGCCTGCACCATGGCAGTAATCTACGATCCAGCTAACGGCTTTGTCACCGGTGGCGGCTGGATTTATTCACCCGCTGGCGCGTATGCCGCTGATCCTGCCATGGAAGGCAAAGCTACCTTTGGTTTTGTTTCAAAATACCAAAAGGGTGCGAACGTTCCAACAGGCAATACAGAGTTCCAATTCAAAGCCGGTGATTTGAACTTCAAGAGCACGAGCTACGAATGGCTGGTTATAGCCGGAACCAAAGCAACATTCAAGGGTGAAGGCACCATCAACGGCGTGGGGTCATACAAATTCATGATCACCGCTGATGACGGAGCTCCGGATGACTTCCGCATCCAAATCTGGGGAGATGGTAATGTCTATGACAATGGCTCACAACAAGTTTTAGGTGGCGGGTCAATTGTTATTCACAATTAATCAACCATAAAGTTTTGAATTTACTAATTGGGCGGGGCGAATTTGCCCCGCCTTGTGTTTCGCTATAAAGTATCTATAATGTACATTTCCGTCATCTAACTCTCCTCCAACTCCAACGACATGGCCTTTGGCTCGGCGATGAACCCGCTGCGCTCATAAAACGCCTCGCGCCCCCTGGCCGGCCATAGAATGATCATCTCCAGGTGCTGCTCGCGCGCCCACTCGACCGCCACACGCAGCAGGTTGGCGCCAATTTCCTGTCCGCGGAATGCAGGTAGGGTGTACATGTTGGTCAGGTAACCGTACTCGGCGTCAAAGCTGGTCGGGCGCGGCACTTTGCGGATGCGCTCGATGTACACGTGCGAGACGATGACCCCTTCCTGCTCCGCCACCCACATGACCCACCGACCGCTGCGGTAGGCATCCTCCAGAAAATCCAACATCACCGGCAGGAAGGCTTCCCTGGTTTCAGGCGGCAGCGATTCGGTTAGTAGTTCGGTGCGGAAATCCCAGCGCATTTGCGCCAGGCGGGGAAAATCGAAGGGGACTGCCTGTCGGTAGATCATTGTTCCTCGTAAAATAATGTGATTTTTCCAACTCGTAGACCGGGTAAGCGTTTGGCAGGTTTACTGTCTATTGAGTTCTCTCAGTAAACTTGATTTTCATGGTAAACGCCGGTTCTCCGGGGTAATAAATTTTTCGCGGTACGCGTCTCACCCTGATATAATACTTGAAATTACGGAGGCGCGCATGGTACAGGAAGAACAGGAAAATTATCACGAAAGCGAACTTTATCGCATTCGCCACTCGCTGGCCCACATTATGGCCGAAGCGGTGATCGAGATGTTCCCGGAGGCCAAGTACACTATCGGGCCGCCGGTCGAAAACGGCTTCTACTACGACTTCGACCTGCCGCGCACTCTGACCCCCGAGGATTTGGAAAAACTCGAGAAGCGCATGCGCCAGATCATCGCCGGGCGGCACGACTTTGTGCGCAAAGTGGTCACCGCCGATGAAGCGCGCCAGATATTCAAAGATCAGCCCTACAAGCTCGAGCTGATTCACGACCTTGAACTTGGCGAGACCGACGAGCACGGCAATCCACTGACCGAAAGGCCAGAGCTCTCCATCTACACCAGCGACACGTTCGTGGATCTGTGCCGCGGCCCGCATGTGGACAACACCGCCAAAATCAACCCGTCTGCCTTCAAGCTGATGAATATAGCCGGGGCTTACTGGCGCGGCGACGAACACAATCCCCAATTGCAGCGCGTATATGGCACCGCCTGGAAAACCAAAGATGAACTCAACCAGTACTTACAGATGCTGGAAGAAGCCAAACGCCGCGACCACCGCAAGCTAGGCAAAGAACTGGAAATATTCATCTTCGACGACGAGGTGGGCCCTGGACTGCCGTTATGGCTGCCGCGCGGTGGCGTCATGATCGAAGAATTGGAAAAACTGGCCAAGGAAATGGAAGAAAAAGCCGGTTATGACCGTGTGCGCACGCCCCACCTGACCAAAGAGGACCTGTTCAAGCGCTCCGGTCACCTGCCCTACTATGCCGAGAGCATGTTCCCGCCGATGGAACTGGAAGGCGTCAAGTACTACGTCAAACCGATGAACTGCCCCTTCCACCACAAAATCTTCGGCAGCAAGCAACGCTCGTACCGCGACTTACCGGTGCGTCTGGCAGAGTACGGCACCTGCTACCGCTATGAAAAAAGCGGCGAGCTTTTCGGGCTGATGCGCGTGCGTTCCATGCAAATGAATGACGCTCATATCTACTGCTCGGAAGCGCAGTTTGAATCGGAATTTATGGGCGTTGTCGCCATGTATCAGACGTATTTTGACTTGTTTGGCATCGAAAAATTCGTCATGCGGCTGTCAACCCACCATAAAAAAGGCCTGGGTAAAAAGTACGTCGATAACGAGCGTCTGTGGCTCAAAACCGAAGAAATGGTGCGCAGCGCCATGCGCAATCACAATGTGCCTTACGTCGAGGCTGCTGACGAAGCGGCCTTCTACGGCCCCAAAATCGACGTGCAGATTTGGAGCGCCATCGGCAAAGAGTTCTCGCTGGCCACCAACCAGGTTGACTTTGCCGTACCCGCCCGCTTCGACTTGTCGTTCGTCAATAGCGCCGGTGAAGATGAAGTGCCGTTGTGCATTCACCGCGCCCCGCTCAGCACCCACGAGCGCATGGTCGGCTTCCTGCTGGAGCACTATGCCGGCAACTTCCCGGTCTGGCTGTCACCCGACCAGGTAACCATTGTGCCGATCACCGACCAGCACAACGACTACGCTGCAGCGCTGGCAAAACAAATGCGGGCTGCCGGCATTCGCGCAAAAGCGGACCTGGGCTCGGATCGCATGAATGCCAAGATTCGCAACGCGCAACTGCTCAAAGTGCCGTACATGGCTGTGGTCGGCGACACTGAAATGGCTGCCGGGACGATCGCTCTGCGCCGCCGCGACGGCTCGCGCCAGAATGACCTGCCGGTCAGCGAATTCATCGAATCGGTAAAGGCCAAAATCGCTGCCCGCTCACCCGAACTGTAATACAAGATCCAGATACCTACGCAAGCTTAGAAACGCATTCCCCGGGAAGAAAACATCTCCCGGGGCATACTTTTTTCACACTCTGACTGAAATTTGGTAAGAATGCAATCATGACCGGTTGTGTCGTTTTTGTGACCCTGGATGAATTGACATCTAAAAAATCCTGTGTTAAGATAGCAGGTACAATCCAATAAGCCCCATAAAGGCGCTCTTATCCAGAGAGGCGGAGGGACCGGCCCTGTGAAGCCTCGACAACCTGATTACCCTGGGTGTGGTTTGAAAAGGGTATTCGAAGGTGCCAATTCCGGCAGATCGAAATTCTGGAAGATGAGAGGGCAGTTACAAACGATCAATTCGGTTGCCCCTTGTCTCAGAAGGGGCTTTTTTTATCCGAAATGGAGGACACAATTAATGAACACCACTTTTATGAACTCCCCCAAGTATCTGTTCACTTCTGAATCGGTTACCGAGGGACATCCGGACAAGCTGTGCGACCAGGTCTCGGACGCGGTGCTGGATGCCTGCCTGGCGCAGGACCCTTATTCGCGGGTCGCCTGCGAATCCGCTACCAAAACCGGCTTCGTCATGCTGCTGGGTGAAATCACCACCCGCGCGCAAATCAATTTCAATGATCTGGTGCGCAAAGTGGTCAACGAGATCGGCTATGACGACAGCGCCAAAGGTTTTGACGGCAACACCTGCGCTGTGCAGGTGGCAATTGCCAAACAGTCTGGCGACATCGCTTTGGGCGTGGATCATTCGCAAGAAGGAAAAGCCGGGCAATTAGCCGACAACGGGATCGAGGATGTCGGCGCAGGTGACCAGGGCATGATGTTTGGCTTTGCCTGCAACGAGACACCGGTGTTGATGCCCATGCCCATTTACCTGGCACATAACTTGACCCGTAAACTGGCCGAGGTGCGCAAGAACGGCACATTACCCTGGCTGCGACCGGACGGCAAGTCTCAGGTGACAGTCGAGTATCGCTATGGGAAACCTCACCGGGTGGACACGGTTTTGATTAGCACGCAGCATGCCCCGGAAATCTCGCAGGAAGACATCCGCAAGGAAGTCATCAAACATGTCATTCTGCCGGTGCTGCCGGCTGAGATGGTGGATGAAGATATAAAAATCTTTGTCAACCCGACCGGGCGATTTGTAGTTGGCGGCCCAATGGGCGACTCCGGCCTGACCGGGCGCAAGATCATCGTCGATACTTACGGCGGGATGGGGCGTCACGGCGGCGGCGCATTCTCAGGCAAGGACCCCACCAAGGTTGACCGGTCTGCAGCGTATGCAGCCCGCTGGGTGGCCAAGAATATTGTGGCAGCCGGGTTGGCCGAACGCGTGGAAATCCAGGTGGCCTACGCCATTGGTGTTGCCCACCCTTTGAGCGTGAACGTGGAAACCTTCGGCACCGGCGCCATTCCGGATGAGGAGATCGCCGAGCTGATCTCCAAGCATTTTGATCTGCGCCCCGGCGCGATCATTCAGCAGCTCGACCTGCGTCGTCCGATCTACCAGCAGTTGGCTGCGTACGGTCATTTCGGCCGCGATGATCTGAACCTGACATGGGAACGCACCGACAAGGCGGAAGCCCTCAAAGCCGCTGCAGCGGCAAAATTGCAACCCGCGGATTAAATTTAAAATTCGTACGCGCAAAACTGCCTGA
>MGMG01000060.1 GCA_001796355.1 Chloroflexi bacterium GWB2_54_36 | reverse complement strand
GACCACCAGTTTTTTTTGCCTTTTATTATTTCCAGTTTTCGATTGAAAAGGCCCGCCTGATTTTACTTTTTAGACAGCCCCTTCACACAAAATACCAGACTTCTATTTGATCTGAGCTAACTGGTCGGCCAGAATCTCATTGGCTTTGATATTTACCGCATCCAACAGCGAGACCACGTCACCGCCGTCCACAATCGCAGCCATGGTCGCCTCGATCTCATCACGTACAAAGTCGTAACCGGGCACGGGCGGTTCGAAGTGAGAGTAAGCCAGCATATCAAATGCTGTCTTGTAGGCTGGATCAGTCGCAAAGTAATCGGCCATCTTGTCAGCCACGCTCGCGCGAACCGGGAAGTACTGTGAAACCTTCGCCCATTTAGCCTGTACATCGGCGCTCGTGTAGTACTTCAGGAACAGGAAGGCAGCCAGTTCGCGTTCGGGAGTGGTCTTTGGAACGGAAACTGAAGCGCCGTACACATTCATGACCGGTTCCGCTGTGGTGTGCGGGATGGCCGCAACCGACCAGGCGAAGTTAGCACCTTCGCTGGCGGCCTGAGCGTAGAATGGCAATCCGGAGCTTGACCCGACGGTGAACAGCAGAGAGCCGTTGCCAAAGTCGGTCTGATCGCCGTAGGCTTCGGTGACCTGGCGGGCGCAGCCGCTGTCAAACAGGTCTTTGAGGAAGGTCATGGCAGCCACACCGGCATCGCTGTTGTACGTGAAGGCATTGCCCTCGTAATCATAAACATCGCCACCGAAAGCGAAGGTCCAGGAGGCGAAGCGGGAAGCATCCACCGACAGTTCGTAGCCGATGCTACCCTCAACAGTCGCCTTTGAGAACGGGGTGGTCGATGCTTTACAGGACATTTCCTTGAATTCTTCCGGAGTGGTCGGGGGAGCGTCGTAGCCCAATTCCTTCAGCCAGTCGCTGTTGTAATACATGACTTCCATGGAGCGGTTGGGGGGCAGCGCCAGGCGGGCATTGTCAAAATTGGGGAAGACATCCTGCGCCCAAAAGCCCGGGAAGAAGTCCATCTGGTCTTCCTCAGAAATGCCCCATTTCGGGCTATTCACCAGCGAATTCAGGTCAAGCAGCCCTTCGGTAAGCTGATAAGTTGCGGCCTGGTTCTGGTATGCCACCACCAGGTCGGGGACATCCGGGGTATTCAAGATGGGAAGCATCTTGGTGAAGATGTCGCCATACGAACCTTGATATTCAGCGGTAACCGTGATACCCCATTCATTGGTTGTGTTGAACTCATCCACGATTTCCAACAACGCAGCTTCACGGTCTTTGGTGTGCTGATGCCAGAAGAGAATCTGCTGGCCGCTCGGGTCCACATCCGCCCATTCATCGGCGGGAGCAGGCACCTCGGTCGCAACAGGCACTTCCGCCTTGGTAGGTTCAGCCGCCGGCGGCTGAACTTCTTCCGTTGCCACGGGTTCAGGTGTCGTTGTGGCAGCCGGAACGCAGGCAGCCATCACGAAGGCGGCCACCAACAGGATTGCGATTATCGCAAAAAATTTGTTCCTCATCTTTTCCTCCATAAAAAAGTGTGGGGATTGAATTTAGCAACGGAAAATGTTCCGTAAGCCACAAAGGAGATTCATCCCTTCAATCCGGTCGTCGCTATACCCTGAGTAAATTGCTTTTGGGTCAGGAAATAAATGACCAGAATGGGGATTAGGGTGATGACCGCGCCTGCCATGAGCAGGTGCGTTTCCGGCCCGGCTTCAGAGACGAAAGTCCACAGGCCCACCATCAGGGGGCGCCAGGTCTCACGAGTGGTGACCAGCAGCGGCCAGGCAAAGGCGTTCCAGGAACCGATAAAACCAAACAATAGCACGGTCATGATCGGCGCTTTGGAAATCGGTAAACATATCTGGGTCAAAAACCGAAAATGGTTCGCCCCGTCGATTTGGGCAGCATCCCACAATTCATGCGGGATTTGCGCAAAGAACTGATTCAACAAAAAAATGCTGAAGGCGTTTGCCATAAAAGGAACAGCCAGCGCTTGCAATGAATTGAGCCAGGAACCGCCCGGCAGCGGGATGATTGTGCCGCGAACCAGCATTAAATTAGGCAGCCAGGTGATGGTCTCCGGAATCATCATGGTGCTGAGTAAAATCGCAAAAATGGCATTCCGGCCTTTGAAATTGATCCGTCCAAAAGCATAGCCGGCCAGGATGGAGGTGGTCAGCAGCCCGATCAAAGTAACGCTGGTAATAATGACGCTGTTCCAGAAGTACCTGGCAAATTTGGCTTCATTCCAGGCTTGAATATAATTGGCTACCTGCGGTACGGCTGGAAGCCATTTGCGGTTGATGGTTTCTCCCAGCGACATAAGGGATGTCGAAATCATCCAAAAGAACGGGACGAGGGCTAATACCGCCCCGATGATCAATATAATATAGACCAAACTCTGGTTGCCAGTCCGAGACCCACGGCTGAATTTTCGGACGCCTTTACCTTCAGACTGAGATTTTTCAAGGCCGGTTGTGAGACTAGCCATAAAACACTCTCTCTCCCAGAATTTTGTTTTGGGCAACCGTTAACCCCAAAATGATTAAAAACAAAACAATCGATTGAGCCGCAGCGTACCCGAAATTATTTTGTGCATAAAAAACATCAAATATCTGGACGCTGGCTGTGACAACCGTATTTTGCGCATTGGGCGTCGCCATGACATACAGGTGGTTGAAGGCTTTAAAGGTGCCAATAAATGACACCAGAAAAAGATAAAACGAAACCGGTGAAAGGAGTGGAATAGTCACATTTTTGAATGCATTCCATCCGTTCGCGCCGTCGATTTCAGCCGCTTCATACAATTCTTTGGGAATGCCTCCCAGCCCCGCCAGAAATATGACGGTGTTATAGCCAAAAAACGACCAGATCCCAAATAGGATGATCGTCCCGAGCGCCAGACTTGGACCGGCAGCGATGCCCTCCAATTTCAACCCTAAAAAAACTTCCGACATCGCTTTAGGCTCGAACAGCCATTTCAACGGTCCGGCATTGAACCAGGAGAGAACAATGTTCGCCAGCGATGTCTCTCGCGACGAGAAAATGGTGCGGAAAACAACCGCCGTAGTCACTACCGGGGTGACGTACGGCAAAAAATAGATCATGCGGAAGACTTCTTTCCCGCGAATTTTCTGGTAAAGCAGGTAAGCGAATATCATGCCAATTCCCAACTGGAGCGGCACCGTCCCTACGGCATAAAAGATGGTGATGATGAGTGAGTTTAGAAAATCTTCGTCACCCGCAGCGACCATTTTGCCCCACCCCATGGACATGATGATGCCGGCAACGATCAAAACCACCGCCGCGCCAATTTGCAGCTTGCGCGCCAGGTTGGAATTTGATTTAAAGGCTCCTGTCCACAGCCAGTAGGCCGTTCCGAGCAGAGCCAATCCCCCTATAAAAATCGCGAAGCCGCCCCAATCGCCGAATATTTTGGTGTAATTCACCAGGCCGGTAAAATCGCCTTTTCGGATGCGCCAATTAAACAAACTCATATAGAGCGAATAGATGATTGGAAAAAGTCCGAATACCAAAATAATGATGACGGCCGGAGCTACGAAGGCATAACCGGTGAGGTTTTCTTGCAGCGCGCGCAAGGAATACACTTTCCTCTTTTTGGTTATCGGAATCACGTTGGTTGTTGACGCCACCCATTCCCTCCTGATTGTGCACCGGCAACTTTTTCCATATTATGGCAGCTTTTTTAATATCGGTTGATAAGATTTGGTTAATAAATTGTTACTCTTTACGCAATCTAAAATACGCCAGAACTGGATCGTGATCGCTGGTTCGTTGGCTTGCCAGGAATTCGGCGTTCAAGTGCACAATGTCAACCTCGCTCAGCCAATTCTCTAGCGGTTTAGTGACCAGAATATGGTCAAGCACCTGAGAATTTCCCTCATAAACGTAGGTATATTGCTCCTCAACGGGCAGAAGTTCAACCACGTCCGTCAGGTTACTCCCCTTCAAGGCGATCAAGGGCTCCGAGAATTGGAAATCATTCATATCGCCTGCAACCACGACCAGAGCATCCGGATCCAATGTCTGTATTTGCGCGACATACCGCTGAATAATGTTTGCCTGTTGAATCCGCTGCCTTTCAGAATCCAATCTTGGCGGTTGGTACAGTCCGTAAAGAGCAGTATCGCCGCTTTTTGAATTCAAATGTGCGCCGATGACGAAAATCTTATGGCCCTGGAAACTAAATTCGCCGACCAGCGGCTTGCGGCTATCATAAAAAGCGCTGGCATTGGGTTGGATCCGACCAGGCGATTGGTTCAATTCGAGTTCACCCGCATTCGCTACAGGTTCCGATGCCGCGGATGGATTCCCCCCGCGGTCGATAAATTGCAGGCCACGGTCGGTGCGGAAGAGAAACCCGACCCGGATATTTCCACCCAGTTCGCCTCCATCCCGGTTGTCCAGCGGCGGGACATCGCGGAATTGATATTCAGGGCCGCCAGCTTCCACAATCGCATCGATCAATAAGCGGTAGGTCTCGTTAGCATCCACGGTGCCATCATTGAGAATCCCGTTGTTATCCTGAATTTCTTCCAGGACCATGATATCCGGAGATTTCAGATGATTAACAATTTGATTGGCCAAACCCGAGAAACGATTTGGGTTATCACGCGCATCCAGGTTTTCCACGTTGTAGCTGGTAATGACCAACTCCCCTTCCTGGGCTGGTCGCGCCGTTTCCTTAGACAACCCCCCGCGGGTAAAACTCGCCTTCATGATGGGCTGAAATTTGTAATTGCCGAAGGAGTAATCCAATATGCCAACCACAGACGCCGCCAGTTGGTCACCCATCGCGGCATCAGGTACCGGACGCAAGCTGTCATCCAGTAAAATCCGTTCTGGGTTTTGATCATCTATACGCAATAACAACCCACCGCGAGAGGTAAACGGCCCCGCCTGGCTAATTCCAGCGGAAAGGATGACAATTTCTTTATAGGCATTGGATGCCGCTACCACTACCGCCGAGTCAATTTGCAGCAGCATGGACTCCAGGCTCTCATAAAAATCAAGGCCATCCTGCTGCGGTTCAAATTGCTTTCCGCCATCATCATCGATCACTGTGGTTGGCGGCATGCGCCCGCCTGCCCCAATCAGGGTTGGGGTGGGCAAGTCGTTCCCGGATGAAATGATTTCGACTTCAGCCTCGACGATATGGGTGATCGGTTGGTTGTTACTCTCCAACCCACCCGGATAAAACTCCTCGACCAAACCACTGACCCGCACCGCGTCGCCCGGCCTTGCCCGTGGCACGACGTCTGTGAAGACAAATATCGCCTCCGAGGTGCCTTCATCCCCATCGGGATTGGGATCTTGCATGTAGAACCCATCCGCGCGAAAAGCGGTAACGATTCCCGCAACGTCTGTGACGGTATTCCCTTCCAGCGGCGACCGTAACCCCGCGCCTTGGATGGTGTGAATTTGGTTCCCTACAACAGCTTCCACCTGCGACTCCGCAACCGAAGCGGAGCTATCCTTAGTGGCTTCCGGCGCAATCGTTGGCGCTGGGGCGGCGCAGCCGGCGACAGTAGCGAATAGTGTAAATATCACTCCCGTCAAAAGCTGCCTGTGAACCATTTGGGTCATAGATAACGCTTTTTCCCCTCCAAGTTGATAGTCCATTCTAACAAATCCGGGTACCGGGTAAAAGTAATATCTCTCGGGTGGAACTGGTTACTTTATTCCGGCATCTCAGAATCCGCCTTCCTGTAAAATGGAAGATACTGTTTTCCTTTCACTGAGCTTGCCATGAGAAAATTAATCGCCGCCATTGACCAAGGCACCACCAGCACTCGTTGTATTCTTTTTGATTCCGCTGGAAAAATCATAGCGCAGGATCAAAAAGAACACCGCCAGATATTTCCACGCCCGGGTTGGGTCGAGCATGACCCGCTAGAGATATTAGCGCGTAGTCAGGAAGTCATCATAAACGCGCTGGCAAAATCCGGTTATTCCTCAACCGACCTGGCGACAATCGGCATAACTAACCAGCGAGAGACCACAGTGGTCTGGGACCGCCGTACTGGGAAACCCTACACCAATGCCATTGTCTGGCAGGATACCCGTACCGCCGAGGTTTGCGCCCAATTGACAGCAACTGGCGGGCAAAACCGCTTCCGTGAACAAACCGGTCTGCCTTTGGCAACTTATTTTTCTGGGCCGAAAATCCGCTGGATTTTGGATAATATTCCCGCCGTCCGACAAGATGTCGAACGTGGAAATGCACTTTTCGGCACGATTGATTCCTGGTTGATCTGGAACCTGACCGGCGGCCCCAAACACGGTGTGCACATCACCGACGTGACCAACGCCTCGCGTACCATGTTGATGAACTTGCGCACGCTCGACTGGGATCCGGAAATCCTCGAAATCATGGATATCCCGCGCGGTCTGTTGCCAAAAATCGAGTCATCTGCCCAGGTTTATGGTTATGCCGACTTTCTGGGTGGCATCCCCATAGCCGGCGACCTTGGCGACCAGCAGGCTGCATTATTCGGCCAGGCTTGTTTCACGCCCGGGGAGGCCAAAAATACCTACGGCACTGGTTGCTTTATGCTGCTCAACACTGGGAACGACATCATTCCAAGTAAAAACGGGCTGCTGACGACGCTTGGCTACAAAATAGGCTCTGCGCCGGCAGTATATTGCCTGGAAGGGTCGGTTGCTATTGCCGGCGCATTGGTACAATGGCTGCGTGATAATTTACAACTCATTTCATCCTCTGCTGAAGTTGAAACCTTGGCCTGCAGCGTCGAGGATAACGGCGGGATGTATATCGTGCCAGCATTTTCCGGCTTGTTTGCACCTTATTGGCGCAGCGATGCCCGCGGAGTGATGGTTGGGTTGACACAATTCATCAACCGTGGGCACATTGCCCGGGCGGTGTTGGAAGCTACCGCCTTCCAAACCCGCGAAGTGCTGGACGCCATGGAAGCCGACTCGGGCGTCCAACTGACCACGCTCAAGGTGGACGGCGGGATGGTCAAAAATGACTTATTGATGCAGTTCCAGGCCGACATACTCGATGTTCCGGTCGTCCGGCCGGTGATCACAGAGACGACAGCGCTCGGGGCAGCCTATGCAGCCGGACTGGCGGCTGGCTACTGGAAAGACCTCGACAGCCTGCGCGGACAATGGGGCGCTGGCCGTCAATGGTCGCCTATAATGAATAACGCTACCCGGAACCAACTTTACGCAGGATGGAAGAAGGCGGTGACCCGCACGCTGAATTGGATCGAATCATGAAAACCACTCAACCCAGTGCAATTGTCATCGGTGCCGGCTTTACCGGTTGTGCCCTGGCCTATGACCTGGCACAGCGCGGCTTTGCGGTCACGGTGGTAGAACGCGGCGAACTGGCTTCCGGTACCTCAGGCCGAACGCATGGACTGCTGCATTCCGGCGCGCGTTATTGCGTTACGGATGCCGAGGCGGCCATTGAATGCATCCAGGAAAATATGATCCTGCGGCGCATTGCCAAACAATGCATCGAGTACAACGGCGGCTATTTCGTCGCGCTGGACGATGCTGACCTGGGGTATGCGCCGGCTTTTTTCCAGGGCGCCCAGAATTGTGGCATCCCGGTGGAAGAAATCGACGTCCAACGCGCGCTTGCAGCTGAACCTGCCCTGAATCCCAAAATACTAGCCGCCTACCAGGTGCCTGACGCTGCATTCGATCCCTTGCGGCTGGCCATGGCTTTTGCAGCCAGCGCCAGACAACATGGGGCCAAATTTAATACTTTTCATGATGTGGTTGGCTTCCTGAGAGACGGCATTGGGAATATCTGTGGGGTTTCCGCGGTAAACCGGCACGCCGGCCAGCCGGTTGATTTCCGTGCGGATATCACCATTAATGCAACCGGCGCCTGGGCCGGTAAAGTGGCTGAAATGGCCGGCATTTCGGTGCCGGTGCGTCCCACCCCCGGCGTGATGGTGGCTTATGAAAAACGCGTTACGCAGCGAGTGATCAACCGCCTGTGCGAACCGGATGACGGCGATATCTTGCTGCCGCAACGCCGCATGGCGGTTATCGGCACAACCTCGTTCGAGGTCGAGGAGGCAGACTACATCCCGGTTTACCCCGACCAGGTCAAGCAGATGCACCAACGAGCCGCGTTGCTGGTGCCTGAATTAGAGAATATCAAGATGCGGGGAGCCTATATGTCTGCCCGCCCGCTAATTGGCGGGTTGATGAGCGGGCGCAGCCTTTCGCGTACCTTCAAATGCTACGACCACCAAACGGACGAGGAGGTCAACGGCCTGGTCACAGTGACCGGCGGAAAAGCCACCACCTGCCGGGTGATGGCCGAAAAAACCGCGGATTTGGTTTGCCAGAAGCTGGGATGGCAGCGCGCCTGTGAAACCGCGCAGCATCCGCTGGCTGACTACCACTTGTATTATAGCTGAGGTAACAGCATGACCGAACAACTTTGGCAAGTCCACTTTAAGGTACACCGCCAACGCACGGGCGGAAAACCTTATGTTCGAACCTTTACCCTCGACGTTGATCCGGAGGAATATATCCTGGATGCGGTGGAACGCATCTGGGCTTTGCATGACCGTACTCTCACTTATCGGCATGCCTGCCACCACTCAACCTGCGGCGCCTGCGGCATGCGCGTCAACGGCCGCGAAAAGCTGACCTGCATAACCACCATCAGCTCGGTGACGCAAAATGGCGGCACCGTACGGATCGATCCGCTGCGCAACTTCCCGGTCGTCAGTGACCTTGTGGTAGATATGGGGAATTTCTTTCTCCGGATGGATAGGTCGGGATTTAACTCGGTAGCGCCGCTTGCAGCAGCCTGCTTGCCCTATGAACAACCCCTAACAGCGGAGAACTCAATCGACCATGAGCCAGAAAGGCTGGTCGATTGCATCGAATGCGGTCTGTGCATTTCAGTCTGCCCGGCAGCCAACACCGACAAAGAATATGTTGGGCCGGCGGTCCTGGCGTCGCTTCACCTCATGTACGTCCAGAATCCCACACAGGAATTCATCGACCAGGCTGACCACCATACCGGGCTCTGGCGCTGCCACAGCGCTTACGAATGCACGGAGGTCTGCCCATCAGGCGTCGATCCCGCCTGGCGGATTATGGATATGCGAAAAAAGGTAATGTCGGATCGGATTAAATCGATTTTTAGACCTCGCTCGTCGGAGAAGAAAAATGCCCAACCAGCCTGAAGCTAATAATTGGCCGCGCTGGTTCGACCCGCGCAGCCGGTCACTGGGCACATTTGGTTTTATCCTCAACCGGGTAACCGCATTGGGACTTACGCTTTATCTGTTGATGCATTTAATTGCGCTTGGCCAGCTCGCCAGGGGAGCCGATGCGTACGATGGTTTTATCGCCCTGGTCAAGAACCCGTTGTTCAAGCTGGGCGAGCTGCTGGTCATTGCCGCCGGGGTCATTCATGGGCTGAATGGTATCCGCATCGCTCTCAATAGCTTCGGCATTGGTGTTCGCTGCCAGAAGGGCACTTTCATCGCTCTGATGTTGATTGCGCTGTTTATCATCGCCTTCTTTACATTCAAAATGTTCTCCGAGGGTTGAGATATGCGTGAATCCTTGTCACCCAAAAGGTTGGAAGGCAGCGGCCGCTGGCTGCTCAAAATTTTCACGGGGTTGTTGATCGTGGTTTTCCTCGGCATCCATTTTGTTGTCAACCACCTGGTTGCCCCTGGCGGATTATTAACCTATGCGGACGTGGTCGCTTATTTCCAAAATCCCATCATTGTGGTTATGGAAATTTCCTTTCTCATTCTGGTCGTTATCCACAGCTTCCTTGGGCTGCGCTCCATCCTGTTGGATCTCAATCCCTCCCCTATGGTGCTTCGCGTGGTTAATTTTGTGCTCGTCGTGATCGGCGCGGTTGCAGTGATTTATGGCGCTTGGCTGGCGCTGACCATTGCCGGCAGAGGGTAAAGAAATTGTGCGATGCACTTTTTTTTCTCGAAGTCAGCAGTAGGGGCTGCTCGCGAGCAGCCCCACGAAAGTGCTGTAGGTTGGATTGAGGGCGTGCAAGAGATTTATGTGCTGAAGAGATATTTGCAGCCCGAAATCCAACATCTCGTTAACATTAATTATTGTTGGGTTTCGCGGCTGCAAAACGGATTTTCCGTAAATCAACTTTCGTCGCCCCTCACTCGCAGAGTGCCCTGCGGGCAACCCAACCTACAATACTCGCGAGCAGCCCCTGCTGGTTCGTTATTTCTTTTGTTAGCCCAATCTCTTGACGCTCCATCGGCTTCCGACTAAAATACAGGGTCGCTGGGATTGCCAGCACAATCAACCTCAGGCGTGAGCCTGAACAATCAAATAGAGCGAAGGTAACCTCGTTCGAGGTGAGAGGCGCTCGAAGGATGATGATATGGAAAAAGTATTGGTCGAAGCGACCCGGCGTACTGTTACCGGGAAACAGGTTGGGGCTTTGCGCCGCTCTGGCAAATTACCGGGCGTCATGTACGGCCATAATTTTGAGCCCGCTGCCATTGAAATGGATTTTCGCAGCGCCTCCCGCATTCTGAAGAAGGCATCGCAGTCGCAAATCGTGACCATCGTACTTGATGGCAAAGAACTAGCGACACTGGTGCGTGAACGCCAGATGGATTACATTCGCAATGAATTTCTCCATGTTGACTTCCAGGTAGTTTCTTTGACTGAGAAGATCCGCTCCAAGGTCTCCATTGAATTGGTGGGCGTTTCTCCGGCCGTCAAAGATTTGAACGGCGTGGTTGTCCATGAAATGACCGAAATCGAGGTCGAAGGCCTACCGCAGGACCTTCCAGAAAAGTATTCGGTGGATATTTCCGGCCTGACCTCGCTTGGCCAATCTATTTTGGTTAGCGCGCTGAAAGTCAGCGATGAGATCGAAATTCTCCACGACCTAAACGACGTCATTGTAGTCATCACTGGCGGCGCTGTTGAAGAAGTGGAAGAGGTTACCGAAGCTGTAGCTGAACCCGAAGTGATCGAGCGCGGCAAGAAGGAAGAAGAAGTCGAAGATTAATCTTCACAGAACTCAAAAGAGGCTGTTCCAATTTCTGGAACAGCCTCTTTTCGTATGGCGCACAAGCATCTAATAACTATTCTCCAAAAAACCCAGCACTTTAAGCAGCCGCACGGTTATCCTTGCGGTGATTCCCCACAAGAGCTCCCCGTCATAAGGCGCGAAATAAAACAACCGGGTGGTCTGTCCATCTGAGAACGTGTGGGTGCGAATTTCGATGTTCGCCCGATCTCCCAGAAAGCTGAGCGGAATGGAAAACACTCGGCTGACTTCACTGGAATTGATGCGGATGGGAAACGGCCAGTTTATGCGGGCAACGATCGGCGAAATGACAAATTGGGAAATGGTGATGTAATCTTTCAGCCGGCCAAGGATTTCCACATCGCCTAGTTCCAGCCCAATTTCTTCATTGGCCTCTCGCAGCGCTGCCTGATACACATTCCGGTCGTCCGCCTCGATTGCGCCGCCCGGAAAGGACACCTGCCCCTTATGATCGTTCACACCCTCGGAGCGGCGGGTAAAGAGCACATGCCATTCGCCGCCATACCAGTACAAGGGAATCAAAACTGCCGCCTTACGGCCGTTGTACGCTTCTCCGTGGTCGGCCATTCCACGGCAATAGGTTTCAAGTCGTGAACGAATATCTTCGGTGGTCAGCGTTGCGGAAGAATTTTCGAAATCGCGCATCCTCTTAAATCCTAAATTTGTCAGTCAGCTTCATCCGCGGTATCGATTTCCGCATCCGGCTCATCGGCCTTCGGCGCTAAACCTGATTTTCGGCCTTCGATTTCCAACAACGTAGCCTGATCATCCGCCTGCTCGATGATGACCGGCCGGGCGAACAGAAGGTAGCCGGTATGAGCAATCATGCGATCGACTGGACGGAAACGTTCGGGTTCCGCCTTGTAGTAGCGCAGTAGAAGTTCGCAAATGTCTATGAACGCAAAATTATTCTGCCGCAAAGCCAATACCAACTTGGTGACCTGGTTGGCGGTCGGCAAAATAGCGCCGAAGAAGCCGCCAAATTTGAGTGCAGTTTTCACCTGCGCGATGAAGTCATACGGGTTCTGCACATCCAGAAATAGGGCATCGACGCCGGTTTCATCAAATCCCTCGCTAATGTCGCGCAGCTTGAACTCGACCCGATCGATCAACCCAAGGCGGGTCAAATTTTTCATCGCCAGGGCTTGCATCTCGGGACGGACCTCATAGCTCACCACCCGCCCGGTTTTGCCGACGGCGAACGCCAAAGCAGTGGTTAACGCACCAGAACCGGTACCGGCTTCCACCACCAGTTGTCCCTCGCCAATTCCCATGTTCACCAAAATAAAACCTATTTCTTTTGGATACATGATTTGCGTGGTACGCGGCATTTCTTTGAGCAAATCGCCCAAAGCCGGTTGCAAAATAAAAAATGGGTTTCCCAGGTGACTGCTGACTTTGGTGCCCCAGGGTTTGCCAATCAGATCATCGTGTTTGATCACCCCGCGGTGCGATTCCATCTTACCGCCGGCAGCAACCCGGATAATAAAACTCTTATGGCGCAGCCCGACCAGTTGAACCAGGTCGCCATCTTCGACATGGGTGCCGTGCAGGTTCCAACTCACCGGCGCACGCTCCGGGTGGGTCGTTTCGGCCGGGCAGTTTCAGCTTCCGGCTGTTTAAAGCTCAACCAGTGACCAAGCAGCATGAACAAAATAGCGCTGATTGTTCCAATTCCCATCTGCAGCGATCCAACTTTGAGGAATTCCCATCCGAGTCGGGTACCAACCAGGTGACCTACCCAGAATCCAACCATGGCCAGTGCGATGTACAATCCCAATCGCCAGGTTGCCCCGCCGCGCCAGAGATGAAATACAGCCCCAAAGAATATCGGAGCGATGATGCCTAACAAAACTGCCTGGATCGTCATGCTGGCTCCCCGATCGTGTTGAAAGATGATTGGATGGTTCCCCCGCCAAGAACTGCTTCCCCATTATAGATAACAACCCGCTGTCCAACGGTAATATCGCGCATGGAGTTTTTGAAATGGACAGTAATCTGGTCATTGCCTTGCGAGGTGACAACTGCCGGCGCCAGAGCAGCCCGGTAGCGGATTTTTACTTCGGCATCAAAAGGCTCCGTGGGCGCAGTGCCGGAAATCCAATTCATCCCGCCAGCGGTTAGGCTGTTACGCCCAAGATCGGTTTCATCGCCCACTACCAGTTCGTTGGTCGCAAGGTTTTTCTCGAGTACGTACAACGGGCGTGGCGCCGCAATCCCCAACCCCTTGCGCTGACCAATGGTGTAAAACGCCAGACCCTGGTGTTCGCCCACGTAGCGGCCGTCAGCGTTGACAATTTTCCCAGGTTGTGTGACCTCCGGGACGTGGCGCGCCAAAAAACCCCGATAATCCTGCCCGGCCAAAAAGCATAAATCCTGGCTGTCTGCGCGGTCAGCGACGGTCAGACCAAAACGCCGCGCGTGTTCGCGCACTTCAGGCTTTGCCATGCCGCCGACCGGGAACAGGGTATGGCGTAATTTTTCCTGCGGCAAAACGCTCATCACGTATGACTGATCCTTGTCTGGATCCAGCCCACGGTGCAACTCGACGCTGCCGTCGGGTCTTGGATTGATCTGCGCATAATGCCCGGTTGCCATAAATTCTGCGCCCAATTCGCGCGCGGTTTCGTACATGAAACCCCAGCGGATGTGTTGATTGCACAATATGCACGGATTGGGGGTGATGCCGTTGCGATAGCCGTCCATGAACGATTGCACGACCACATTGTGAAATAAGTCCTGGCTGTTGAGCGCATAGAAAGGGATGCCGAGTTTGGCTGCGACCCGCCGCGCGCCTGCCATCGCATCCGGGGTGCAGCAGCGGTTACTTTCCTCTTTGCCAGGTTCGGACCACAGGCGCAGCATCACCCCAGTTACGTCGTAGCCCTGTTCCACCAGCAGCGCCGCTGCCACAGAACTATCCACACCGCCGCTCATGGCGACGACCACGGACGTTCCTTTGGCCATGGTTAAACCACCCTTACGCGGCGCCGCGCACTTTGTTCACCAGTGAGGGCAGCACTTCGATGAACGATTCAATTTGATCGAGGGTTGTACTTTCACCCAGGGTTACACGCAGCGAACCGAGCGTCCAGGCCTGTGAGAGGCCAATTGCATTAAGCACAGACGACGGTTTAGGATCGCCGACTTTGCAGGCTGAGCCGGACGAGCAGGCGAAACCGGCAGCATCCAGCAGCATAAGTAGATGATTTCCATCCAGCCTTTCGAATGCAAAGCTGGCGTGGTTTGGCAATCGCTCGGTGGGATGCCCGGTCAGGCGTGAACCTGGCACGTTGCCTAATACACCGGCAATCAAGCGGTCGCGTTTGGCGATATGCTGTCGCCGGCGAGCCTCCAAATCATTCACCGTCAACTTCAATGCTTCGGCCAGCCCAATGATATATGGAATATTCTGGGTTCCTGCCCGCCGGCCATTTTCCTGACCGCCGCCGGTCTGTGACGGGTGCAGTCCAATATTTTTACGCACTGCCAGCGCCCCAACGCCTTTTGGGCCGTAAAATTTATGCGCCCCGATTGCCAGTAAATCGATCTGGTCGCGCACGACATTCATGGGCAGGTGAGCGGCGGCTTGCACAGCATCCGAATGTAATGGGACGCCGCGCTGCCGGCACAACTTTCCAATTTCTGCCATGGGGTTGATGGTACCGATTTCGTTGTTGGCGTACATGATACTGACCAGTGCCACATCGTCGCGCAAGGCATGGCGTAAATCTTCGGGGTCAACCATCCCATATTGGTCAACCGGCAGCAAATCCATCTTGAAGCCGTTCAGTTCCACCAATTGTTCGACGGTATGAAGAACAGCGTGGTGTTCAACGGGCGTGGTGATGATGCGCTGTGCACCGGTTTTTTCGCGCTGCGTAAAGGCCATTCCGCGAATGGCCAAATTGTCGCTTTCCGTTCCGCAGCTGGTAAAAACAATCTCATCTGGCTGCGCGCCTAGTGCACCGGCGACTGTCTCGCGGGCGCTCTCCAGTGCTGCTTCAGCCTGCTGCCCAAACCAGTGAACCGATGAAGGGTTGCCAAAAGTACCGGTAAAAAAAGGTAACATACGTTCGACAACCCGCGGGTCAACCGGGGTTGTGGCTGCGTAATCCAGATAAATTCGCTCTTTCACTTTGTCATTTCACCTTTCAAATCAGACCGTAACGGTAAATTATA
>MGMG01000059.1 GCA_001796355.1 Chloroflexi bacterium GWB2_54_36 | reverse complement strand
AGGTGGTTTAATTAGTCGAATGAGAAAACGAATGGTCTCCTCAGTTTTGGTCGTCCTGGTCCTCGCGGTGGCTGTCCTTGCGCTTGTCCGGCCGGCCAGCGTCCCGCTCGTCGCCCAGCTGACTAATCAAGATCGCCCGGCTGCTCGCATGCCGACCATCACCACCCTGCCGGCATTTCCCGCCATCCCGTTGTATGCGTCTCTATTGTCTGCTGATCAGAAACATGCGCTGGTCCAAACCTTGATCGACAACAAGGTTTCCACCATGCCGGCCGCCTCCTCGCGCAGCTACCGGGTTGGAAAATTCACCTCGACCGGCATCTTCGATGGTTATCCGCCTACCGAGGAACAGGTTTCCCGTATCGCGCCCAGCTATGACAATATCCTCCTCGGCGCGAAACGTTCAGAGCTAATTCCGCTCTTCAAACGCTACAACCCCGACCTGACCTTCTTTCTCTACATCGACAGCGGCCTCAATCCCACCTACAAGCAGTCCGATGCTGGCGGCGTGGACAGCGAAGATACGCAGTGGATCTTAACCCATCATCCAGATTGGCTGCTGCAGGATAAGGATGGCTATCCCATAAGTTCAGGCGGAGGGCTTTCCAATCCGGGAGAATATTGGCCCGACCCGGGGAACCCCGAGTGGCAGAATTACTTCACCGAGAAAATTGCGAAGCTTCTTAACGAAACCGGCGGCCAATGGGATGGCATCCTGTTCGATCAATTCATTGGGACCGCCGATGGCCACGTGCGTTATGCCAGGGCTGCCCAACAGGTCAACTATTCAACCGATGAAGCCTATCAAGCCGCCTACCTGACCTTCTTTAAAGCGGTAGCCGCCAGGCTTCCCGTCCCCATCATCGTAAATATGGAGGGAGCCTCCATCGTCAGGCGGCCTGCCTTCGTTGCCGAGGTCGCGACTGCGGCTGGCGGCGCTGAGAACGAAATTTTCCCCGAGGAGATGCCAAGCGAAGACCTGCGTCCGTATCTTGAAACCGTCCAGGCCCTGCCGCCGACCACTCACATCCGCATCAACTCCAAGCCGGCCGGTTTTGCGGGTGACTCTGACGATACCCTTTTCGCCTATTTCTGCTACCTGCTCATCGCTGGCCGGGATCGCGAAGTGTACTGGACCTACAAGGAAGGCACGTCCGACATCCCGCACTATTGGTACCGCGAATTCGACCTGGACCTGGGGGATTCGCAAGGCGATATCCAATTTGGCGCGTCTGTTTGGAGCCGCGAGTTCGAGCGCGCGGTGGTGATCGTTAACGCTGGCGAAGCGCCGGGGGAATACGCCTGGGATCCCGCCATCCGCTTCTATGATGTCAATAGTAATCCGCTGGTCTCGCCGCTTCGCCTCTCAGGCCGTTCAGCTATGTTGCTGATCAAGGATCCATCCATCCTACCCCCTTCGAATTGACCCTCACCAGCGTGGGTATTGCCGGCAGTGGTTAAAAAATAGTCCTACCTGAAAACTGCGATTTCAGACCAGACATAGGCCACTTTCAGCAAGTCCTTCCCGCCAATGGTGATCCCCGCCTCGCCGATCAATCGGCCGCCTAGCTTTTCATAAAAACGCCGCGCCGGATTGTCTTTCATCACCCAGATGACCATCGAACGAAAGTCCCGGCTGGCCAAATCCTGCGCCACGCGTGTGACCAGTTGCTTGCCGTAGCCCATTCCCTGGAAGGCCTTCAACACATACAGCACGTACAATTCCCCATCCCACTCGCCCAGGGCCTCCTTGATCGGGCCGCCGGAAGCAAACGCCGTGATTGGACCGCCTGGCTGCTCGACCACAAAAACCCGCTCCACCTCCGGCTGCGAAAGATGCTCGATCCAGCTTGCCTGGCAACGCTCGTAGCTCAGGTTGGCCAAATGCTCGTCCGGAATGATGCCCCCGTAGGTTGTCCGCCAGGTGTCTACGTGGACATGGGCAATGGCGAGCGCATCCTCGATTTGGGCAGTGCGGATAATAGACATGGGCGAATTAGTCAGACAAATTGGTTGATTATAAGCCAGGAGGACACCCGCGCTGAGTCAGGCTCACATCCGGAAACCAGAACTTGCTGCGCAGAAAAAAGCTCGATCCATGAAAAGCTTCCCTTTCTACAAACGCGGGGAGCATGGCGAACTTACATAGGGTGAAGGGGTTCATCTCAGGCCCGGCCAGCGCGATTCTCTTTGCGAATGACCAGTTTCAAACCCGACCAAATTTCATCCACTGCACACACCTTGACGTCCACCAGGCCAAGCGGGAGCGCCACCTCTCGAATTGTGTCCTCTGTGATATCGGTTGGCACCTTCGACGCCTTCTTGGGCCACGAGACCCATACCGCGGCATCCGGCCTGAGAAGCGCAATTGTCTGGCTCAGCGCGCTGGTCAGGTCGGTTCGCTGCGTGCAAAAAAGATGAACCATGTCCGTTGAGTTGGTAACGGCGCTGTGGATTGTCACCCCATCCGGCATGGGATCAACGAGTTGGCGATACTCTCTCGGCGGGTTTACAACCGCGAGCGTGAACCCGGTTTTGATGCCCAGTTTCTTTGCCAGCGGGGTACCCGAATAGCCGGTCACGTAGTCTCCGTCAGATCTCACGCTTATGGATGGCGTCCGTGACTGAAATGCGCCCCTGCGAGCTGAGCGGCGCAGCCGATGTTATCTGGCAATATTTTATTACATTCAGCGACGTCCAGGCAATATCGGCTCAAGTAAATCGGCGTTCTTCATTCTTTACGATCCATGGGGCGCCTGCCAGGCTCTTACCGCCGGCCTGAATTTACGGCCCGTACTTGCGACTTGGTCCCCTTTGGGGAAGCGGGTGCGATCCGCGCGGGATGGGTACGGGTGGGGTTATGAGTATGCTTTCCCACGATTAAATCAGCGGGAATCCCCAGACCTCGATGCAGCCGCCGGATCATTTCAAGTGAAAGCCCGCGTTTGCGGTTCAGCACTTCTGAGACACGCTCTTTGCTGCCCAGGTATGCAATCAAATCTGAACGGTTCAGCCCGCGGCTTTCCATATAATATTCCAGCACCTCCACCGGATCATCTGGCTCGGGGATGGGAAAGTGTTTGGCCTCATAGGCTTCGACCAGTGTCACCAGCACCTCCATCCGGTCGCCTTCCGGGGTGCCGGGCTGGGACTCCATGAGGTTTTTGATTTCTTTCAGCGCTGCCTGATAATCGGCTTCGCTGCGAATGGGCTTGATTTCCATTTTCATGCTCCTTAGATCGTAGTCACATCGATCCGGTCACATTCTTCGTGCGTTCCCACGAATCGGATGTATACCACGCCATGTAGATAAACCACCACTACCACCAACCGGTAATGATTGCCCTCGATATTGAACACAACCCGGTTATTTGCCACAAAGCTGGCATTCTGATAAACCGCTTTGATATCAGCAGGGGTGTGCCAGACAGCGCGCTCCACGTCATGGAACCAGGTTTGCAGGGCAATGGTGGCGTCCGGGTGTTTTTCCCAGAATTCATGTAGAAGACGCCGGCTGATGATTTGCACAACAAAATTATACCGCGAAGTTACCAAAATGGGAACAATGGACTTATAAAGGGGACATTCCTACTTTGGCTTTACAGTTCCACCTAATTTCTTGTCAATATGCCCACCTTCGATTATAATAACGGGCACTTCGGGCGGTTAGCTCAGTTGGTTAGAGCGCTGCGTTGACATCGCAGAGGTCGTAGGTTCGAGTCCTATACCGCCCACCATCCGCCGTCATTTGCCGGCGGGTTTTGTTTTAATTCTCGGCATTGAATCTGAGTAATTAACTAGTAAAATTATCAATAATATTGGGCGATCTTCGACCGCCGGACCGAAAACAAGAATGGTGCGCGGTCTTTTATCCTATCAACCGTACACTTTACTGTAAGGAGATGGAGATAGCCATGGAACCAGTTGACACCACACGCGCAGAAGAAAATATTGACCCGCAGGATTGGCATGCCATGCGGCATTTGAGTCACCGCATGGTGGACGATATGCTGGATTATTTGCAGGGCATTCGCGAACACCCAGTCTGGCATCCAATTCCGCAGGCGGATAAAGACTTTCTCATTCAACCGCTGCCGCTCGAACCGCAGCCGGTGGAAGAAGTCTATGCCGAGTTCCTTGAGCATATTCTGCCCAACCCGATGGGCAACATCCATCCGCGTTTCTGGGGCTGGGTGATTGGCACCGGCTCTCCGACAGGGGTGATGGCGGAGATGCTGGCCGCAACGATGAACCCCAATATGGGCGGCGCCGATCATATTGCCAATTACGTCGAAAAACAGGTGATCGAATGGCTGCGCGAGATTGTCGGGCTGCCCGAAGGGACTTCCGGGCTATTGGTGAGCGGCGGTTCGGTGGCCAACCTGGTTGGGTTGGCGGTGGCACGTTCGGCCAAAGCCGGATTTGACGTCCGCAAGGAGGGGCTGCAATGCAGCAATCATTGCCTGACGGTATACGCCTCAGTCGAGGCTCATTCGTGCATCAAGAAAGGTGTCGAGCTGCTTGGCATCGGCAGCCAATCACTGCGTTTGATTCCAGTCAACGATGCGTATCAAATCGACCTGGAGGCGCTGCAAATTGCCGTCCAGGCTGACCGCGCCGAGGGGCGGCAGCCGATCATGGTTGTTGGCAACGCCGGGACAGTAAATACCGGCGCCATCGATGACCTGCGCGCCCTGGCTGATTTTTGTCAGCGCGAGGACCTGTGGTTCCATGTGGACGGGGCCATTGGCGGCGTGGCAGGCAGCTCGCCGACCCTCAAGCTGCTGTTTGCCGGCATGGAACGCGCTGATTCGGTCGCCATCGACCTACACAAATGGATGTATATGCCTTACGAAATTGGCTGCGCATTTGTACGCGATCCGCAGCTGCACCGCAACGCTTTTGCTGAGACGCCTGAGTACCTGGCACACGCCGACCGCGGCCTGGCAGGCGGGACGTTGTGGTTTTCAGAACTTGGCATTCAGCTTTCGCGCGGCTTTCGAGCCCTCAAGGCCTGGATGATGATCAAGGAGCAAGGCGTGCACAAATATGGGCGGATGATGGAACAAAATGTCGCCCAGGTGCGCTACCTGACGGAGCGGGTCGACCGCGAACCGGAATTGGAGCGCATTGCGCCTGTGCAGTTAAATATCGTCTGTTTCCGTTATAACCCGGGCGGCAAGGATGAGGAGTCGCTCAACGAACTCAACAAAGAACTGCTGATCCGTTTGCACGAAAGTGGAGTGGCGGTGCCTTCGTATACCACGCTGAAGGGCAAGTATGCCTTGCGCGTCGCTAACACCAATCAACGCAGCCGGCTCGAGGATTTTGATATTCTAGTCGATGAAATCTTGCGGCTGGGCCGGCTGTTGACTCAGGAGATGAAGGCAGCATAAAGAGATATTGAATTGTACAGGTGGAATGGCTATAATAGGTAACTAAACACTTCGACCAGGACGAGTATCTGATTTCTCGACCAACAGAGACAGGGATGTACGGGTGAGAGTTCCTGAAGGCCAAGAACAGTGAAAACCACCTGCGAGTGGAAGCCTGAACCCGGACGCAAATTCCAGCAGTAAGGTAAACGGCAGACACCGTTATCCGTCGCCACAAGATTGCTGCACACGGCAGCTAACCTGGGTGGAACCGCGAGCCGAAACGCTTGCCCCAGTAAGGGCAGGCGTTTTTAATTTTGAGTGTATACAACGACTTTTATGGAGGTTCCGATGTCAGCAAAAGCCAGTCAACTTGAATATCAGCAATCGCTGCTCTATCGCATCCGTCACTCGACTGCGCATGTGATGGCCGAGGCAGTGCTCCAGCTTTTTCCGGACGCCAAAATCGCCATTGGGCCAGCCATTGAGGACGGCTTTTATTATGATTTTGACCTGCCGCGAGCTTTGACGCCTGAGGACCTCGGGGCGATCGAGGAGCGCATGCGGCTCATCCTTCGCAGCGGGTCGGCCTTCAACAAGAAGGTGATCACCGCTGCGGAGGCGCGGGATATTTTTACCAACCAGCCTTATAAACTTGAGTTGATCGATGGCCTGGAGCAAGGGGCGGTGGATGAACATGGCAACCCGCTGAATGAACCTC
Source organism: Chloroflexi bacterium GWB2_54_36 (assembly GCA_001796355.1). Taxonomy (GTDB): domain Bacteria; phylum Chloroflexota; class Anaerolineae; order Anaerolineales; family Anaerolineaceae; genus Bellilinea. The sequence goes on along the minus strand of MGMG01000059.1, from coordinate 33,075 downwards.
CTGAATTATCGATCTATGAATCGGATGGCTTTGTCGATTTGTGCCGCGGCCCGCATGTTGAAAATATGCAGCAGATCGATGAGCAGGCCTTTCGATTAATCAACGTCGCCGGAGCTTACTGGCGCGGAGATGAAACCCGGCCAATGCTGCAGCGTATCTATGGAACCGCGTGGAACACCCGAGAGGAACTGGATGCCTATTTGTGGAGGATCGAGGAAGCCCGCCGCAGAGATCACCGTAAGCTTGGCAAGGAGCTCGATTTGTTCAGTATTAATCCGGAAGTCGGGGCTGGATTGGTTCTATGGCACCCCAACGGCGCCATGGTGCGCCACCTGGCTGAAGCCTACTGCAAGGACGAACACATTAAGAATGGCTACGTCCTGGCTTATTCGCCGCACATTGGGCGGGCGGGGTTGTGGGAAACGAGCGGGCATCTGGTCTGGTATAAGGAAAACATGTATGCTCCCATGCAAATCGATGATGAAGCCTACTACGCCAAACCGATGAATTGTCCGTTCCATATCCAAATCTATAAAAATAAAACCCGTTCCTATCGGGAACTGCCCATTCGCATAGCCGAGTGGGGTACGGTTTATCGTTATGAACGCTCAGGCGTCTTGCATGGATTGCTGCGGGTACGCGGCTTTACTCAAGATGATGCTCACATTTTCTGCCGTCCCGACCAGATGCCGGAAGAAATAGACAGGGCGCTCCATTTCTGTCTGCACATCCTGCGCCATTTTGGCCTGCACAATTTTCATGCTTATCTTTCGACCCGGAATCCGGATAAGTTTGCCGGTGAGCTGCCGGATTGGGATATGGCAACCCAGGCGCTGCGCCAGGCGTTGGAACGAGCTGAACTGCCGTTTGATCTGGATGAAGGTGGAGCAGCCTTTTATGGCCCAAAGATCGACCTCAAGATGATCGATGCTCTCGGGCGGGAATGGCAGCTCAGTACCATCCAATTTGACTTCAACCTGTCGGAGCGTTTTGGTCTCGAGTACACCGGTGATGACGGGCAGCCGCACCGGCTCTTCATGGTGCACCGCGCTTTGTTGGGATCGATGGAACGCTTCATGGGCGTCCTGATCGAGCATTATGCCGGAGCTTTTCCGGTCTGGCTGGCGCCAACCCAGGCAATGGTCATTCCCATTGCTGACCGGCATTTGGCCTATGCTCTTCAGGTCGCGCAGCAGCTGCGTGAAGCCGGCCTGAGGGTGGATGTGGATGAACGTGATGACCGGATGCAGGCCAAAATCCGCGATGCGCAGAATATGAAAATCCCTTACATGTTGGTGGTTGGGGATAAGGAAGCCGTCACCGGGCAGGTTGCGCTGCGGCTGCGTTCAGGAGAGAATCTGGGCGCAATCAGCGTGGAGGAGTTCCAGTCGCGCGCGAGGAAGGAAATTGAGGATTTGGTTTAAATGAATGGGTAGGCAGTTAATAATCCCTCACCTTTTGAAGGGAGAGGTTAAGTGAGGGTGATGATGAATGTTGCTGCGTTCGACCCATGCCATTTCTGAGTGGCCTCGTTCGTTACCATGCAGGGATTGACAAATGGGTCGAACACACACGACCTCTCCCGGGAAAAAACGGGGAGAGGGATTAAAAAATGTGCTGCTTTAGAAATTAGGACAACGGGCGAAACTTTTGTATATGTGTCAGACAACCCCTGCAAAACCGTCCAAATTTCGCGGATTTTTTACGGCGAAACGTAATTGAGCGGATTGACCTTGCCGTACAGGTCGCTGCGCATTTCGAAGTGCAGGTGCGGGCCGGTCGAATTGCCCGTAGAACCCATCAAACCGATCAAATCGCCCTGATACACACTTTGGCCGCAGCCCACATTGAGCGAACTCAGGTGCGCATAATAGGTCTGCCAGCCGGTGCCGTGGTCGATCACGATCAGATAACCGTAGCCAAAATCATTCCAGCCGGCATAGACGATCACGCCGTTGTCTGAGGCATAAATCCCTACGCCAACTGAACCGCCAATATCGATCGCCAGGTGATTGATATCTGGATCGTAGCCATAGCCCGAGATATAAGTCGTGGCTGCTGGCCAGATGAAGGTGTTGGAGCCCATTGCGCCGTCATATATGGTGCCGCAGTATCCCGGGCCCACGGTACGTGCCGCGGCAGGATTATCGCGGGTGATGCCTGGCATGGTCCAATTGACAAATTGGCCAATCCCGCCCGGCACAAAAATTCGCATGCCAGGTTCGATGTTGGGATCGGCAAAGTCGCCCACACTCTCAGTTGTCAAATTGTTGCCAGGCCAATCTATGATGGTTTCCGGGGTAACTTGATAAAACTCAGCCACGCCGTTCAATCCGTCCCCTTCATGCCACTCATAGACCACGCCATCCACCGGCGGAATTTCCAATACCATATCAGGTTGGATTAACTTTGCATCCGGGATCTTGGCTGGATTGCTCCACATCAATGAGCGGGGATTCAAGTCAAAGCGCTCGGCAATGTCATAGATGTTGTCGCCTTTTTGCACCGTATAAGTGGTCATTTCAAAGCGCGGGCGGGAAGGCAGGGTGGTGTGCAGCGTTACCAGACGCATGATGCTGCGGATATTGGTCATGCGATTCGGCGGCTCGAACATGGGTGGGCGGACAACCGGCGTCTGAGTGGGGGAAGCGGCAGCGACTGCGGCTGCTTGCGGGCTCTTGACTGTTCCCTTGAGGTAGAAATTGCTCATAACCCACACGACCATGAGAATCAGTGCAATCGAAGCAATACCGGTGGCGATTCGCAGAACCATATCGCCCAAACCCATGCGTTGGATGCTCCCCCAGATTTCCAAAAAGCCGCGGCGCGGGCGGTCTGGCTGCGGGTTTGCTGTTGAGTTTAAATTGTCAGGGTTATCCGGAATCGGAATTTTTGTTTCCGACGAATCACTCATGCTAAAAAATTCCTCTTTTGTCAATATAACATAACCATTAATGTCGGTCAAGCAACGGTATACCTACGGAAAAACACGCTTCCCGTGGCAAAAATGCTTATTTATTTAGTTGCTGGCAGGTTTTTGACTTGAATCGCCTTGCCGGCGGACGATGGGGATTAGCAGTAGGAACCCGAGTGCAATTACTGCCTGACCAATTTCGACGCCGCGGGCTTGCCAGGCGCCAAAATAGGGGATGCCCGGCAGCGGGTGGCTGCCGAAACCAAAGATGTCTGCCATGCCGGCAAAGACGGCGATCACATAACCCGTGGCGACCAGCCGCAGGCCGATATCTGCCAGAATGCTCGTCTGGCGGTCCTTCCAAAGGGCCATTAGACTCAGGTAACCGCCCATACAAACCAGCGCCAGGCCGATCAGGAAGACGGCAATTTGAACGAAGCCGATCACCGGGCTGCGGTCTGCGCCAAACAGGGCAGGGCGGGCGCCAAGCAGAAAAATGACCAGGCCTGCCAGGGTAATTGCCAATCCGGTGCGAATCCGCCGGGCTGAAAAACCATTTTTGGGAGGTTTTTGCCAGGCTGGAATAGGGCGGGGAGGTGTTTTTAGGTCAGTGGTTTGGCTCATGCAGGGAGATTGTGCTCCAAAAGCCGCTGCCAGTTCCCGGAAAAGATCGCTTCGATCTCTTCCGGTGAGTAGCCATGCGTGGTGAGAGGCTGCGCCAGTTTGGGTAAATCGGCAATCGTGTTCAATTCCAGGGGGATAGCTGGCCAGCCGAAACCACCGTCATAGTCGGTGCCAAGGCCAACATGCAGCGCATCGCCGGCAATCTGGCAAATATGATCGATGTGATCGACTACCATTTCCAGGGTTACCTGCTCGCGGGGGTCGGTGTTCTTCCAACCGGAGAGCAAAAAGCGGTTGAAGGGCACTACCCCGATGATCCCGCCCCGTTCCACCAGGTTGCGAATCACTGTATCGGTCAGGTGACGCTGGGTAGGATCTTCTTTTAAAAGGGCGCGGGCATTGGCATGGCTGGCGATAATCGCACCCGAATAGCGGTCCAGCGCTTGCAGTGCGGGTTCCTCTTTCATGTGTGCGATGTCCAGAGTATAGCCCAAATTCGCCATATTTTCTAGCAGGCGGAATCCCTCCGATGTAAAACGACCGCCTTCATAAGTGCCGCCGCAGTAGCGGGTGCCGGCCCACACCGGACCAATCAGCCGCACCCCCTGTTCCCACCATTCTTCCAATTCAGCAGGTCCTGAGACGCCTTCGGCGCCTTCCATGGAAAGCACCAAGCCAACCGGATGAGCAGCGGTGGGGTCGCCTTCCCAGGCATTCAAGACCTTTGCCAGGCTGGGAAGGTTTTTGACAAGCGTAAATTGGTCTGGTGATTCATCTGTCAGCCGGTTATAAATATCCATCTGCGCGCGTGTCAAGCGGTGCGCCTCTTCCAGAGTGGCAAAATCAACGCGTTCTGACTCATTGGTCTTGTACTTGCGCGGCAGGACAAACAGAGTGGCAAAAATAACAGCCAACTGGGCTTGCTGGTATTCCGGCCAACCCAAAGTGGACTGTCCATTCTGGAGCTCCGGGATACGCGTACTGGCTTCACGGGCGCGGGTTACCGCCGCCGATTGGCGGTAGTCCCGGCCAAACGAATATATGTTGTATGCAATATCCTGGTGAGCGTCGATTATTCGCGGCATAAAGGTGTCAGAAGTGGGGTGAAACAAAACGCACCCGTACGGTGCGCTTTGTTTTTTCCGTATTGATGATCGAATTACTTGGTTTCGGTCTCTGGATCAGACTCGGTCGGGGGTTCTTCAAGGGTGGTTGGCTGGTCACTCTCAACCGGAGGTTCCTCGGCGGCGGGCAGGTCACTTTCTTCCAGAACGCCTTCGAGTGATTCCCAGTCCATATCGGCATAAGCCATTGATTCGACGCGGCGCAGGCTCAATCCAATGCGATGATTGTCGGGATCGACCTTAATCACGCGCAGTGTAACGACATCGCCTTCTTTGAGCACTTCTTTGGGATGCTCGATGCGCTTATCGTGGATTTCGGAGATGTGTATCAAGCCTTCGATGTCGTCTTCGATGCGGGCAAAGGCGCCGAACTTGGTAAGCCGGGTGATGGTGCCTTCGATCAACTGGCCGACCTGGTACTTGGCAGCCTTATGGCTCCACGGATCCTCCAGTAGTTGGCGAATAGACAGACCGATGCGTTTCTTGTCGCGGTCGATCGAAATGACTTTGACCTTCACGTCCTGCCCGACTTTTAGAACTTCACTGGGATGCTGAATGCGGTCCCACGAGATTTCGGAGAGATGTACCAATCCGTCAGCGCCGCTGATGTTGACGAAAGCGCCAAACTCAGCCAGGCTGGTGACCCGACCGGAGCGGATTTCGCCTTCATGCAGTTCATCGATGACGCGTTCTTTGATGGATTCGCGGGTTTCGGTGCTGGCCTGGCGCTCGGAGAGGATCAGGCGGCGGCGTTCGCGATCCACTTCGATCACGCAAACGTCGATTTCCTCGCCGATCATCTTGCTCCAGCGCGCTTCGGGGGTGTCGCCGGTCATGGCGGCGCGGCGCGACAGGCTGACCTGCGAAGCGGGCACGAACCCGCGCAGACCGCCCACCGGAACGATCAAACCACCCTTGTTGTAGCCAATGATCTTGCTGTGGAAGGATTCTTTCGATTCCATCAACGTGTCGGCATCTTTCCAGCTCATTTCCTCGCGTGCGCGCACGTAGGAAAGGACAACGTTCCCGCTGGAATCTTCGGGGTTGATCACAAAAACGGGTACTTCCTGGCCGACCTTTATTTCGGCTAACTCATCGGCAGGAATTGCTTCGTATTCTCGCCCACTGATGATACCCTCGGATTTCGTCCCCACGCTCACAAGAATTTGTCCAGGTGAGATGCTGGCGATCATACCGGTGCGGATTTCACCCTGCTTGGGGAAATCGATGTTGCTTTCTTCCTGTTCTAGCAAAGAAGCAAAATTATTCTCTACCTGGTCGTTCTCGGGCGCTGCCCCCTGCTCGAGTTGGGCGTCATTCTGGTCCATACTATGTAGTACTCCAATGGTGAAAAGATATCCACCCATTATAAGGGTGAAGGTACGACTTGACAACCCGGCTAAGGTTGGACAAGCCATACCATTATACCTGATTAATGTCTAGAGAATACCGACAATACTGGCAGTCAGGCAAAGTTGTATTGTTTTTATAACAACACTTTCGCCAATCAGGGGTGAGGAAAAGGCTGAAAACAAGCGTGATTAGTGCTTAAATGGGTAATACGCTCAAAAATGGACGCTAAAAAAAGCACCGATTTTGCAATACCTTCTGAATAATGGATAAGGGAAGGTCTATATTTTTAGATTTGCCATGTGCCTATGAATTTTATCTACCTCTCAACGGCTTGCGTTCGCGAAGCCTGGCGGCGAGGCGGGTCGAGATTCGCTTTGGGAGCAGAAAAAACGTGAAGCCAGAAAAAAGCCACTGCTATTTATCAAGCAAATTTGCTGAAAGAACGAAACTTCTACACATTCTTTTTAATAATTTCGATTGCCGCTTTTCCTGACATGTGTTCTATCTGGACTTCTGCCACACATACTCTGTTCCAATCACGGTCAATTTCAGCTTGTCCTTCTGTAATGTAATCGGGAGAATATTTTTCCACCAAGCATTCGAGAGCATATTTTTTTTCGCTGTCTTCTGTGATAATTCTTGCTCTGCCAAAAACAATTGCGCTACGGAAATGGGTAGTAAACGTTTTCTGTATAACACGATCCGTTTGTATAACGCAAAACGACACCTTGTTATTTCTTACGATACTATCCATTTTATGCCCTGCTTTTGCAAAGTGAAAAAACAGTTTTCCGTCTTTATAGGCGAAACTCAAAGGGACGGCGTAAGGATAATCTTCGTCGCCTGTTACTGCTAAAACTCCAGACGTACAAGATTGCAATATCTCAATCGTTTCGGCTTTAGATAATAGTTGCTTTTTCCTTCTCATTTCTCGAAACATAATTTTTCCTTATTCTGAAATTTGAACCAAGTAGTTGCCCAACGGCGATCGTACCTGGTTGCAGCTTATATGAGTTTGATTTCCCGATTGTCTTTGTCTAAAAATGTTGTTGAAACCGTGCCGCCGCAAAATTGTTTAATTAAATCTGCCAATTCATGGATTGCAATTTCAACCGTTTCGCGGGTGACAGGCGGTAAAGTTTCGATGACCAAAAAAGCATTTTGTGTTTCTTGGGTCAATTTCGTTCTGTCTGCTTCTTTCCAATTCCAGCGTCTGCAAATCGCACCGACTTCATCTTTATAAATGATTTCACCTGCGTGCGGAGCGCGTGCTTCTTTCTCGCCTAAAAGTAAAACAGCAGGTTCGTCATTACTAGCCCGTGTTAATTGAACGTCACCAACAATTTTGTCTAAATCTTCACCCCCGACAGGCAAGATATGCCTTAATGAAATCGTGTTGTATAAGGATACAAGGTTATTGATATGTCCAATCGTCGCGCCATTTAATACCCTTCTTGTTAAATTCTCGACGGATGAAGGGTAATCCTTCGGTTTTGCTCCAAATTTTCGATAGGCTTCCCGCCAGGCTGCAATATAAGGATGTTCAATTACTGGAGTGCTTCCAAATTTACCTGGAAGTGCTGCTTCGGCTTGTCGCAACATTTCGGTAATCTCAGACCTATTTTGTGAGTTGTCGATATTGTGCAAAATGACAACGTCCAAGACCAATTCGGGGAATTCATCGAAAATCGTATCTGTAATAACCAATTTCATTATTATTTACCCTTCATTGAATCGAAAACGATAAGCGCCCAACGACGAATCATATTGGATTTGATTAGACGGCATGATCGCAGTTTATTTACTCGATCCATAACGTATTAGGCGAAGGTATTGTATAAACGATCTTTTATGTCTGAAAGGCCCTAATGTCTTCGCCGTTTCTTCTTGCGATCCGCGCGTGAGTCACCATTGTCCGATCCCGGCGCCGGGGCAGCTAAGGGCGTCTCCGCAGCCGGTTTGTCCTTGTCTACGCTGGCGGTTGAACGCCGGCTGGGTTGGTAGGTGAGCATGCGCCCGACCACCCCGCTGCGAATTTCAGCCAGCAGGGTCTGGAACATTTCAGAGGCTTTGCCCTTGTACTGCACCAGCGGGTCGCGCTGGGCAAAGGCTTCCAGTCCGATCGAGACGCGCAGCGCGTCCACGCGGGTCAGGTAATCAACCCATAAGTTGGAGATGACGCTCAACAGCACTTCACGGTAAATTTCATTTTGCAACCGCTTGCCAAGCACTCCCACTACCTTGCTGATTTCTTCCGGGGCCAGGTCTTTGAGCGGCAGGCTGGCAGCCTCCAAGTAACGTTCAGCGCCCAGTTCTTCAGTCAACTGGTCTTGCACGCGCGCATCCAACTGTGACAAAGTCACCTCGGATTGCGCCAGACGTGAGAACTCGAACCGTCCCCAGAGCTGCTGCTGAGCGACCTGCGCGCCTTGCAAATGCTCCAGAATATACGCTTCCAATTCGCCGGGTTCGCGATCATCAATCAAATGGGCGGCGTGGAAGAAATAGGTCAGCCGGATGATGCGCTGCTGCCCGCGGCGGTGGGTACGGCGGTCAAAACTGACTTTTGTGCCCTGAGCCATCACCGCCAGCAAACCCATCAGGGCGTGCAGGTTCTGCTCCAGGTCGATCAGGCCGTCTCCGGCTTTCTCGAAGGCAGCCTCCAGATCGCGGTCGATTGCCGCGCCTGGCGCTGCCAGTTGATCGGTGCGGCGCGCCAAGGTGGCGTCCAGTTGATTCAGCACCTGGTTGGCGATATCCTGCCATTCCATCCCCTGGAATTGGGCCGGCTTCAGGTCCAGATCATCCACACGGCGTTGCAGCGTGCCGATCAGACGCACCAGGTTAAGCTGAACGATGAGCGTATCAACCTGTTCGCGCAGGGTATCGCTGACGCTGTCATCGCCGGACGCGAGGCGGCGCATTTCATCCGGTGACAGCCGAAGCGGGATGCGAACCAATCCTGAAAGCTCGTCGAGTACCTCCTGCGCGCGCAGGCTGCCGCCGGCTTCTTCTACTCGATCGGGCAGTCCCTGGAAGAAGGTGTCCAGCGTTTCAAACCGTTCCAGGCGGGTCTGTTCAATCGTTTCTTCGGTGCGCTGCAGCAATGTCTCGGCTGATTTCATCAGGTGCTGTCGTTCCGCTTCGAGTGAATTGGCTGCCAGCTTAAGCAGGGCGTTACGCAGCAGACTGGCGTTCACAGTCGGCTCCGCCAGGTTGTTTTTTAGATCGTCGATCAATAACCGCTGGGTGAAAGAGGGGTACACGACGCCTTCGCCGTCCATGGGCGGCTGGGTTTCATCAAGGAAAGCCAGCAGCTTCCAGGGACCTTCCTCGTCTCCGGCGACGGCGGCGACGCGGCTGTGCAACTCGCTGCGCAGCATGTCATCGACGTCTTCGCTGAGATCTTCTTTGGTGAACACGCGGTCGCGCTGCTCGTAAATGCGCTTGCGCTGCATGTTGAGTACATCATCGTATTCCAGCAGGTGCTTGCGAACATCAAAATTGGAACCTTCCACCCGGGTCTGTGACTGTTCAACCAGCCGCGCAACCAGGCCATTTTCGATGGGCAAGCTTTCGTCGATTTTTAACCGCGCCAGCAGCCCTTCAACCTGATCTCCGCCGAACAGGCGCATCAAATCATCTTCCAGCGACAAGTAGAAGCGCGAGGAACCGGGATCGCCTTGCCGCGCGGCACGTCCGCGTAATTGATTATCGATACGGCGGGCTTCATGCCGCTCCGAGCCGATGACATGCAAGCCGCCCAGTTCGTGCACTTTGTCCATCTCATCCATATACTGCAGGTAGGCATGAACGCTCTCGGCATAGATGCCGTAATCTTCCTCGGTCATCCGGCGCAGAGCCTGGCGGCGTTCTTGATTGGTCATTTCGTAGGGGTCCATGCCAGGCTGATTCAGCACGCGAATGACGGCATTGACCCACTCGTCGTTCAGCTCGCCGCCTAATTTAATATCGACCCCGCGGCCGGCCATATTGGTAGCAATGGTCACAGCGCCAAACGCGCCCGCGCCGGCAATGATCTGTGATTCCTCGTCATGTTTGCGCGCATTCAATACTTTGTGATCGACACCCCCCGGCAGCACCTTGACCAGACGCGGCGCATCGGCTGGCGTAAGGTCAAGCAGCGCCAGCAGGCGTTCCAGATTGCCTGAATCTTCGGGGCTGATCGAATTCATTCCAACCGTGCGGGCAAACTGGCGCATTTCGCCGGCATTCAGGTCGGGCAGCGGGCGGTAGAGCCATTGCAGCTCCGGGATGGCGATTTCGCTCTCCTGGCGATTGTTTTTCTTCAACCAGGCGTCGCGGATCAACATGGCCTGGGTCAGACGGCGCAATAGTTCGGGTTGCAGGCGCAGCGAAAGGCGGTCGGAGTGCTCCACCGAGGTAGTTCCGACTAACTGCGGTCGGCCAATTACGTTATAGCGGATGATTTCCTGGGTGATGGCGCGGATCTTGGCTTCTTCGGTGCGGTAAATCACATCCGGGTAGTCCTTCCGCTTCCAGAACACCGGCGTCAGGTCATTACCGTCCTTGCGCGCGTAATAAGTGTACTTGTAGCCCTGGTCATCCTTGTCATTGACTTCTTTAATAGTAGGGTTTGGCCGGATGGCGTTGTATTCCAGGTTGGTTGGGATGGGCAGGACGTTTAGTTTATAAATCTTGTGGAACTCTTCTGCCTCAGTCAGCGCGGTACCGGTCATGCCGGCCAGTTTTTCGTACATGCGGAAGTAATTCTGAATGGTGATGGTGGCGTAGGTGACGTTCTCCGGCTCGACCTTCACGCCCTCCTTGGCCTCAACCGCCTGGTGCAGGCCTTCCGACCAGCGCCGCCCGGGCATTAAGCGGCCAGTAAACTCGTCGACAATGACCACCTTGCCGGTTTGCACCAGATAATCTTTGTTGCGCTTGAACAGGAATTGCGCCTTGAGCCCTTGTTCCAGGTGACCCAGGACGCGCGCCTGCTCGGGGGCTATATCTTCGGGCCGTTCCGGGTCGCCAAGCGACATATCGAGCATTTCTTCCACATGCGCTTGCCCGACTTCAGTCATGGTGACGGTGCGGTCGCGTTCGTTGATTTCATAATCTTCCGGATTGAGCGCGCGCACCACCTGCGCCATTTTTACATACCATTCCGTGTCGTCCGAAGCCGGCCCGGAAATAATCAGCGGGGTGCGCGCCTCATCGATGAGGATGTTGTCCACCTCATCCACGATGGCATAATAATGGCCGCGCTGCGAACGATCCTGCAACCGGTTGGTGAGGTTGTCGCGCAGATAGTCGAAACCAAACTCGCTGTTGGTGCCGTAGGTGATATCCGCCTGATAGGCTTCGAAGCGGTCGACCAACCGGAGTTGATGCTGGTCTTCGAACGGTGAAGTTTTCTCCGGGTCCACGATGAAAGCTTTGCGACCATTTTCGGTGCGGGAAGCCATTTGCAGGACACCGACGGTTAAACCCAGTAAGTGATAAACCGGCGCCATCCAGCGGGCGTCACGGCGCGCCAGGTAGTCGTTGACGGTCACCAGATGAACGCCGCGGCCGGTGAGGGCGTTTAAATAGAGCGGCAGGGTGGCGACCAGAGTCTTGCCTTCGCCCGTACGCATTTCAGCGATCGTGCCCTCGTTCAAGGCCATGCCGCCGATGAGCTGGACTTCGTAATGCCTGAGCCCAATGGTGCGCTTGCTGGCCTCGCGAACCGCCGCAAAGGCCTCATCAAGCAGATCATCGAGGGTTTCGCCTTCGGTCAGACGGGCGCGGAATTCTTCCGTTTTGGTTCTCAATTCAACGTCGGTGAGTTTTTCGAACTCGGGCTCGAGGGCATTGATTTCCTCGGCGCGAGCGGCCAGGCGTTCGATTTCACGTTTATTGGGGTCGCCACCCAGAATTTTCACAAATTTTTGCAGCATAAAAGTACCCTTTCCGGGGAAAAATTATAGCATAACGGGGTTAGGACGGCTGAAGGAATTGAAAAAAAATAGGGACGGGGTGGAACCCGTCCCCTACGAACGAGAAAGGCTAAAGACTTACTGGGCTGTGGATTGCAAGAAACGCACGTAATTGACCACATCCCAGCGCATTTCGGCTGTTGGGAGGTTGTCGCGCAGCGGTGGCATGCGTCCCTCGATGCCATCGGTGAGGGTCATGAAAATCGCCCCGTCTGAAATCGAACGGGCGTTTGCATCCGGTTTAATCAGGTTGGCTGGTGGGAACTTGGCTAAAAAGCCAGCGAAAGCGCCGTCACCGCCGCCTGTTGGCCCGTGGCATAATGCGCAAGCGGTATCATAAGAAGCTTTGCCGCGCTCCAGCGAAGCTTCGTCGGCCGAAACCGGGTTGACCGGAACGCCTAGTTCACGGATGTAAGCTGCGCCCTGAATCGGAATGGAACGCGCCGGTAACGGCAGCGGATCCTCCATGGGCCGGTAGTTCGGTTGGATTTCCATGAAGCTGATCCAGTCGATTTTGATCACATCGTACGTGAAGAGCAGCCCCACCACCAGCGGGCTGGCCAGGATTACCAGAACAATGATCAGGCGTTTTACTATAGCCATAACTTCTCCTCCTCGACGTCATGCTCCAGCGTCGCGCCTAATTCTGCAAAGGTGGAATGGAACTGCTGGTCCAAATCCATTGGGCCGCTAAAGAGGATCGCGATATGCCCGTCGCTGACCTTTGGGTGATAACCCTGCGGGCCGTAGGATGGCGAAATGGTCTCGACGAAGACCCCGATGAAGGTGCTGATGAGCAGTCCCAGCATGACCAGTTCGAAGGTGACCACAATCGAGGTGGGGATGGGGAAGAAAATGGGCATATCGGCGACCCGCAGCGGGTAGAGAAACGGCGTGCCGAAATTGAGCAGCAGCGCAGTAATAAACCCTAGAACTGCTCCGGCCACCCCGATGCGTCCAACATTGGTCCAATTCATCGGCCGGTCGAGGATTTTCTCGGAGAAGGGGATGCCGGATATCACCGAGATGTCCTTGTCTGAAATACCCAGTGAGCGCAGGCGGGTAATGGATTCTGCGGCGTGATCCAACTGTTCTTCCTTGAAAAGCGCCATATGGACAACTTTGGTGTACATGCTGCGCTCCTTTCTTAATCCAACTCGGTGACGGAAGGCACTTCAGCCTTGCCGACTTTACGCAGGGTATGAGCCACCTGGCCTTCCTGTACCTCCCACACCGGCACCAGCGGTATCAGGCGCGACATGACTAGATAGAGGAAAGTGAACAGGCAGAAAGTACCCAGCACGATGCTGATTTCGATCGGTCGCGGCGTGTAAATGCCCCAGTCGAAGGGGGTTCGCTGATGGCCGAGGGTCAGCGGGATGATGGTGTAGCGTTCCAGGTACATCCCAACGTTGATCAGCAGGGTGATGATGAACATCAGCCAGGGGGTGCGGCGGATTTTGCGGTTCCACAGGGTTAGCCATGGGATGACAATGTTACAGATCAACATCGTGTACCACACCCAGGCAGCCGGGCCGGTGGCATGCGCCGTCAGAATTTGCCGCACTGCCGCCTCACCGCCATACCAACCGAGCAGGTAATCGTTGAAGAAGAAGTACGCCCAGGCCATGGAAAAGACCAGGATCAGTTTGCCCAGAGCATCAAAATGCTCAGGTCGCAGGAAGTAATCCATGTGTTTGAGCGTGGACCGCAGCACGTAGAGGATGGTCACCACTGCCGAAACACCCGAAAGAATGGCGCCAATAATAAAGTAGGGGCCGAAGATGGTGGAATGCCACCCGGCCACCTGGCTGACGGCAAAATCCCACGACACGATGGTGTGTACCGAGAACATCACCGGGATGATGGCAAAGGCGAAAATTTGGATAGCCTTTTTCAAGCGAAACCATTCGGCTTCGGTGCCGCGCCAGCCGAGCGCCAGGATTTTGTAGGCGGAATGGCGAATACCGGTTGTCCGGTCGCGCGCCATGGCCAGGTCTGGCACCAGCGGCAGGTAAAGGTAAATGGTGCTGCTGAGCAGGTAAGTGGTGATTGCCAGCAGATCCCACACCAGCGGTGAGCGGAAGTTGGGCCATAACCAGCGGGCATTCGGGTAGGGCACCATGAAGTAAAACACCCAGACGCGCCCCAGGTGAATGAGTGGGTAGAGCGCGCCGGCTGCCAGGCCGAAGGTGGTCATGAGTTCGGCGGCGCGGGTAAACGGCCGGCGGAATTCCGACTTGAACACCCGCAAAATTGCCGAAACGAAGGTCCCGGCGTGACTGATGCCGATCCAAAACACGAAGGTGACGATGAACACGCCCCAGTAGATGGGCCGGCGCAGCCCGGTGACCCACATACCGGTGCTGATCATGTAACCCCAGGCGCCAAAGAGCAGCACGACCACCCCCGCACCCAGACCGATGGCCCACAACCAGAATTTTCGGGTCGTGGTAGTCATCATCTCCATAACCATGCGGTTCAATTCCTCGCGCGGGCGAGGATCGAACATGAGCTGTTCTTTTGGGTCTTTGTGCTCCTGCTCGGTCGTTTTTAGCTTGCCAAAAAGTTTAGTCTCAGCCGCCATTGCGTCCACCTCCCTTAAGATAGGTAACCTTTGGCCTGGTACCGAGTTCATCCATGAGCTTGTACTGGCGTTCGTTCTGCGCCATTTGGCTGACCCGGCTGCTGGGGTCGGACAGGTCCCCGAACACCAGGGCGCCGGATGGGCAGGCTGCCACACAGGCTGGCGTTACCTCGCCGTCGCGCAGCGGGCGATCTTCGGCAGATGCAGTTTGCCGGCCAGCTACGATGCGCTGCACGCAGAAGGTGCATTTTTCCATTACCCCGCGCCGCCGAATCGTCACATCCGGGTTCAGGTAAGAATTCATCGGTTCGGGGATGTCGGGGTCCTGGAAGTTGAACTGGCGGGCATGGTACGGGCAGTTGTTGGCGCAATACCGCGTGCCAATGCAGCGGTTATAAATTTGCAGATTGATTTGTTCTTCCTCGCTGTGCACCGCGGCAAATGTGGGGCAGACCGGCTCGCATGGAGCGCTGCCGCACTGCTGGCACATCACCGGCTGAAAAGCGGGCGCCACCTCGGGGTATGCTCCCTCCCACATGCGTTTGTTGTAAATCCAGTAGGTGCCGCGGCCAAAAGCCACATTATCTTCACCGGTAAAGGGGACATTATTTTCCATCGAACAGGCCACCACACAGGCGTTGCAGCCGGTGCAACGGTCCTGATCCACTACCAGACCCCACTTCTCAGCAATGCCTTTGCTCACTTCAGCCATGGCTCAGTCTCCTTATTCGTTGTGCGTAACATTAATGTTCACCATAGACGCCTTCGCGGTTTTCCACGCGGGCCAGTGGGCGGCGTTTGCCGGTCAGCGCGATGCTGGCGATGACGTCGCCAAAAGCCAGGTCGCCAGCTTCATTGACTGCGGCCGGCAACAAGGCTGCCGGGTTTGCCCCGCGGCCTTCTGCCCAGCGCCCCAGGGCAGTGTGACCCTGCCCAAAGGGAATGGCGATGGTATCCGGGCGGATGGCCGGGTAGCGGTAAACCGAGGCTTCCAGCGCGCCGTAAGGGGTGGTGACGCGCACCACATCGTCATCATGGATGCCAAGCTTGTCGGCTGTTTCCGGATTGACCTCAACCCAGGTATTCCAGGTAAGGGTAGTCATGGGATCGGGCATTTCCTGCAGCCACGGGCGGTTGGCGCCAGCGCCATCCCCCAGTTGTGTCGGGAAAACTACCAGGTAGAACTGCTTGTCCTCTTCCAGTGCAGCCGGGCCGCTAAAAGTAGCGGGGCGGCTGGAGCCCGCAGCAATTTCAGCGTCCAATCCCTGCTCGGTGACCCACCAGCCGCCATATTGCAGCCAACGGCTCCAGAAGGTCTGAATCTCAGGTGCAGTGTAGAAGCCGCCTGCGCTGATGAGCGGGACAATCATTTGTTGAACAAAATCGACTTCATCGGTATATGGCAGAGGTGATCCAGCCGCGGCAGCGGCAGCCAGCAGCACATCGGCGGTTGCACGAGTATCGTAGAGCGGAGCAACCACGGGCTGGATGGACGAGTACACCGGCCGGTCGGCAGCCGCCAGCATGCGTTGGTAACCGAAGGATTCGAGCGGAGAATGATCTGGCAGAATGTAATCGCTCAGCATGGCAGTCTCATCCGGAAAGGTCGCAAAAGAGATCACCAGCGGAACCTTTGCCAGGGCTTCTTCAAACCCAAGCACTTTGGGGAGCTCAAAAACCGGGTTGGCGGCGTGGATGAAGAGAACCTTCACCTGGCTGTCGTTCATTTTCTGGACCAGGCTTTTAACTTCCGTCAAAGAAGTGGTCGGTTGTTCTGAATTGGTCAGGAAAACGCCGCCTGGAAGCCCCAGGTTGTTCACCTGTACGTTTAATTGCAGGATAGCCTGGGCAATTGCCAGCCCTTCATGTTGGCCGATTGCGCTGCCGCCGGGGATGGCAAGCGAATGCTCGCTGGCGGCAAACAAACGCGCCAGTTCGGTCAATTTGGCGGGTTCGATGCCGGCCGTTTCTGCAACTGTTGCCGGATCGATAGAACGAGCAGCCGCGGGAGTGGCTTCCCCGCGGGCTTCTGCGACCAGTCGGGCCAGGGCGAGCGCCACCAGCCCCTCGCTGCCGGGTTTGATGGGGATCCATTCGTCAGCATTACCGGCGGTCAGCGATTGGCGCGCTTCAAAGGCCACCAGATAACCACGCCGGGTCGGGCGCGCCTGACGCATGTCGCCATAGGCAGCAGAGTAAGAAACCGGGGATAGCCAGGTTTCGAGGAAGTTTGCGCCAAAGGAAAAGACCACCTCGGCGTTGGCCAGGTCAAAGTAGGGCAAGGCAGGTTTGCCGAAAGTCCGATTGGCTGCTTCCTGAAGCGTGGAACGGCCTTCGAAAGAAGCCAGAGCTGAATAACGCAGCGGCGCCGGAGCGCCGATGGAACGGGTCCATTCGGTCACCAGGTCATACAGGTGGTCAGGAGCAGTTCCCAGCAAGAAGGCGATCTGCCCGGCCGGGCTTTTGAGCGCTTCGCTCACCAGCGGGATCGCCTCGTCCCAGCTAGTTCTTGCCTGGCGGCCTGTATCTCCACGCGCCTGAAAAATAGGGCCAAATACCCGGTCAGGGTTGTACAGGCCCTGCTGGGCGGTGATGCCGCGGGCGCACAGCCGTCCGCGATTGAGCGGGTGCTGCGGGTTACCCTCAATGGTAATAGCGCGGCCTTCTTTGGTGCGCACGATGATGCCGCAGCCTGCAGCGCATTCACGGCAGGTGGAGGCGTAATAGGTATTCAATCCGGTTTGGTTATACTCGGGCATTTCCGTGTACGGGCGGCGGACGATATAGCGCGACATCGGTCCGCAGCCGGTCAAAACCGCTGAGATCGCGGCGCCAGCTCCGGCTATTTTCAGGAAATTTCGGCGAGTGATCTTATCGCTCATGCTGCTTCCTCTCTATGGATCAATAATGGCAGGTCGCGCAGTCGGAGAGTTTCGTCCACTGCTCGGGTGCAGTATTTTTATGGCACTGTAAACACCAGCCCATGTTTTGCCCCTTTTGCGGTTCAGCTACCTTCATTTTTGACAGGTCGCCGTGGCAGGCCGAGCATTGCAGGCCAGCATTCAAGTGCGGACTGTGTTTGAAATGTACAAAATCCGGTTGAATAGCCACCGGTACCCAGGGAATGGCTTCATTGCGTTCGACATACCCGGCCAGTTTCGTAAGTTCAGGCGATTGCTTCTGGACTTGTTGGTGGCAGCCCCAACATTTTTCGATACCTGGCAGGCCTGCACTGGGTCCAAGGGTTGCGCCTGTGTGACAGTACAGGCAGGAAGCTCCAATGGCGACATGCCGGTTATGCGGAAAGGCAATCGGTTGTTCGGGCGGTGTTTGAGTCAAGAAAATTCCCCCAACGATTCCACCGACGATAATCAAAGCCACCAAAACTGAGGCAATTTGAATGCCGGGCTGATTCCACCAGGGTTTCTTAAGCTTCATGCTCGTCTCCTTTACGCTGTTCTTCAGTGTTATTTACGACCGCGCAGGAACCAGACAACCAGTAAGATGATTCCAATGAGCAGCGCACCCAGTATGATGGCAAAACCAAGCCCGGTCGCTATCGCGCCCAGGGCTGTCAAAATTCCGGTAAAGACGTTGGAAGCCGGCCCACCCGGTTGTTCGCCGCTGCCGGGGGTTTGTTCACCAATCGAGGGGGTATTCTCCGCCTCCAACCCGGTTGGCAGTGTTTGGGCGTACAACAGAACATCGCGCCCTTCCTGCGCAGTCCAGCCAAGGCTGGCGCCGACGACCATTTCAGGCGCCCGGGCAGTGCCAAAACGCGTGCGGTGCAAGAAGCGCCAGGGATCCTGCCCAGCCAGCTTACCCAGGTTGATATCCTGTCCTTCGTAGCGGAACTGGATTTGGCGGCCGTCATCACCGTGACATTGCGCGCAAGTGCCTGAATACAACGTCTGGCCATTGGCCAGGTCGCCGCCGAGGACTTTCAGGCTGACCGGATCGATGAACTCATTATCTTCAATCAGGCCATTTTGGATGAAAGCCGTCAACGCCTGCATGTCGCTATCTGCCAGGTACAGGCTGAAATCGTGGTTTTCATTGTTTACTCCAGCAAGGATGCCTTCCAATTCACTGGGGTCCATCTCGCGGGCGGCATAGATTCCAGGAAAGCCGGTGTAATTCGGGCCGGATCGGAAAGCGCCTTCATTGCCTTTGTAATCCCACCCATGACAACTGACGCAGCGCCAGGTATCGACCCCGCCGAGCGTGCTGGTAGTCTGCCGGCTCCAGATCGGCTGGTTCCCTGCCAGAGTCGGCGCAGGCACCACGATTTTTGTCCAGTCATCGTAAAGTTGGGCGCCGCGGATGACTTTTTCATCGACCAGCTTGCCTATTGGTGAAGCGTAGCCGTTGTTCACCAGCAGCCCGAGGGTTAAAACCAATATCAGGATAAGGAGACTTCCAGAGATAATTCTTTTCATTGCGTATCTCCTTTACCATCGCGCATAATTATTTATCTAATCGGTACACATACCCACCTTTGTTGCATTATACATTAAAGGGGTCTAAGATTCAGCCTATTTTCGGGTGATTTTAAAATAACCCGATAAAGAATGTCCTCAAACTTGACAATCCAGCGCTTTTTGCGATAATGAAGGTAGTTACTGGTACTTTCCAAACGCATTGCATCTTTATTTGTAGAAATATATGTCTGGCTCACTTGGGGCAACCGACCGATTTTCCATTTGTTATTTTCCGAAAAATAAATTGAAAGGAACAAGACGATGGCGACGGTGAACAACTTGTTACTCCATAAGGGGAAGGATGTCTGGTCAGTCCAGGCAGACAGTACCGTGAGGGAGACCTTGCAGTTGATGGGGGAGAAGAACATTGGGGCTGTTCTTGTGATGGAAAACCAGAAGATCGTCGGGATTTTCTCCGAACGGGATTATGCCCGACATGCTTCCCGAAGGGGTTCCATGCTCCTGGAAGAGCCAATCCATAGCTTGATGACCCATTCTGTATATTATGTCAGCCCAGTCCAAACTGTCGAAGAGGTGATGGCACTAATGACCTCCAAAAAAATCCGCCACCTGCCGGTCATGGAAAATGAGCGGTTAGTCGGGCTTATCAGCATTGGCGATGTGGTCAAACAGATCATGTCCGACAAAGAGACCACCATCCTGGGGCTCGAGAATTACATTCTCGGGCGGGATTACAGCGGTTAATCACGGATCAGACGAGTGATTGAGAAAGGATTTCCGATGGCTACGGTAAAAGACTTGCTCAAAGCAAAATTCACACAGGTCTGGTATGTCACCCCGACTTCAACCGTGTCTGATGCCCTGAAATTGTTGGCCGAACAACAGATTGGCGCAGTATTGGTCGTGGAGGCCGGAAAAATTGTAGGTATTTTCTCCGAGCGCGACTTTGCCCGCAAAGCGCTCCTGCCGGAAGTCAATCTTGGCACGCCGGTAGGTGACTTGATGGTGCGCGGGGTTTATTACGTGACCCCCGACCAGTCGGTTGAATCTTGCATGGCAATGATGACTGCCAAGCGGTTCCGCCACCTGCCCGTGTTGGAAGATGGCAAACTGGTTGGCGTGATCTCCATTGGCGATGTGATCCGGCAGATCATGTCCGAAAAGGATTCCACCATCCAGAGCCTCGAAGATTACATCTGGGTGCACATGATATAATCCCGCGGGTAGGCATCCATTGAAAGCGGATCACCACCCCATGAGCGATACAAAACAACCCATACTGGTCGAAGTCACAGCACCGGTTTACGGTGGAGAATGCATTGGCCGCCTGCCTGATGGTCGGGCGGTCTTTGTTCCCTATAGCTTGCCCGGCGAACAAGTGCGAGTGGAACTGGTAGAAGAGAAGCGCGGTTTTGCCCGCGCCCGGTTGTTGGAAGTGGTGCGGCCTGCGCCAGAAAGAATTGCTCCGCGCTGTGCACATTATGGCGTGTGCGGCGGCTGCCATTACCAGCATACCGATTATGCAACCCAACTAAAAATTAAAGGCAGGGTGGTACACGATCAGCTTGAACGGATTGGCGGCATTACCAACCCGCCGGTGGCGGAAATAGTGCCGTCCCCGGCCGCCTGGAACTACCGCAATACCGTTCAGTTTCATATTACGTCGGACGGAAAAATTGGCTACCAGGGTTGGGGAACGCACCGGGTGGTGCCAATCACCGAGTGCCACCTGCCTGAGGATGCGCTCAATCAGATCTGGCCGCAACTGGATCTGGAACCGCTGCCGGGGATCGAACGGATTGACCTGCGTCTGGGCGCTGAGGATGAAGCACTGCTGGCGTTGGAAAGCTCCGAACTGACCGCTCCGGAGTTCAGCGTGGATTTCCCGCTGTCAGCCGTTCATCTCAGTCCGGCAGGAAAACTGATCCTGGCAGGTGACGATTATCTGTTGATGAAAATTAACGGGCGGGTTTTCAAAGTATCAGCCGAGTCGTTTTTTCAGGTCAATACCGCCCAGGCTGAGGCCATGGTCAACCATGTGTTGGATGTTCTCCAACTGGACGAGAATAAAACCGTCCTTGACGTGTACTGCGGAGTAGGATTGTTTTCGGCCTTCATCGCACCGCGGGTCAAGCGCTGCATCGGGGTTGAGTTATTGGAATCAGCTTGCGATGATTATGCGGTCAACCTGGACGAGTTCGAAAACGTCGAGCTATACGTTGGGGCGGCGGAGGACATACTGCCGGGCTTGGATGTCCGCCCGGACATCGTGGTGGTGGATCCGCCGCGAGTCGGCATAGAGCGGGCAGCGCTGGACGCGTTGATCCATTTGCAGCCGCGGACCATTGCCTATGTCTCCTGTGACCCGGCTACCCTGGCGCGGGATGTCAAACGTCTGGTGGCCGGGGGGTACAACTTGCAGCAGGTTACCCCGTTTGATTTGTTCCCGCAAACGTACCATGTAGAGGTAGTTTGCTTGTTAGAACGTGTGACAAGTTAAAGGATAAAATGGGGGTACGAATGGATCTAACTTACTTTTGGAATTCTAACGATGATATGCTATGGGAAGAAAAATTAGAAGAATATTGGAGATTTGTAAAACCTGAAAATCTTGTGTTAGAAAAGGAAATGGAAAGATTAAATTCAGAAATAGTAAAAGGAATGTTAATTAATGAATTTTATTACTTTCTATATCACGAGTATTTTGTTTGGAAATACACGGCCAAAAACCGATTAACAACAACAAGGAACAGTTTGCGAAAATACATAATTCAAAATAAATTAGACGAGTTAAAAGCAATTCACCACGAAATTTTTTCATTTGATTTAGAAAATGCTGCAGAGGGCATTACGATCGCTCAGAAAATACATGGTCTTGGTACAGCAGGGGCTTCTGGGTTACTATCTTTATTATTCCCTAATTATTTTGGTACTGTTGACCAGTATGTTGTAAAAGCCCTACAACTGGTAGAAAATTTACCCCAAAAATCTATCATCATGAGAATTAGTCCTGTGGGTATTAAATCTCATGAGGGAGCGCTGCTAGTTCAGATTATGAGAGAAAAAGCAACAGCATTGAATGCTGCTAACCATTCATTACTTTGGACAGCTAGAAAGGTGGACATGGTTTTGTGGGCAAGTAGACAATCCTTCTGGCACAATCATTCGCGCTGAAGATACAAACTGTAATATTCGGCATTCCAATTATGTTCTCGCTGCACGTAATATCTTTTCCATTATTGAAATAATCGCTGCGAACAAACACACCCTTGATCCCAACCTGTAGAAGCAGACTTGGGGTCTTTGCGTTCCTACACCAGACTCACTTTTTCCTGGCCTCATACCCCCATATCGTGTCATAATGGACTAAAAGATTATTTTCTATTCCGTATTCCGTTTAATAATTTACCCGGGGGCGACAAATGCTTGAAATACCGGAAGCCAAAGTTATCGCTGGCCAGTTGTCGGATAGTATTGTCGGCAAAACCATTATCAAGGTGGAGGCGAATACCTCTCCGCATAAATTCGCCTTCTTTTCGGGTGATCCAGCCGCATAATGTTATTCGGCAGGCATATCTTGGCGGAAACGTGTATTTTTGCCCGACCTGCCAGACGGTTACAAAGTAGGGAACGGTCTTGATCGCGGTTGTTGCCTCCCCGCCCACACCCACAGGGTGCCCTGCAGGCAGGGCGCTCTGCGAGCGAGCCTGTCGAAGCACCGGTTGCTGCCCGAACTCATAAAGCATCTTTTGGTTAGGACATGCTGCGGGTGGGCGCTGCGTAACATCTCCATATCCAGCCATAAGACCCTTCACTTCGTTCAGGGTGACAACCCTTAACCATCTTGATGGTTGAGAACCGCCTGGATGGCAAGTATCATGTCCATCGATATCCCAAACCAGGGTTAAATTAATAAACTCTAATCATCTCCAGGCCTGCAAGGCTACAAATTGGACAAATTTTGTAATATTATTACCCTATCACGGTTAATTTGACCGTGGGAAAGGGTAATCGCATGAAAACCAGCAAGATCCCTTCAATCCCATCATCAGAAATCACCCCGGAAGGGGTGTACCTTAACCGGCGCCAATTCATGAAACTGGCCGGCGGAGCCGGTGCTGCTGCCCTGCTGGCAGCCTGCGGCGTACAGCCTACCGAAAATGTCGCTACGCCAGAGACTCCTGCCCTGCTGGACGAACTTGGCGAACCGGCTAATACCTTCGAGCAGATCACCCATTACAACAACTATTACGAATTCACCACGGACAAAGAAGGCGTTGCCAACCTGGCGGAAGATTTCCCGACGACACCCTGGCAGGTAGAAGTCGGTGGATTGGTGCAGAACCCGCGCACCTATGATATCGATCAGCTGCGCGCATTCCCACAGGAGGAGCGTATTTACCGCCTGCGCTGTGTCGAGGCCTGGTCGATGGTCATCCCTTGGACCGGATTCCCGCTGGCAAAACTGCTGGCAGAAGTCGAGCCGCTGACCAGCGCCCGCTATGTGGCGTTCACTACCAAAATGGACGAGGAACACATGCCGGGATTGAAAAGTCCGTTCTACCCCTGGCCTTACACCGAGGGGCTGCGGTTGGACGAAGCCATGAACGACCTGGCTCTGCTGGTAACCGGGCTGTATGGTAAAGACCTGCCTCCACAGGACGGCGCTCCCATCCGCCTGGCCGTTCCATGGAAGTACGGCTTTAAAAGCGTCAAGTCGATCGTCAAAATCGACCTGGTGGAAGAAATGCCCGAAACCCTGTGGAACACCGTCGCCGCCAACGAGTACGGATTTTACGCCAATGTAAACCCAGACGTGCACCACCCGCGTTGGTCACAGGCCACTGAGCGGCGCATCGGCGAAACCAAACGCCGGGAAACCCTCTTGTTTAACGGGTATACTGAGCAGGTGAGCGCGCTTTATGAAGGCATGAGCCTGTATTCCAATTTCTGAGCCGGTATGACTGCTGAAAAAACCGCCAACCCGCTGCGCACTGTCGTTAACATTCTGTCACCCCTTCCGTTGGTGGTGCTTGTTGGCGCCTATTTCACCAACAACCTGACCATCAACCCGATACAAACAGCAACCCAGCGCGCCGGCGACATCGCCATTATCTTCCTGCTGCTGTGCCTGGCTTGCTCCCCGGTAAACACACTGTTTGATCTGCCCAGGGTGCTCAAATTACGCCGGCCGCTGGGCCTTTGGGCTTTTTACTACGCCTGCATTCACATGTTGAGCTACGTTGGGTTGGATTATGGCTTTGATTTTGCGTTTTTCAACCGGGATAATGCGGATAAACCCTATGTTTATGTGGGGCTAATTACGCTAACGCTGCTCAGCGCGCTGGCGTTCACCTCGCGGCGCTGGTGGAAGGTAAAGCTCGGTAAAAATTGGAAAAAACTGCACAAGCTGGTTTACCTGGCCGGTGCAGTGGCTGTTTTGCATCTGGCATTGGTAATCAAGGGTAATTTACTCGAACTGATGGGCGATTTGTGGAAACCCATTGCCGCTGGCAGCGTGCTGTTAGCAGCCCTAACCCTGCGCATTCCGGCAGTTAAAACCTGGGCGATTGCGCAGCGCCAAAAAATCCGTGCTGCCCGCGCTCTGAAAACGCAAAACCCATCCTTACAGCCCACAGCACTGGATCATCCTGCACCCGCGGGCGAAGTACGGGTTGCAGAAAAAGTGCTAAAAAGCGAATAAAAGCGCCAGGTCGTTGACGTTCGTATGCGTCGGACCGGGTTTAAGCAGATCGCCTAACCCGTCAAAGAACCGGTAGGCGTCGTTACGCGTCAGGTGCTCTGCAGGAGAGAGCCCAAGTGCCCTGGCGCGCGCCAGTGTCTCACCGCTGACCACTGCTCCAGCGGCATCAGTCGGGCCGTCGCCCCCATCCGTTGCCAGAGTGACCAACAGCGTGCCTGGCAGACCGCTCATGGCTTCGACGGCTGCCAGCGCCAGTTCCTGATTGCGTCCGCCGATTCCATCCCCACGTACAGTGACGGTAGTTTCCCCGCCAGCGATCAAACACGCCGGGCGCTGCAAGACGGATTGGCCGCCTGCCAGGTCGCGGGCAGCGGCTGCCAGCAGCCTTCCTACCAGGCGTGCTTCTCCCTGCAGGGTGGTGGTCAGCACGCGGGTGTTGAAACCCCCAGCAGCCGCGGCGTCAGCGGCAGCCTGAGCAGCCATCGCATTCGAGCCAACCAACAAGTTCTGCACCCCTTCCAGCAGCGGGTCTCCCGGTTTGAGCGTTTCCGGTGCTGCACCGGCAACCCCGTGTTGCAAATGCAGCCGGATTGCCTGAGGCAATTGTTCCAATAACTGGTATTTATGCAGCACCGCCAAAGCTTGATCGAAGGTGGTTGGGTCGGGAGCGGTCGGTCCGGAGGCTATGATATCCAATGGGTCACCGACCACGTCGGAGAGAATGAATGAAATCACCCGGGCAGGTGCGGCAACCCGTGCCAATCCCCCACCCTTTACCACATCCAGGTGTTTGCGCACAGCGTTGATTTCGCCAATGTCCGCCCCGCTGCGCAGCAGGAGGCTTATCGTTTGCTGGAGATCGGTAAGCGTGATTCCTATTGCCGGGGCGGTCAACAGCGCGGAGGCTCCGCCAGAAAGCAGGCATAAAACCAGATCAGATTGGTCTGCTTGCGACAGCAGACTTAAGATCTTGCGGGTGGCAACTACACCGCGCTCATCGGGCAAGGGATGCCCGGCCTCGATGATCTTCAGGCTGGCCGGAAAATTGACCTCATCTAGTCCGTAACCGTCTTTGACAATGACAGCGCCGCCGGTCAGACGGTCATCCAGGATTTGGGCAGCGGCTTGCGCCATGGGCGCCCCGGCTTTGCCGGCTCCGACCAGGAAGACGTGGCGGATGTCTGCCAGGTTATAGGTCTGGCCGCCGGCAGTCAACTGATCGCCATTCCGGCTGAGAAAGCGGAGAACTGCCGCTGCCGGATCTGCCGCTTGCAGGGCTGTGTCCAATACCCGGCAGACTTCGTCCCCGCGCGGAAGGGATTGGAGCGTATGGGTCATGAAACGTGAGCGCGTGGGAGGAACAAAACCTGGCATACAGATATTGTATTCATTTTGCGTCTGGAATGAAATCGGTTTTCACCCCGTCCATGTGTTGTCATCGCGCCGACTGAAGCAATCCACGCAGGTTGTGGAAGAACGGCGGACGGATCAACAGGTGCAGATTGCTTCCTCCGCTTCGCTACGTCGCAATGACAAATGTGCCGGGTGAAAATAGCTTTAACGCTTCGCTCCATTTGCAACGTCAGATTCATGCAACTTTTCTTGACCTTTTGAATCAAATATGAACAGACGTTCTCCAAGGAGTATGAAAGCTATGACCAGACAAGTCGTCCGTTCGCCGAAGAAAAATTTTCCCGCCTGGGGATGGATCATTGGTATCGCTGTAGTTGCCCTGGCAATCTTTGCAGCTTATACCGCACTGGCTGCGCCAGCCGGTGAAAAAGCTTTGCCGCGCGAGATCAATGCCACGCAGGCGGCTGAACTGCGCGACCAGGGTGCCTTTATTCTTGACGTCCGTGAACCGGACGAATGGAATGCCGGACATATCCCCGGCGCTGCTTGGATCCCGCTGGGAGAGTTAGCAAGCCGCCTGTCAG
Organism: Chloroflexi bacterium GWB2_54_36; assembly: GCA_001796355.1. Lineage (GTDB taxonomy): Bacteria > Chloroflexota > Anaerolineae > Anaerolineales > Anaerolineaceae > Bellilinea. The sequence continues at coordinate 6,424 of MGMG01000059.1, read as the reverse complement.
AACTACCGCAAGACCAGCAAATCGTGGTGGTCTGCCGTTCGGGGAACCGCAGCGCCACCGGACGTGACATTTTATTGGACGCTGGCTTTCAACGGGTCACCAGCATGGGCGGCGGGATGAATTCCTGGGTCAGCCTGGGCTTGCCAACTGTCACCGGCCCATAACCCTAAAATTCCAGATTAGACCAAAACATCCCGCCTGGTTCCGGTCGTCCCGGCGGGATGTTTTTACTCAATCTTCAACCACCAATTTCGCGCGGGCAGATGGTGACTGCAGGCAACTACAGTTAGTCACGTGGTTGCCCCAGCGAAGTCATATTAATTTACTACATTGGGCGATTGCCGTTTGAGTAAAGCCTTGATGCGAGGAGCCAGAGCTTTATAAATCGGGCATCGGTCGTAAATTGCGCTAAACAGTACCAGCCCTGCCAGCCCCAGCAGCCAGATTGACAGTCCAGAACTAATTCCAATGACCGCCAGAATCAGAGCAGTCCCGACCCGCAGGTAACGGTCAAATGGACGGAGCCCGCTAGGCGCTGGCCGACCTTCTTCCAGCGCCATAAACCAATCCCTCAAGGCAGGCTTTGACTGCCCCCCAACTTTGCGCATCATCAATTCTCCAGCGCGGTAACCCAGCAGGGTAGGAATGCTCATGATTTTGAGCTCCTGGAGTAATTCCCGGGACTCATCCGCATTGATTTTCACGAATTTGACCCGCCCCTCGAACTCACTGCTGACCTCTTTCAAAATTGGGTTCATTACCCGGCACGGACCGCACCAGGGTGCCCAGAACTCCACCACAACGGGAATGCGAGAATTATGGATGGTTCGCTTGAATTCAACAAGTTTCACGGCTGGTCTCTTCTACCTGTTAGAAATATAGGAAACGGATTAAAGGGAACTGGACCGGCGAGCTCGTTTCAGCAACCCAGTCACCCTGAAATGAACTGATTTGCCGAAGAGTCACCTCAGCAAGAAGCACCTTTCATTTATTCAAGTCAAAAACGGTGGGGTTATTTCTTCGTGCGGACTTTCAGAAGGGCATAAACCGGGCAGTATCCCACCAGACCGGTCACCAGGAGTAATGTTCCAATGGCTTTAAAGACCAAACCGAACGTTCCGGCGACAACGCTGCCAAACCCGAGCGCCAGCAGCAGTATGCCCCCCAGAACCCGCAATATTCGATCCCACCCGGCTTCATTGATATATTTCATGGCTTTTCTCCATTCAATGCTAAATTTCATCGCTAATGAATAGATGCGGCTTGGGATGGAAAGTTACATGCAATCAGACATTGACGCGTTTTTCCTGAATTCCAAGCAGCGCCAATATCGAAACCAGAAAGAGAAAACCGTAAACGCCGATGATCAGGGTGTACCCCAGGACATCCGCAATAGGACCGCCGATATAGGCGCCAATGGCGCCAGCCCCCGCTCCAGCCAGGTTGGAAAGCCCCAGAAAGCGCCCGGCCTGCTTGCGCGGCACAATTTCTGTCCCAAGCGCCCAGTTGGCCGAGTAAAACAGCCCGATACCCGCGCCAACAATGCTGCCGCCGATATAAATTGCGGTCATGCTTGGTACTATGACGAGAAGAGCGATACCACCCGCACCCAACAAGCCGGCAATGCCGATCAGGATTTTTTTGCCAAAGCGATCAGCCAGCCAACCCCCAGGCGCCGCGGTCAGCAAAATGAATATGCCAACGAACAGGGCAATCGTCGCCGCCGGGCCAGCAGCCTTTTCCCCTTCCAACTCTACGAAACGCTCCTGCAAGAAAAACAGCAGAAAAGTGGCAATATTTGTGGAGGCGGTCAGAAATGCCAGCCGGTTGATCACCCACCACGTGAACGATGGCAAGTATTGGATATCCTTGCCGACTCCGATGCGCAAGCTGACCAGCACACCGCCCCCAATCGCGACCGCCATCGCAGCCACTCCAACTGCCGCAGCAGCCGCACCCCATAACCGCGGATCCATATCAAGCTTTAAGGTCATGAACCAACGGACAAAAGCGCCCATCCCCAGAATCAGAAGGGTGAAGGCCGCCGTCATCAAGGCAAGGCGCAGGAACGGCGTCCAGTCCAACACAAAGGGGGCTTGCTCTTGCCGCTGCTCGGGGACGAACATGGCAATGGCTGCGCAAACCACCAGCACCCCCATCAAGGTGATCAAGGCCGCCCAAAGATTGCCCGAACTGACCAGTTTGCCAATCACCAATGAGACCAGCAGGAGCGGCAGGGGCAGTTCGAGCAGAGCTTTTACTCCTGAGTAACGCCCGCGTTGGGATTCAGGCGCCAGGTCGGGAATCAGCCCCTGGGTGGCGGCATGGGCGGTATTGGAAGCCATCATCGATAAAATATAGAGGCCAAACAAGACTGCATAGCCCGTTTGCCCTTCCAGGCTGGTGGAAAATCCGATCAGCGCAAAGATGATGATCTCCCCCAGAGTGCCCAGCAGAATGAACGGGCGCCGGCGTCCCAATTTCGCGGTCGAGCGGTCGGACAGGATGCCTATCAAAGCCTGCACCAGCACCGCCGTCATCAGCGCCCACAACCGGATGCTGCCAACCGCGCTGCCCTTTGATTCTTCGCCGATGAACTGCTGCACCAGCAGCGGAATGATCAATGGCGAAAGGGTTTGCGAGCGCGTGTTCAGAGCAAACCAGTAAATATTAACCGTAATGAGGTCATGCCAACGAAGCGGACGGCTCATTTTACATCCTGAAAAACCGGAATAATAACATTTAAAGCGATGCGTAAATTATAGCGGTGGGCGCTTAACGCAGGCTGCAATCACCAACCCGTAATCAGACCAAAGGTTGCGCAGCCGTAGCGCGCTAAGGCAAAGGATTCCAAGCACAGCCAACAGGTGCCATGTTACAATCAGCGTGCCTGGCAAGAACCATTTGCCAGCCCCAGTGTTTATCATTTACGTCGTTTTCGCTACACAAATAAACCCTCTAGGAGCAGGTTATGCCACAAGATCGGACGCGGAAAATCGTTGTGACGGGTGTGTTGGGGGCTATCGCCGTGTTATTAGGGCTGACTCGCCTGGGATTTATTCCCTGGTTCACAGGCGCTTCGCTGACCATTATGCACGTGCCAGTCATTATTGGCGCCGTTTTGGAAGGACCGCTGGTAGGAGCCGGGATTGGTTTGATATTTGGCGTTTTCAGCATGATTCAGGCAGCCGTGGCGCCTACTGGTCCGGCTGACGCCTGGTTTACCAACCCCATCATCTCGGTCCTGCCGCGCATTCTCATCGGACCTGTCGCCTGGTTGGTATGGGCCGGTCTCAAACGCTGGCCGGTTGCCGGGTTGATTGCAGCCGGCATTGCAGGCACCCTGACCAACACTATCCTTGTGCTGGGCGCCATTGGCCTGCTTGGGTTTTTACCCTGGGCGGCATTGGGTCCTATTGCCATTGCCAACGGCCTGCCTGAAGCCGGAGCAGCCGCTTTGATCACCCTGGTAGTGGTAGCTGCCTGGCAACGCTTTGCAGTCGGCAAGCAGCGCGGCGCCAATATCTAATTCGCCAGCGCTAACCGACCCATAAAATCGCCACGCCTGCTGCAATTCCGAGCAGGATCGCCAATGCATCTTTCCAGGTGAAATGCATCACCATCATGGACGTTCGCCGGGTGATGGCGGCGTAGCCGCGCGCGTCCATCGCCAGCGCCATCGTCTCAGCGCGGCGCAAACTGGTGAGAAACAACGGCAATACCAGCGGGATCACCTGACGGGTGCGGGCCAGCGGCCCGCCCTTGCGCGTACCCCAATCAGCGCCGCGGGAAGCCTGAGCCTTGGCAATCCGTTCGGCCGCTTGAGCTAAAAACGGGATGAAACGGATGGTCACCTGCACGACCATGACCAGATCATGCGTTGGGATGCCCAACCTGGTCAGCGGGGAGAAGAGCGATTCCAACCCGTGGATCATCTCGGAAGTCGATAGGGTGTATGAAGCCAGGCCCAATCCCAGGATCAAGACCGCAAAGCGAAGCAGCAGCAAGCCAGCAGAAATCAACCCGGCCAGGTAGATTTTTACCGGGCCGAGGGAATAGAGGATCGCTGCTTCTGCAGGATGTGGGGCCAGGAATATCTGCAGAAAAGCCAGGATCAGCAAAAATGGCAGCGGAGGCAGCAACCCGCGCAGCGCAAATCGCAAGGGAATGCGGCCAAACCAGAAACCGATAAAGATTACCGCCAGTGCAATAGCCAGACCGATCGGGCTCGAAGTGAATGTGGCTGCCGCTATCATGCAGAAATAGATCAGAATGCGCGCCCGCGGATCCAACCGGTGCAGCACGGATTGCAACGGCAGGTATTGGCCAATGTTGACCATGCGTAAAAACTCAAAATTATGCATGGCTGCCCTCCACGATATGGGAGAGGTTTTCGGTCAGTTCAGCCGGTCGAAGAATATCGGGGCGCAGCGGCCAATTGCGCGAGCGCAAAACTGCTGCTGCTTGTGAGACCAGAGGCGCTTCCAGTCCAAGAGCATTAATTTTCTCTACTTGATGAAAAACGCTGGCGGCGCTGCCGTTTAGTTGGTCACGGCCATTGGCCAGGGCGGTCACATTTTCAGCCAGTTCGGCAATATCTTCCATGTGATGCGATGAAACCACCAGCGTCTTGCTGCCTGCCTGCATGCCTTTCAAATGCTCGAGCACACCTCGGCGTGAACGCGGATCCAGACCGGCAGTCGGTTCGTCCAGCAACAAAATGGCAGGATTCATTGCCAGAATGGAAGCCATGGCTACCTTGCGGCGCTCACCACCGCTCAGAGCAAAGGTAAGTCGGTCCTTAAAGGTCTCAAAATCCAAACCGACCGACGTCATCGCGCTGCGGACGGTCTCGCGTAGCGTTTCTTTTTCTCCCATTAAACGTGGGGCATAAGCAATTTCATCGCCAACATACTGCTCGAAAATTTGATACTCCGGATTCTGAAAAACCAGCCCGGCGTAACGCCGTACCGCTTTTAAATCGGTGGCAGCATCGTTCAGGTCGAATGCCCCAACCCTTACCCGCCCTTGCTGCGGGATCAAAAGCCCGTTGAGGTGTTGCAGCAAAGTCGATTTTCCCGAACCGGTGGAGCCGATTAACCCGTGGGAACTGCCTTCTCCCACACACAAAGAAGCGCCAGTCAATGCCGTATGTGCCAGCGGCGTGTCGCTGAGGTAAACGTGCCCCAGGTCTTCGACCGTGATGACATCCGCGCAATCATTCCGAGTTTGCGAGGGATGCGGCAGGGCATCGGGAAGGAGCGCGCCGGTATAGGGCGGCAAAGCGCGAAAAAGCGCTTCGGGGGTCAGTATGTCTGCTGGCAGTTCCGGAAATATGGGACGCAGCGACCGCGCCAGGCGCGCCGCTATCGGCAAATCCAAATTCATCGAGTACAGGTCAGTAGGATGGATAAAAATATCCCGCGGCGGGCCGTCAAAGGCCACTGTCCCCTCTTTGAGCACCACCACCCGGTCAGCCTCAACCGCTTCACGCATGAAATGCGTGATCACAATCACGGTCAGCCCTTCACTGTGCAAGCGGTGGATTAACTGCTTCACCATTGCGCGGCCGCCAGGGTCGAGCATGGCAGTGGTCTCATCCATAATGACACAGCGCGGATGCATCGCCAGCACGCCTGCCAACGCTGCCCGCTGCATTTGACCGGCGGAAAGGAGATGCGGCGGCCGTTCGCGGTGTTCCTGCATCCCGGTGGTGGTCAGGGCTTCTTCGACCCGCGCCCGGATCTCAGCCGGCGGTAAGCCCATATTTTCTGGCCCAAAAGCAATGTCCTCTTCCAACACCGCTGCCACAATTTGATCTTCGGGTGATTGGAAAACCATCCCGACTGTCGAGCGGATGGCCGGGTGATTTTGCGGGTCGCGCGTATCCCTGCCGTTCACCAGTACCCGGCCTTGCCCTGGCAACAGCAGGGCATTCAGGTGGCGTCCCAGAGTGGTTTTCCCCGAGCCATTAGCGCCTACAATGGCAAGATACTCCCCCTCCTCGATTTGCAGGTTGATCCCGTTTAACGCCCGGGTCGATTCCCCACCCCGTACCGGGTGCTGAAAATGGACATTTTCAACGGATATAAATGCATTCGCCATGATGGCAAAAATTTTAACATAGCTAGACTAAAAAGGGATAAACCGGTTGGATTTGTTGTCACCCTGCAGATGCCCTGACAAACTGTGTCACCCTGCCCGCACTCACAGAGCACCTTGCGGGTGGGACAATCTGCGATTGAGCTTGTCGAAGGGTAGCCACCGGGCTTCGACACATCGACGGGCTCAGTGCAGGCAGGCTCAGCCAGCGGGACCATTCCATGCCTGTCACACCGTCCCGGTGTCCTTCCGGGGAGGCACTCTGCGAGTGAGGTCGTCAAGTCGAAGGATCTCAGCTATAGGTAACAATAACTGTTATATT